>NZ_SSTC01000004.1 GCF_004801855.1 Pseudomonas sp. A-1 | reverse complement strand
CTTCCCCATGTGAGAGTAGGTCATCGTCAAGCACCTACACAGAAACCCCGACCAGCCACGCTGGTCGGGGTTTCGTCTTTGTGGTGTTCGGAAAGTACGTTGGTAGTTTCGATGCAGAGCATCGCGGCGTTTGGCTCGCCATGACTCGAGTCGGTTTAGCTGCAGGTGCGCTGCTGGGCGCAGACTGGAGGTGGTGCAGTCGGCTAGAATCGCGCCTTTATCCAGCACGCGAAGATTCCCCATGTTCTCGGCCCGCCGTTTCGCCCTGCTCAGTCTGTTGCCCTGCCTGTCCGGCAGCCCGGCAGGGTTGGCTGCCGATTTGTTTCTGGCCAGCGAGGAACTGCCCGAGGTACTTACCGCCACGCGACTCAAGCAGTCGTCTGCGGCAGTACCGGGTAGCGTTACCGTGCTTGACCGTGCGCTGATCCAGGCCACCGGGGCGCGCGACATTCCCGAGCTGATGCGTCTGGTTCCGGGGATGATGGTCGGCTACAGCGGCTATGCAAAGGGCAACCTGGCCACGGTCAACTATCACGGCAGCCGTGCCACCGAGGCACGTCGCCTGCAGGTACTGGTCGATGGTCGCTCGGTGTACAGGCCGGGTTTGGCCACGGTGGACTGGGGTGATATCCCTTTGGCCATCGAGGACATCGAGCGTATCGAGGTGTTCCGCGGGCCGAACACGGTCAGTTACGGCGCCAACGCCCTGATGGGTGTGATCAGCATTACCACGCGTAACCCGGCCGACAGTCAGGGCTCTCGGCTGAAATACACCCGTGGTGAGCGTGGTGTAGACGACTGGTATGCCAGTCAGGGTTTTCGCGCCGGCAGCGGCGACTTCCGTCTGTCGCTCTCGGGGCAGGAAGACAACGGTTTCCATCACACCGACTGGGGAGAGAAGTACCGCGACAGCCGGCGCAGTACCCGCATGCAACTGAGTGCCAGCCATGCCGTGGGCGATAACCAGACACTGGACTGGCAACTGGCGGCCAAGGAGGGTAGCAACCAGCGTAACTATGATTTCGAGGATGAGCCGCTGGTGGAGAGCATCGTGGCGCCTGGAGATACTGACCGAGACGTCAGCGCTCGAGATTATGCCGGCTCGCTGCGCTGGAACGTCGACCTCGACCCCCGGCACAATGTGCAATTGCAGGCATATGCGCAGCGCTGGGAGCGCCGTCAAGCCTGGCGTAGTTGCGATCTGGGGCTGGCCTTCGATCCGGATGTGGCGGCCCTGTTTGCCCTCTCCCCGGACTATCTCCACCAGATATCCGGGGTCATCAGGGCTGGCGAGATTCTCGGTACCCGTTTCACCGTTTCTCCGCCCGGCACTCCGGAAGAGATGGCGCTGGGTCTCGCCATCATGAACAAGTTCTACGACGATCCGACGGCGCGCAGCGCGGTCTGCGGCGATACCGATCAGGACATCGACGAGACCCGGTATGACCTGGAGCTGCAGGATACGCTGGGTCTGACCGACAATCTGCGCCTGCTCAGCGGCATAGGTTACCGACATGACCGCAGCGAATCACGGACCTACTTCAATGGCAACCTGAGCAACGATATCTGGCGACTGTTCGGTCATCTGGAGTGGTACCTGACCGAGCACCTGGTGTTGCAGGGCGGCGCGATGTACGAGCGCGACCGGCTCAGCGGCGACTCGCTGACGCCAAGGATCGCCCTCAATTATTTGATCACTCCTCGCCATGGCCTGCGTTTCGTCTACTCGGAGGCGATTCGCTCGCCGGACATGCAGGAGAACAACGTCGACTGGCGCTATCGTCTCGACAATCTCAGCGGGTTGCCGGGGCGCGACTCGGCCTATGGATTCGCCCACGCAGTGGGGCCGGGAAATCTCGATCAGGAGATCATGCGTTCGCGCGAGATCGGCTACAACGGCCACTTCGATTTCGGCCTGAGCATCGATATCAAGGTGTTCAACGACGAGATCCACCGCATGATCAGCGAGCCGCTGGACGTCAAGGAGTTCGAGCCCAGCAATCGCCACTGGATGTGGTTCCGTGGTGCCGAAACCGAGATCGACTGGCAGGCCGGCCGGCAGGATCGCCTGCGTCTGACCTACGCCTATGTCGACTTTGCTGCCTCGCACAAGAGCGACCGCCGGCTGACCGCCCGCTACAGTGGTTCGGCAGGCTGGATGCGCGACTGGGGTTGGGGCTGGTCGAGCGGTCTGTTCTATTACGGCGCTGACCTGCTCAATGAACGCCGATTCGAGCGGCTCGACCTGCGCCTGGCCAAGCGCCTCTACCTCGGTGGCACCGAGCTGGAGCTGGCGGGTGTGTTGCAGCAGCGTCTGGACGACGAGCCGCTGACCTGGCGGGAAAACCTTTACGATGACCGTCGCCAGCTTTACTTCAGTGCCCAGGTCGAGTTCTAGCGTTCAGTTCGGCGGTGCCTGATCGACCACCATCTGCCCAGCGACCAGAAGGCGGGCATGGGCGCTGGTGGAGAGTTCCAGCAGGCACTGGAGTTCCTTCTGGAATTCCTCGACCTGATCGAGCCAGGCTCCGAACGGCTCGGCGCCGATCCGGCGCACGGTATCCACGAGTTCGCTCTTGCTCTTGGTGAGCGCCAACAGGGTTATGCGGCGACCTATGCCGATGCTGTCGCTGTTCTCGGCCGATCTGGCCTCTTCGACGGTGAACAGTGGCTCGAAGTCGATGTCGGTCAGTTGTGGAGCGTCCATGCGCATTGTCTCTCCGTCGATATGCCTGCGGCTGCCGTTGGCCAGCATGAAGGCCCGCTCTGCGTCAGCATATTTGCACGATTTCAGAACTATAGCAGTGGCCATATGACCGGCGATGGCCGGTAGCTGGGCCTGCGGCTCAATCGGATGAACGGTCGCGCTGCTAACGGAGGCGGGGCGAAGCCTGGCTCGACTGCCTCAAGTTGCGCGAATGCCGAGCATCGACAGCAGGTTGCGGATGTCGATCGGCTTGACCAGCAGGTCGTTGAAGCCGGCAGCCATGATCTCGCGGGTTTCTGCCGGCAGGGCGTGGGCGGTGTAGGCGATGATGCGCAGGTCGGCGTTGGCCGGGTCGGCGCGCAGGCGCTGGCAGACCTCGATGCCGGACATGCCGGGCATCATGACATCGAGCAGCACGCAGTCGAAGTCTCCGCTGGCGGCTGCCTGCAGGGCCTCGGGGCCGCTGGCGCACTCTACCACCTGGCAGCCGTGGCGCTCGAGCAGTACCCGTGGCAGGGTGCGGTTGAAATCGGTGTCGTCGACCAGCAGGACTTTCATGGCCTCTCCATCGTGCGCAGCGGCAGACGCAGGGTGAAGGTGCTGCCCTTGCCGGGTGCTGAGGTCAGGGTGATCTCGCCGCCCATCATGGCGGCCAGCTCGCGGGACAGCGCCAGCCCCAGGCCGGTGCCGGCATGCTGGCGGGTGACGAAGGTATCGATCTGGCGGAAGCGCTCGAAGATCGCTTCCTGCTGTTCGGCAGGGATGCCCGGGCCGCTATCCGCGACGGCAAAGCACAGGGTGTCGCCGTCGCGGCGCAGACTCAGGCGCACATACCCCTCGGTGGTGAACTTCAGTGCGTTGTGCAGCAGGTTGCTGAGGATCTGCAGCACACGCTTGCGGTCGTTGCACAGGCTGGCCGGCAGGCCCGCCGCCACTTGTTCCTCGAGGGCCAGGCCCTTGCCCTCGGCCACGCCCCGATGCATGTCGAGGGCGTCCTTGACCAGGTCGTCGAGGCGGAACTCGCTGACCTGCAGCTGCAGGCGGCCGGCCTCGATGCTGGCCTGGTCGAGGATGTCGTTGACCAGGCTGAGAAGGTGGCGACTGCTCTTGTTGATGATGCCGGCGAATTCCCGGCTGGTGGCGTCAGCCCCCATGTTCTCGAGGTATTCGGCATAGCCGATGATGCCGTTGAGCGGGGTGCGCAGCTCGTGGGACATGGAGGCAAGGAATTCGGACTTCAGGCGGTTGGCCGATTCCGCCCTGGCCTGGTTGACGCGCAGGTGGGCGGAGACGGCGCGCTGGCGTTGCAGCAGGCGGGCGCTGAGCAGGCCGAAGGCCAGGATGACCAGCGACATCAGGCCGGCGAACAGGAGGTATTCGTTGCGCCGCTGCAGGTAGTCGGCCATGGCCTCTTCGCGACCGACGCCGACCACCACGGCGAGCGGCAGGCCTTCGATCTTGCGGAAACTGAAGATTCGCTCCACGCCGTCGATCTGGCTGGCCGAGATGTAGTGGCCCTGGGTCTGCTCCTTGAGCAGCGTGAACAGCGGCGATGCGGAGATGTCGCGGCCCACGCTGGCGCTGAGATCGTCCTCGCTGCTCGAGCGGCGTGCACGCACGACGCCGTCGAAGCCGACCACGGTGATGATGCCGTCGTGCCCGAGTGCCACGTCGTTGTACAGGCTGGTGAAGTAGAAGGGGTCGATGGAGACCACGGCGACGCCGCCGAAGCTGCCGTCGGGCTTGCCGATACGCCGGGTCATCTGGATCGACCACTTGCCGCTGGCGCGACCGAGTACCGGTTTGCTGACCCACAGCTCGTCGCTGGGGTGCTCGCGGTGCACGCGGAAATGCTCGCGGTCGGACAGGTCGATCGGTGCATGGTTGGGCAGATTGGACAGGATGTAGGTGCCGCGCTCGTCGATGATGCCCAGTTGGTTGAACAGGTTGCCGATGATCAGGCCGTCGCGCACGAAGGCGGCGATGTCGATCTGCCGGCCGTTGCGCTCGTACTGGTGCTGCAGGAAGCGCAGCGACTGGTCGGCGCCGCTGATGGTGCGTGCCGCGTGTGCCTCGAAGGCGCGTGCGAGATTGAGGGTGTCGCGCTTGAGGCTCTGCACGGTCTGACTGCGCTCGGCGTCGATCTTGAAGGCCACGCCGGCCCACAGCACGGCGATCAGGGCCAGGGTCAGGCCGAGGATCAGCGCATAGGCGCGCCGGCTGTCGCTGGTACCAACCCGCGAGCCGCTGCGAGGCGGCGCCAAGGCGGCTGGCGATGGGCTGGCGATGGACTGGGTCATGTTCAGGTACCGATGTCGTCGAGAATGGCCGGCTCCGGCTGGTCGGCATAGCGTGCGGCGATTTCCCGGAAGCTCGCCTGCGCGGCGAAGAAGGCGTCGGTCACGTCCGGATCGAAATGGCTGGCCTTGCCCGCGGCGATGATCTTCACCGCTTCCTCGTGGGACATCGGCGCCTTGTACACGCGGCTGCTGATCAGGGCGTCGTAGACATCGGCGATGGCCATCAGGCGGGCGGCGACGGGGATGGCGTCACCGGCCAGGCCGCGGGGGTAGCCGCTGCCGTCCCACTTCTCGTGGTGGCTGTAGGCGATGTCCTTGGCGATGCTGAGGAAGGGGATGGGGCGGCCGGCCAGCCGCTCGGCGCGGGCGATGGCCTCGCCGCCGAGACTGGCGTGGGTCTTCATCACGTCGAACTCGCGCTGATCGAGGCGGCCGGGCTTGAGCAGGATGCTGTCGGGAATGCCGATCTTGCCGATGTCGTGCAGGGGGGCGGACTTGAACAGCAGGTCGATGTTGGCGGCGGTGAGGAAGTCGGCGAAGCGCGGGTGTTCGCGCAGGTGCAAGGCCAGGGTGCGCACGTAGTGCTGGGTGCGGCGGATGTGGTTGCCGGTCTCGTTGTCGCGGGTTTCGGCCAGCGACGCCATCATCTCGATGGTCACGTCCTGCACGGCCAGCACCTCGTGCATGCGGCGGCGCACCTCCTGCTCGAGAAACGCGCTCTTGTTGCGCAGGAAATCCGCCGACGCCTTCAGCTTGAGGTGGGTGCGCAGCCGGGCGAGCATCACCGGCGGGCTGATCGGCTTGGTGATGTAGTCCACCGCGCCCAGTTCCAGGCCGCGCTCCTCGTCGTCGATGGCGGTCCGGGCGGTGAGGAAGATCACCGGGATGTCGCGCAGACGTGGTTCGGCCTTGAGCTTGCGGCACACCTCGTAGCCGTCCATCTCCGGCATCATGATGTCGAGCAGGACGAGGTCGGGTTGCTCGACGGCCCCGGCGATGCGCAGCGCGGCCTCGCCGTTGTTGGCCACCTTGACCCGGTATTCCTGTTTCAGCAGGTTGCTGATCAGCACGAGGTTGTTGGGGTTGTCGTCTACCACCAGGATGGTCGGTTTCTTCTGGGCATCCATCGTCATGCGCTGTTCGGTTCGTGGGTGGTGGATGGCTGGAGCGGGTGCCGCGGCTGCAGGATCGCCAGGGCGGTGGCGAATTCGAAGCGGCGGATGGCGTGCTCGAGACGCGGGTAGTCGTCGGCGAGGGCGGCGCGCAGGGCGGCGGCGTGTTCGTTGAAGCAGGTCACCGCCTCGGCATCGTCTTCGTGCAGCAGAGTCTCCAGTCTCGCACGGATCGTCTCCAGTTGCTCGGGGGCGAGAGCCGGTGCTATGGCTGCAGGGGCGGCCTCGAGCGCGACTTCGAGTGCGCCGAGCAATGGCTCCAGGTGCTGTGCCAGACGCTCCAGAGCCGGGTTGACGACGCTGGCCGGAGCGTTTTCGCGCAGCAGTGCCTCCAGGGTGGCGGCGTGCTGCGCGACGACGGCGGCACCGACTGTGGCGGCTTGTCCCTTGAGGGTGTGGGCAAGGCGCTCGGCGCTTTCACGGTCGCCCTGCTCCAGCGCCACGCCGATCGCGTGCGGCGTGGCGCGTTCGCGGTTGAGCAGGCTGCGCAGCAGTTCCACATAGAGGCAGCGGTCACCCAGCACCCGCTGCAGGCCCGCGAGGGTATCGAGTCCGGCGATTTCGGGAAGCTCCGGGCTGCCGGCTGGCGGGGGAGGGGAAGCGGCAGGCGGGGGCGCCGGCTGCCGTCGATACCACTGGCCCAAGGTGGCATAGAGCTCGTCGACCGTGATCGGCTTGGCCAGGAAGCCGTTCATGCCCACCTTGAAGCAGTGCCGGCGATCCTCCGGCATGGCGCTGGCGCTGATGGCGATGATCGGCAACTGGCCGCGCGCACCGAGCTGGCGGATCGCCAGCGTGGCGCTGCCGCCATCGAGCACCGGCATCTGCATGTCCATCAGCACCAGGTCGTAGTCGTGCTCGCGTACCCGCTCCACGGCTTCCTGGCCGTTCTCGACCACTTCGACCTGCACGCCGGCATGCTCCAGCAGCTTGCGCAGCAGGCGCTGGTTGACCTCGTGGTCTTCGGCCAGCAGCACCCTGCAGCCATGCAGGTCGGGGCGTGGCTGGGGCTTCGGCTGGCGCGTGGCGATGCCGAGCGGAACGCTGAGCCAGAAGGTGCTGCCCTGGCCGTGCCGGCTTTCCACGCCGATGCTGCCGCCCATGAGCCCGGCCAGTCTGGAGGATAGGGCCAGGCCCAGGCCGGTACCGTTGTATTGCCGGGTGCTGGAGCTGTCGGCCTGATAGAAGGCGCCGAACAGCGCGGCCTGCTGCTCCTCGGTCATGCCGATGCCGGTGTCGTGGACGAAGACGTTGAGCTCGAACTGGCTGGCAGACAGCCGATGGCCGCCGAGGATCACCTCGACTTCGCCAGCGGCGGTGAACTTGATGGCGTTGTCGACGAACTGGGCGAGGATCTGGGCGATGCGCTGGGCATCGCCCTCCAGGCTGGCCGGCAGGCCGGCCGCTGCGCTGCAGGCGAAGTGCAGGCCCTTGGCGCCCGCCCGCTCGGCGAAACGCTGGGTGATCTCGTCGAGCAGCCCCTGCACGGCGAAGGCGGAATTCTGCAGCTCCAGTTCGCCGTCCTCGATCCGCGAGAAGTCGAGGATGTCGTCGACCACGGCGCGCAACTGCTCGCCGGCCTGCTGGATCTGCCGCAGGTAGTCGCCCTGCGGGCCGCTCAGTATGGTTTTTCCGCACAGGTGAGCCATGCCGATGATGGTGTTCAGCGGCGTACGCACCTCGTGGCTCATGTTGGCGAGGAAATCGGATTTCGCCCGGGCGGCCTGCTCGGCCAGCTCCCGGGCGCGCTGCATCTCGCCCTCGGCTCGCTGGCGCTCGCTGATGTCGCGCAGCACGGCGCACAGGCTTGTGCCCTGCCCGTCACGCGCCGGCAGCAGGGCCAGGGTGGCCTCGAGGGGAAACTGCGCTCCGTCGCGCCGCTGGCCGGGCAGCAGCAGGGCCGGCAGGGGCGTCTCGGCGTGCCCGCGCAGCTCGGCCAGAGCTTCCTGCAGGCCCGGGATCAGGCTGTCCAGCGGCAGGCCGAGCAGTTCTCCATGGCCGTATCCGAGCAGGCTTTCCAGCTTGAGGTTGGCCACGCGGACGATGCCCCGGTCGTCGGCCACCACGACGGCGTCGGGGGCGGACTCGATGATGCCGCGATACCAGGCCTCGGTCTGGTGCAGGCGCTCCCGGCTGGCGGCCAGTTCGCGGGACTGCGCTTCCAGCTGGGCTGCCTGGGTCCGGATGGCCAGCCCGGCCTGGCGGGACTCCTCCAGGGCCTGCGCCAGATCGGCGATCTCCGAGCCCGGCGCACCCTCGTCGAAACGCACGCCGTTGCCATCGGTGGCCAGCAGACGATGGAGCTTGGCGGTCATCGAGGTGATGGGGTCGATCAGCCGGCGCCGGTAGAACACCAGCAGGGCGCCGAGCACTGCCAGGACATTGCTGCCGAGCAGGCCCAGGGCCAGCACGTCGGCCATTCGCGCCCGGGCCGAAAGACTCTCGACGCGGCTGCGCAGGCGCGCGTCGAGCTGCTCGCGGGCCTGGTCTAGTGCGGCGCGGATGGCGGCCTTGGCCTGGCTGTATTCGCTGCCGTAGACCAGTGCGAGGGCCTCGGCGCGATTGCCCTGGGCCATGTCGGCGAAGGATTGCCGCTCGGTTTCCAGCAGGGCGTCGGAGTGGCGTTTGGCCTGGTCGATCAGGGCCAGCTCGTCGGCGGTCGCCCCCAGGCCGAGCAGCCGCTCGCGGGCCTGTTCGCGGGTGCGGAAAGTGTCGAGTTCGCGCAGGAACGCACGTCGATAGGTTTCGTCGCCGGTCACGGCATAGGTGCGTACCGCATCGGTCAACTGGTCGCTGCCGGCGGCGAAGAGATCGGTGGCGGCATGGGCTTCGAAGAGCAACCGCTGGCTGTGGTTCCGCTCCTGCACCAGGTGGGAGTGCAGCAGGGTGGTACCCAGGCTGGCAAGCGACAGGGCGGCGATCAGTGCGGTGATCAGCTTGCTGCAGGTGGCGATGCGCATGGCGGAACTCCGCGGCGGTTTCTCGGGGCATCGCGGCGGCATGCCCGCGTCGACCTGGGTGGTGTGCCGTGAACGCCGTACGAGGCGTGCAGCGGACTGTGGCGTCAGATTTAAGTTGATTCTATGTGATCTGATTCACATGGCTCAATGTTGGCTAGGCTCTGGTTATATGGATAAACCCAGCCTGGCAACGCTCACCGGGGCATTGCTATCCTGCAACGCATCTCCGGCGAATGCCTGTCGATCTGCCGGATTTACGTTGTCTTCGGAGACGGTTTTCCGACGCCGGGTGCGACCAAGGTGTCGCGTCACTGTCCTTTGGGCGAGGCATTTGCTAAGGTCCGCGCTGAATTTCTGGCCCTGTGATAAGCCGATCTGGTGCTATCGAGGTATTGCGTGATCAACGTGCTCGTTGTGGATGACCATGATCTGGTGCGCACCGGCATTCGCCGTATGCTCGCCGACGTGACCGGGATAACCGTGGTCGGCGAAGCCGACTGCGGCGAGGAGGCCCTGCTGCGCGTGCGCGAGTTGCGCCCCGATGTGGTACTGATGGATGTGAAGATGCCCGGTATCGGCGGCATGGAGGCGACGCGCAAGATCATTCGCAGCCATCCGTCGGTCAAGGTGATCGCCGTCACCGCCTGTGACGAGGAACCGTTTCCCTCGCGCCTGCTGCAGGCCGGTGTGGCCGGCTACCTGACCAAGGGGGCAGCCCTGGAGGAGATGATCAAGGCGATCCGCCAGGTATTCGCCGGGCATCGCTACATCAGTGCCGACATCGCCCAGCAGCTGGCGCTCAAGCCCTTCCAGGCCCAGCGAGAGATTTCGCCGTTCGAGATGCTGTCCGAGCGCGAGATGCAGATCGCGCTGATGATCGCCGAGTGCCAGAAGGTACAGACCATCTCCGACAAGCTGTGCCTGTCGCCGAAGACGGTGAACACCTACCGCTACCGCATCTTCGAGAAGCTCGAGATCACCAGCGACGTCGAACTGGCCATCCTGGCGGTACGCCACGGCATGGTCGACGTCACCACCTGAAATGGCCGAGGTCTTCGACAGCGCTGGCTTCCTCGCTGCCTGCAGCAGCCATCCCGGCGTGTACCGCATGTACGACGCCGAAGGCCGCCTGCTCTATGTCGGCAAGGCCAACAACCTCAGGAAGCGTCTGTCCAGCTACTTCCGCAAGAGTGGCCTGGCGCCGAAGACCGCCGCGCTGGTGGCGCGCATCGCGCAGATCGACACCACCATCACCGCCAACGAGACCGAAGCGCTGCTCCTCGAGCAGACGCTGATCAAGGAGTGGCGGCCGCCCTACAACATCCTGCTGCGTGACGACAAGTCCTATCCCTACGTGTTCCTCTCCAGCGAGGACGAGTATCCGCGCCTGGGCATCCATCGCGGCGCGAGGAAGCACAAGGGGCGCTACTTCGGCCCCTATCCCAGCTCCCTGGCGATCCGCGAGAGTCTCAACCTGCTGCAGAAGACCTTCCTGGTGCGCCAGTGCGAGGACAGCTACTTCAGGAACCGCACCCGGCCCTGCCTGCAGTACCAGATCAAGCGCTGCAAGGGCCCCTGCGTCGGTCTGGTCAGCCCCGAGGAATATGCCGAGGACGTGCGCCATTCGGCGATGTTCCTCGAGGGGCGCAGCAACCAGCTCGCCGACGAGCTGAGCGCGGCGATGGAGAAGGCCGCCGGCGAGCTGGACTTCGAGCGCGCCGCCGAGCTGCGCGACCAGATCGCCCTGCTGCGCCGGGTGCAGGACCAGCAGAGCATGGAGGGCGGCAGCGGCGACGTCGACGTGGTCGCCGCGGTGGTCAGCCCCGGCGGCGCCTGCGTCAACCTGATCAGCGTACGCGGCGGGCGGGTGCTGGGCAGCAAGAACTTCTTCCCGCAGGTGGCCATCGAGGAGGAAGCGGCCGGCGTCCTGGCGGCCTTCCTCGCCCAGTACTACCTGGGCGCCGCCGAGCGCGACCTGCCCGGCGAGCTGATCGTCAACTGCGTGCACGAGGACTTTCCGGCGCTGGCGGCGGCCATCGCCGCGGTGCGTGGCCGTGCGCCGGCCATCAGCCACCGGGTGCGCGGCACCCGCGCGCGCTGGCAGCAGCTGGCGCTGACCAACGCCGAGCAGGCGCTGGCCGCGCGCCTGGCCAACCGCCAGCACGTCGCCGCGCGGCTGGAGGCCCTCGGCGAGGCGCTGGGCCTGGACGAGCCGCCGCAGCGCCTGGAGTGCTTCGACATCAGCCACTCCAGCGGCGAGGCGACCGTGGCCTCCTGCGTGGTGTTCGGCCCCGAGGGGCCGCTGAAGTCCGACTACCGGCGCTTCAACATCGAGGGCGTGACCGCCGGCGACGACTACGCCGCCATGCACCAAGCGCTGACCCGGCGCTTCCGCCGTCTGAAGGACGGCGAGGGCAAGATCCCCGACATCCTGCTGGTCGACGGCGGCAAGGGCCAGCTCAACATGGCTCGCGAGGTGCTGCAGGAGCTGGCGGTGGTCGACCTCATCCTGCTCGGCGTGGCCAAGGGCGAAACCCGCAAGCCGGGGCTGGAAACCCTCTACCTCAACGATGCCGAGCACGAATTCACCTTGCCGGGCAACTCGCCGGCGCTGCATCTGATCCAGCAGATCCGTGACGAGGCGCACCGCTTCGCCATCACCGGCCACCGCGCCCGGCGTGGCAAGGCGCGACGCACCTCGAGCCTCGAGGAGGTGCCAGGCGTCGGTCCCAAGCGCCGCCGCGATCTGCTCAAGCATTTCGGCGGCCTGCAGGAGCTGTCGCGGGCCAGCGCCGAGGAAATCGCCAAGGCCCCGGGGATCAGCAAAAAGCTCGCCGAGTTGATTTATGCGGCCCTGCACAGCGAGTAGAATGCTGCAACCCCTTGAATGTTAAGCGTGCCGATGAATATCCCGAATATCTTGACCATCCTGCGCGTACTGCTCATCCCGGTATTCATCGCGCTGTTCTACATGCCCTTCAGCTGGAGCTACTGGGCGGCCAGCGGCGTGTTCGCCCTGGCCAGCCTGACCGACTGGCTGGATGGCTATCTGGCGCGCCGCCTGGGGCAGAGCACGCCGTTCGGAGCCTTCCTCGATCCGGTGGCGGACAAGCTGATGGTGGCGGTCGCGCTGGTGCTGCTGGTGGAGGAGCACGCCAACCTGTGGCTGACCCTGCCGGCGGCGGTCATCATCGGCCGCGAGATCGTGGTTTCCGCCCTGCGCGAATGGATGGCCGAGCTGGGAGCGCGTGCCCGGGTGGCCGTTTCCAATCTCGGCAAGTGGAAGACTGCCGCGCAGATGGCCTCGCTGATCATCCTGCTCGGCAACCCGCCGCGCCTGGATTTCTGGGTCGGCCTGGGTTATGCCCTGCTGATGATCGCTGGAGTGCTGACCCTGTGGTCCATGGTGCACTATCTGCGCGCCGCCTGGCCGCATCTCAGCAATGGTGCAAATGGAAAATAACTTTTTTGAATCAAAGGGTTGACAGTGGTTCGGGTTCGTATAGAATGGCGCCCGTCACCACGACGCAGGAACAAATCGACCGGTAGAACGTGACCTTGAAAGAGGTCGGATCGAGGGTTCGATAAGAGTTTCCAGCTCGAAGTTTTACTGATGGGTATCAAGTTCGATGTCCATTTGAGGCCGGGTGGCAGAGTGGTCATGCAGCGGATTGCAAATCCGTGTACGCCGGTTCGATTCCGACCTCGGCCTCCACTATAAGAAGCCCCGTAGATCAAGCATCTACGGGGCTTTTTACTTTGCGCCCGAAACGCCAAAACAGCCAAAGTTTTGGGACGCGTTCCAGAACTTTCGCTATTTCGACGGCTTGGCGATGGCGCCGACGCGGCGATAGACCCGCTCGGTAATGCCCTCGGTCGAGTGCCCGAGCAGCACGCTCGCATCCGACAGATCGCGAATTTCACTGGCCGCCTTCGGCCGGATGTCCCTGAACTGGAACTGCCTGATCCGCACTGCCAGCTTCTAGGGCATCGCCCAGGAGCTGGGCAAGATCGCCAGCGAGGCCGCCCGCCTCGACGAGGCCGATGCCCAGGCCAAGGCGGACGCCATCAAGGCGAAGATCGAGGGGCTGTTGCAGTACGCCGACGCACTCAAGCGGATCGATGTTGGATTCGAGGCGAATGCGGAGTCGGAGGCCCAGCTCAAGCAGCGCGTGCTGCAGTTGGCCCTGGACCTGTCGAAGTACATGGTGATCCGCCCGACCATCGCATCGCCGGAGGCCGACAAGAACCTCAAGGCCGCGGACGACCTGCTCAGTACCGCGAGCACCCCCGGTTTCGCCTCCGGCGGCTACACCGGCCCCGGGGGCAAGTGGCAGCCGGCCGGCGTCGTCCATGCCGGCGAGCACGTCCAGCCGCAGGAAGTGGTGCGCGAGCCAGGCGCCCTGGCGTTCCTCGAGCGCATCCGCCGCAACGGCTACCAGGCCACCATGCAGCAGCTGTCGCGCACCCTGCGCGGCTACGCCAGCGGCGGCCCGGTGGTCCCGGTTTCCCGAGCGCTGCCGAGCATCCCGAGCCCTAGTCCGGAGCTGGCGGCCGCGGCAGCCGGCCCGAGCTTCCCGGATCTCGGGCGGGTCGAGTTCGTGAGCGGCGGCGACAGCGTCACTCTGTACGGCGATCAGCAGGCTGCTCTCGACCTGCGCCGCCTGGCGATGAAGTTTGCGCGGACAAAGCGCTGATCCAGCCCGCTCAGGCGGGCTTCTTCTTTCTGCGTGGCGGTCCTGCGTGCACTTTTCAGCAAAGGGCGAGCCGGCTTGAGCTGAACATGGGGGATGCCACTGGGATAAGGGGCCTCATCCCCGCAGTGTCCGGTATCCCGCCGAGCCTTTGAACAGGCTTTTAGCTGAAACTAGTCGTTACTTCGCCCGGCTGTCGCAGGATTTTTTCTGGCTCTTCTATATTTCCGTGTTCGCGTGTGCCTGTTCCAGGAGTTGGTTAATTTTGCGCCGCAATTCTCTCCGAAAAGTTCACCTTGGCGGCTCTGTAGCAGGCTTGTTACGATAATGGCGCAATTCAATTAGAGGGCTCTTGAAGGCTCCTGGCTTGCGTGTTGGTCGGCGTAGTCTTTGTCGTGCGTGTATCATGAAAATCCCATTCCAGAGGGTTTCTGGTGTTTTCTCATGCCTCCTCGAAATTGCTGTCGACGGCCATTGCGCGTCATTTAATTAAATTAATCGGGGGATTTTCTGGTATGGAATGGTTCGGTCGACAAAAAACCGGCATAAAACTTATTTGCGGATTTTTGATGGTTTCTTTGTTCGGTGCACTAATAGGTTTGCAGGGGATACTGAAAGCGGCGCAGATGAGCGATCTGGCCACGACCATGTATCGACAAGAAACCGTCGGCATTCGCCATGCCGCGGTGACCCAGATCCAGTTCCTGGCGGCAACCCGGGCGCTGCGCAACGCCATGCTGGCGTCCTCACCGGTGGAGCACGAACTGGCGAAGGTCGATCTGCGCGAGCGTCTCCAACTGGCGTATGCCGAACTGGCCGAGGCGAAGAAGGCGTTCGTGACCCCGCAAGGTCAGCTCGATGCGGATGAGGCCCGCAAGGCCCTGGTGGAATACGAGCAGGTCGCTGCCGAAGTCGTTCGTCGCCTGGAGACAGACGATCCGGACAGCAAGCGCAACGCCATCGACTACGCCTTCAGCGAGGGTCGACCGGCGGTCGCGCATGCCGACGAGCTGTTGGGGCGTCTGATCGAGAGGAAGATGGCGAACGCAGCTCGCATCGCCAAGGAAACCGAGGAGATCTATGCCAGCAACCGTCTGCTGCTGGTCATCCTCACCATCTTGGGAATGCTAGGCAGCATCCTGATCGGCGTATTCCTGACCCGCAGCCTGACTCGCCAGCTCGGCGGCGAGCCGAGCGAGGTCGCCGCGATGGCGACCCGTATTGCCGCTGGTGACCTGAGCGTCCGCATCGATACCTCGAAGGCGGCCTCTGGCAGCGTGGTGCAGGCCATGGGGCGGATGCAGGAATCGCTGACCCGTGTGGTCGGTGCCGTGCGTGCGAGCAGCGACAGTATCGCTACCGGTTCGGCGCAGATCGCCAGCGGTAACATCGACCTGTCGTCGCGGACCGAGCAGCAGGCAGCCTCCCTGGAGGAGACCGCGGCGAGCATGGAGGAGCTGACCTCTACGGTGAGGCAGAACGCCGATAATGCCCGTCAGGCCAGCACCTTGGCCTGCGATGCGTCGAGCACTGCCGATCTGGGGCGCGCTGTCGTGCTCCAGGTGGTCGACACCATGCAGGGCATCAACGAGAGTTCGCAGCGCATTTCCAGCATCATCAACGTGATCGACTCGATTGCCTTCCAGACCAACATCCTGGCGCTGAACGCTTCCGTGGAAGCGGCGCGTGCCGGCGAGCAGGGCCGCGGTTTCGCAGTGGTGGCCAGCGAGGTGCGCAGTCTTGCCAGTCGCAGTGCCGATGCGGCGCACGAGATCAGGGGGCTGATCGGCGAGTCTACCCGCCGCGTGGAGGATGGGGCGCTGCTGGTCGAGCGAGCGGGCAAGACCATGGCCGACGTGGTCGCCGCCGCACGGCGAGTCACCGACATCATCGACGAGATATCCGCTGCTTCTCAGGAGCAGAGCGATGGGATCGCCCAGGTCAACTCGGCGGTAGCGCAGATGGACCAGGTGACCCAGCAGAACGCGGCTTTGGTGCAGGAAGCCTCTGCTGCTTCGGCGTCGCTGGCCGAGCAGGCGCAGAAGCTGCAGGAAGCGGTCGCCGTGTTTCGCCTGGGTGAGGCTGCCACTGCCTTCGTTCCGTTCCAGCGCGCAGCCGTTGTGCCGGTAGCCAACTCGCAATTTGAGCGGGAGAAACAGCCGGCGGCCGGGGGCGACTGGGAAGCCTTCTGAGCCGGCAGGCAGCGGCTACTGTTCGTGGCGCCGCCAAAAGGCCCGTTCAATACACCTTCAAGCTCATATCTAAGCGCTGTTTGGGTGATGCCCATCAGGCGGCCGCTCCAATTGAGCCGGCGCAGCGCGAGCAATACCAGATCAGGGCCGCCTGTGATCTGGCTCGCCGAGCAGCCGGGGGTATCGGCAATGAAGGCTGCGACTGCGCGGATCATCTCGTCCGCCAGTTGATTTCCCCTAGGAACCTCCTTGGTTCGCTGCGTGGTGTAGGAGCCGAGCAGCGTATCGGGGAGGGCCTGCCTTTCGGAGCACCCCATGACCCGCCCTCGAATCACCCTCGGCGGCGTGCCGATCGTGCTGCATGCCGGCGCGCCGACCGAGAGCCTCGAGCCCATCGGCGGCGCGACCGTCCTGCGCATGAGCGACGGCGCCGCGCTCGCCTGGTGGGGCCTCGCCCCGCGCATCGATCTCCAGTCCGATCGCGCCGATCGGGCGGAGCAGATGGCCACCGATCGCCAGCAGTTGATCGACCTGCAGGCCGGCGTGCTCGCCGAGCAGCAGCGGCAGATCGGCGCCGTCACCGACCTCGAGCAGCAGCTGCGGCAGCTCGGGCTGACCGTCATCCGTAACGCACAGGCGCAGAGCCGCGCCATCGAGGAGCTGAAACGCCATGACCGGGAAACTGCCGACTACCTGCGTGCTGCTGTGCCTGCTGCTCTCGGCCGCCTGTACCAGCGCCCCGAAACCACCGACCCCGCCGCCTACCGTGGCCCCGATCCGCTGCCCGCTGACCCCGTGCCGCCTGCCGGCGCGGTCGCCGCTGGTGGCCAATGACGACTGGAGGAGGGCGGTCGACGAGATCGAGGGCGAGCTGATCGGCTGTGCCGGGCAGGTGCTGGACTGTATCGAGCGGCAGGCCGTTGCGCGCGAGTAGTGCGGGAGCCGGTCGTTCGATCATTCTTTTTGAGGCGTGACCTTGCACACGCTTTGCGGTGTGACGCTGCAGTAGTTTCAGCGGCCGGGTGCACGAAGGCACCCGCCAGGACTCTGCCGATAGCAGCCAGCAAAGGGACGTGCTCATGAATGATCGTATCTATATAGAACATACTTTCACCGGCGAAGCCATTGCCGAACTCAGACCACAAGAGCTGGTTCTGCGCGCCGAAATTTCCAGGGCCGCGGGGCTGACCGCCGGACTGGAATACGAGTTTGACTACAACAACGCGGCTCGTGTCGTGGTGTCCGTGGTGCTTGGGGAGATCCCCTATGCCGGCCAACTGCTGAGCGCCCTGGTAGACATCTTCTGGCCCGATGAGAAGCAGGATGTGTGGGGCGAAATTGCCGACCGCGTGGAAGCCCTGATCGACAAGAAGATCTTCGCCGAGGTCATGCAGGATGTGCGAGACGCCCTCACCGGACTGCACAACGTCTCGGACGACTACGCCTATGCGGCCAAGAACTTCCCGAAGGACAAGGCCTACGTCTCCGAGAAGTTCAACGTCGCCAACGGACACTTCCTGCATGACCTGCCGCGCTTCCAGTCGAGTGGCTACGAGGTGCTGTTGCTGCCCCTGTTCGCCCAGTTCGCGAACCTCCACCTCGCCCTGCTGCGCGACGGCGCCGCATTCGGCCGTGACTGGGGTTGGAGCGACGAGCTCGTCGCCGATACCCGCAAGAAGCTCACCGAAAGCATCGACAGCTACAGCGACTATGTCACCAAGACATTCGAAGCCGGTTATGAAAGCGTGAAGAAGACGGCGCCGGAAGATAAGCGCCGCATGGAGCCGTTCAACACGGTGAATCGCTACCTGCGTGAAATGACCATCACGGTCAAGGACTTCCAGGCGCAGTGGAAATACTTCGACATCTCTCGTTATCCGGAGCCGGTCAAGGTCTATCTGGATCGCGAGGTGTACTCCGATGCCGTGGGCACTTGCTACGACTCCCCGTTCTATATCCCGAGCCGCCCGACAGGCCGGATCAGGAATGTAACGGTATGGGGTTGGGACCGAATCGATGCCGTCAAGGTCGATTATCCGGAAGGCGGTGGCCCGGATGGAGTGACCAGCACCGGGCGCATGGGCAACGCCGGAGGCGGAAGCGACCAACGCCCGCATGGTGGCAGCTTCGACCTCAGCAGCAATCCAATCGTCGGCGTCCAGGTGATGAGTGGGGATATCGTCAATGCCATGTCGTTCCAGTTCGCAGATGGCGCGGACACGGGCATGATGGGGGGCAACTACCGGGGCGGGCAGAAGTCCACCTTCAGCTACGCCGCACAGATCCTGTCCAGCATCAGGGTCATGGGCGTCAGCCGGTTCTACGGCAGCGCCGACTGCGCCGTTTTCGGGTTCAAGTTCGACGAGCGCGCTACCAAGTCCCAGGATCTCTACGCTCGCCTGTATAGAACCAGCCCCCGCGACATCACGCCGGAAGAGCTGATCGAACAGTTCAACGTCGAACCCGAGCATGCACAGACCATTCGCGAGGCTGCCGAGCGAGAGCAGTGGGGCGAGCAGCGTGCACGCTACTGGGCGCGGAAGAAGGAACGGCTGAACAGAGCCGACTGACTGTCCCCGTGTGAGCGAAAGCGCCTCTGCCATCACGGCAGAGGCGCTTTTTTGTGCGCGCCGTCATGGCGGCTCGCGCTTCAGCTGTGGGGCCTGATCAACTCGGCCCCCTCGCTCTTCACGTTCCCCACCTCACGCCCCACCGCATACCACTCGAACGCCTCCACCGGCAGCCCGAGATGCAGGATCTCCTCCGCCTCTTGCGGCGACACCGCCGGATCGAGCCACGCCCGGGCCTCGTCCGGCCCCAGCACCAGCGGCCGCCGGTCATGGATCTCGGCCATCCCGCCGTAGCTCGGCATGGTGATCGTCGCGAAGCCGTCGCCCTCCTGAAGCTCCCGGCCATGCCGGGGCAGGTGGCCGACGGCCGGGAAGAACAGCGGCGCGCCGCTGCGCTGGCGGAAGTAGAACGGCTGCTTGTGCTTCGGATCGGCCGGGTCCGACTGCCACTCGTACCAGCCATCCGCCGGCACAATCGCGCGTCCCGCCTTCCACGCCTCCCGCCAGAAAGCCCCCGTCGCCACCTTCTCCACCCGCGCGTTGAACGCCGGCGGGCGAGGGCCCTTCGCCCAGGGCGGCGCGTAGCCCCACGGCACCGGCTCCAGCCGCAGCCCTTCCTCCTCCTGATGCATCAGCAGCACCCGCGTGCGCGGCGCCACGTTGAAGCGGCCGACCGGCTCCGGGTCGAAGCCGCCTACCACCGGCAGCTCGATCTGCAGCGCCTCCAGATACTCGACTGCAGTCAGGGACTGCACGAATCGTCCGCACATGGCCACCTCCATCCGCTCGCCTGCACCCAGCCTAGACCCGCAGAAAGACCAACGATCTACCGTTGGGCAGCGCCCTTGGCTGACAGCCTGGCGATCCGCACGGCAGATGGATCGGGACGTGCGGTGCTTGCTGGATATACGGCAGCGCCGTATCCTTGTGCCATGCACACTGTCATCGAAACCGAAATCTTCAAGCGATACGCCGAGTCGATCTGGGAAGACGGTGAGCGGGAAGCCTTCATCGTCTGGCTGGCGGCCAACCCGCTGGCCGGTGATGTGATCCCCGGTAGCGGAGGGCTGCGCAAAGTGCGCTGGTCCCGCTCCGGCATGGGCAAGCGCGGTGGCACCCGTGTCATCTACTACAACACCCTTCCGGAAGGGCACATCTGGTTGCTGATCGCCTACACCAAGGCCAAGTTCGACAACCTGCCCACTGCCTTCCTGAAGCAACTGAAAGAGGCCATCAGCGATGGATAAAGAACTCGAGCAATTCCAGGCGGACCTGCTCAAATCCGTTCGCCAAATGAAGGCCGGCCAGGCCGCGCGCACCACCGAGGTCAAACTCACCCCGGCTGCCGAAGCGCGCGCCAAAGTCGGCCTGTCGCAGAACGCCTTCGCCGATCTGCTCGGCGTAAGCCTGCGCACGGTGCAGGACTGGGAGCAGGGCCGTCGGCAACCCACCGGCGCTGCGCAAACCCTCCTGCGCGTAGCCGCCCAGCACCCCGAGGCGCTGCGCGACCTCCACGCCTGACCCCAAACGCAAGCGCCCCCGCCACACCGGCCGGGGCGCTTTTTTCATGCCCGCACCTCAGCGCTGGGCCGGCTTCTTCGCCCCGGCGAACCGCTCGATGCGGCGGTGGTCGTGTTCGAAGTTGTCCATCGCCTGCCGCATGTGGCCGGCCATGAAGCGCATCGTCATGTCCAGTCGCTTGGCCAGCGAGCGCAGGGAGCGCAGCTCGTACAGCGGGCCGTCCACTTGGTAGCCGGCCTCGGTGAGCTGCCCCAGCAGCGTCTCGGTGGGCGAGTACTCGCACATCAGCACGTCGCCCGTGGTCACCGTCAGCTCGGCGCTGTTCGGGTTGTCGTGGCGGAACTGGTGCGGGTTGCGCGCCTTCCAGTCCTCGATCGGGAAGTCGATCGCCAGCCGGCCGACCACCTTCGGTGCCTCCGGCTCCAGCAGCTCGCCCTCCAGCACGATGCGCGCCACCAGGCTCACCGCCTCGGTGAACTGCTCCGGGGCGATCTCCTTGTAGCTGCAACCGAACTTCGACTTGAGCGCCGACCAGCACGCCGTCGCCGCCTTGCCGCGGCCGGCCTCGGGCAGCTCCTCGATGCGTGCCGCCACCAGCGCCTTGAGCGCGCCCTGCTGCTCGCCGGACAGCCCGCCCAGCAGCGCCGGTGCCGGGCGGGCGACGGGGCCGAACTGCTCCAGCGCCGCCTCCAGCCACAGACGCAGCGGCTCGGTGCGCTCCGGCCGGCCGTGCAGCAGCGCCAGATCCAGCCCGCGCCGGTCGATCACGTTCAGCACCTGCCGGCCGACCATGCGGGTCGCCTTGTGCTCCGGCCGCAGGTGGCGGGTGATGCGGTACGCGTCGCGCAGGCCCAGCGCGTGGGCCACGTCGGCCGCCACGAACCACAGCTCATCGCCCTCGGGCACGATGCGGAAGGGGCGGTCGTTGTAGGTCAGGCGGATCGGCACCACCGGCTCGGCCGCGGCATCGCCCAGCGCCGCGCGCGGATTCACCGCCTCACCCTGCCGCCAGTAGGCCGCCAGCGCGGCGAAGCATTCGCGCTGGTACTGCACCAGCCGCTCGCGGATCTCCGGGCGCACGCGGGAGGCATCCACGCCGAACAGCCAGCCGTTGAGGTAGTCGAGGGGGAGGCAGGTGGTTTCCTGATCGCCGCCGGCGGAAGGGGTGTCCATGATGGACATACCTTGCGAGAGGACGGGGTGGCGCTTGATGCGCTTGAGCTGAGCTTCCCACTGCAGGCCGATGGCTTCGCAGATGGGCTTCATGGCAACGAGGTGCTCGCCTTCTGGGCCGGTGATGACGGTGAGGGCGCGTCCGTGAAAATCGACTGTTCCGAGCTGGAGGCTGGTCTTCGACATGGTGAATCTCCCGTTTTTGCGTGCTTACCGCCCCCCAAACGCCAATTTGGGAGAGCGGAACCGTGCGGGTTGGCGTACCGGAAACGGGACCGGCGGGCCGTGAGGCCCCCACGCACGGCCCGCCCATAACGGGTGTAGCCATGCTGCGGACACAAAAAAACCGCTGTTCAGCGGTGTCGTGACCGCCCGTTTGTTCCGGGACGCCAATCCCAGGTCGCTGGATTGACAGCGACGGGAGAACCTTAGCGGGGTGAGCGTGGGGAGTCAATCGGTGGCTATGCGATAAGCTGATTGGCGACTTGCCAAGGGCTGATGGTCATGGTGTATAACGTCGCAAAGCCGGTCATGATGATCGCGTGATCCGCGGCATAGACAGGGAGAGTCGAAGTGGCAAGGAATGTTATCCACCAACCCGTCCGGGGTTTTATAAGCCACCTGGTTTCTGTTTATAGGTGGCACTCATAATGCATCATATGATCGGACGCCGCATGAGGAACTCATCGCTTGTGTGGGTTGTGTGTGTGATTGTTTCACTGTTGGTGATCTATAAGCTGATTGGTTATCTATATTTTCTGATGCTCTCCTCGCATTACAAGTCCTATATTCCAGAGTCTTTAGAGGTGGTTGATACGGTTTTTGCTGGCGATCAGGTTGGCGGATATCTAGAAGGATGCGGGATTGGCATATTTAGGCTGTCAGAGGAAGCGGCAGTCAAGGTTTCGAGAGATGGCGTTGCTTTTCTAAATAAGAGCGCAATTAAGCATGGTGGTCGCTCGCGTCGAGAGTATTCAAGTTGGCAAGAAACGCCCTTTGTTTTTAAGGGGGGAGAGCATTTTATATTTAGGCGTTTGTCCAGTGAGGATGCAGGGGGGAATATCTGTGCCAATGTTCCAGAGGGGGTAAAGGAGGAAATATTGATGGCTGCGAAGCAGTCTAAATCTTTCTATTCTCGAATCAGCATACATGATGAGCTAATGGTAATGCCAGCTCTTAGGTTGGTGGTTTTTTCCCATGACAGATAAAGACTGCTGAAAAGCGAGAAAGGTGGATAATGGCACAGCCTTTCCACGTTACTGCAACACAGCGCCTGTCACCCTCAAGGACGATCCATTGACCACATCCCCCTCCAAACTCCTCTTCCTCCCCGGCGCCTTCGGCAACACCGAGTTCTGGCGCCCGGCTGCCGAGCGCATTGCCCACTCGGCGCAGCAGGTCCATATCGGCTGGCCCGGCTTCGGCAGCACGCCGCCCGACCCGAGCGTGACCGGCATGGCCGATCTGGTGGCCCGTGTGTTGCCGACGATAGACTAGGCCACCGCACGAGCGGCCCCGCCCCTCAAGCGTCATGTATCTATGGAGAGACTCATGCCTTTTTCACCGGAAGAACGTAAGGCACTGCTGGGCGTGAAGGGCGTCGGCCCCACGGTCGTGGCCCGCCTTGAACAGATGGGATTCGCGTCCCTTGCTCAGTTGAGCGAGGCGAATGCGCTGGACATCGTTTCCCAGGCCTCGGCTATCGTCGGTTCCACCTGCTGGAAGAACAGCCCGCAAGCGCGTGCGGCCATCCAGGCAGCAATTGCATTGGCAAAGTCGCGCCATGACTGACCGCGTCCTCAAATCAGGCCACCTCATGAAGCGCGTACTCATACTGCTGGAGCTCGTATGCCTGTTCGGCCCTGCTACTGCTATCCTGAGCGTGGGGGCTATTTTTCTGCCTCCAATGCTGTTGGCCACTAGCAGCGCCTCCAGAGACGATTGGCTTCTGGGCACGGCTCTCGTTGTATGTGGCTGTTGGGGCATTGTCTCGGCGGCAAACCTTGCTTTCCATCTGGTCGCGGATCGGCACTGGCCGGGAAAGCCGGTTCAACTGTTCGGGCTTGGGTTGGGGGTGGCTGCCTGCAGCATCAGTTTGTTCCTCGTCGGGGCCAGCTTTGCAGGGGCTGTTTTTGCTGCCCCGATCGTGGCGACCATCCATTTTGTTGTTCTGGCAAAGCGCCGCAGCGCGTAGGGTAGACTGCGGTGCAGCCTTGTCTTCCTTG
Organism: Pseudomonas sp. A-1; assembly: GCF_004801855.1. GTDB lineage: Bacteria > Pseudomonadota > Gammaproteobacteria > Pseudomonadales > Pseudomonadaceae > Geopseudomonas. The sequence goes on along the minus strand of NZ_SSTC01000004.1, from coordinate 76,409 downwards.
CTTTAAGCAGTCCATTTCGCCACCGATCAAGGATGATCAATGACCACATCCCCCTCCAAACTCCTCTTCCTCCCCGGCGCCTCCGGCAACACCGAGTTCTGGCGCCCGGCCGCCGAGCGCCTCGCCCACCCGGCGCAGCAGGTCCATATCGGCTGGCCCGGCTTCGGCAGCACGCCACCCGACCCGAGCGTGACCGGCATGGCCGATCTGGTGGCCCGCGTGCTGCCGGAGATCGACCAGCCCACCGCGCTGGTGGCGCAGTCCATGGGCGGCATCGTCGCCGTGTGCACGGCGCTGGAGCGGCCCGAGCAGGTCACCCACTTGGTGCTGACCGTCACCTCGGGCGGGGTGGACATGTTCGCCCTGGGCGCGCAGGACTGGCGCCCGGACTTCGCCGCCGCCAACCCGAACCTGCCGCGCTGGTTCCTCGACGACCGCACCGACCTCACCGCCCGGCTGGCCGAGCTGCACATGCCCGTGCTGCTGCTCTGGGGCGACGCCGACCCGATCAGCCCCGTCCGCGTCGGCCAGCGCCTCGCCGAGCTTCTACCTTGCGCCGAGCTGCACGTCATCCCCGGTGGTGGACACGACCTGGGCTCCACCCATGCGGCCGAGGTGGCGAGGCTGATCGACAGGCATCTTGCGTCCCCCCTTCAAACGCAGTCATCAGGCGTCTCACTGCGAGTAGCGAACCATGGGCATCTCGATGGGGGGCAGGGCTGATGGCGGCATGGAGCTTCAAGCGAGCGCTCAAAGCTGCAGCGATTGCTGTGCTTGCAGTGGTTTTTTCCTTGGTAGTGCTGCTCGGGCTGCTTGTCTGGTGGGGCTCGGCTGGAGTTTTCAGCTCCGAGGATTTCGATCCGGAAAAGTGGCGCGCTCCTACAACGGATGCCATGGACGGAACCTGCTATCGCGGCGGTATGGCCGAGGATGTACGAGGCCGCCTGTTGGTCCCCGGAACTTCCAGGGAGGAAGTCGAGAGGGTGCTGGGCAGGCCTGACTTCAAAGGACCGAGTGAGTACCGCTATGTGCTCGGCATGTGCAGTGGCCTGGGCATTGACTACGACGATCTTCATGTTTTCTTTGACGATGCAGGTGGAGTCACGCATTCATCGATCATCCAGCACTGATTTCGGCGGGCGGTAGGGGGGAACGCTTTGATTGTCCACCTCGCTGTCCCGTCCGCGTCGGCCAGCCCCGTGCCGAGCTGCATTTCTTCACCGGCGGCGGTCACGACCTGGGCTTCACCCATGCTTACGAGGTGGCTGGATTGATCGACCGGCATCTGGTGGCGGAGTAGGGCGCAGGGCCGCCTCAGCTGGATGTGCGAGCAGGGTGCGTGAGGCTACTGGAGCCGGCTCGCTGGTCATGGGGTTGCGGGGTGGCGAGCCCCCAGGAGGAGGGCAAAATGAGTGCTAGAACTCGAAATCCGACCGCTCTAGCATGCGGCTTTCAGGGGTTTCGGCTTCGCTTGGTTCTGGCACGGAAATCGGCTAGAATGCGCGCCGTTCAAGGGTTTTTGGAGCGGATTGCAAATCCGTGTACGCCGGTTCGATTCCGACCTCGGCCTCCACTACAAGAAAAGCCCTGTAGATCATTGATCTACAGGGCTTTTTATTTGCCGGCAAGTTCAGCCGAACTTGCAGCGTAGGCGGGCGACTGTATATAGTCCGCCCCGTGCCGCTGGCGGCACATCGACGCGCTACCGCCCGAATGGCGAAATCGGTAGACGCAGGGGACTTAAAATCCCTCGGCCGCAAGGTCATGCCGGTTCGAGTCCGGCTTCGGGCACCATACAAGTCGTTCTGTCTCTGCAAGGCAGTGCGACAAACCGAGGAACCGGCCCTTGCGGCCGGTTTTTTGTTGTCCGGGCTCGCTGGCTTGAGCCTGGATATCCAGCGGCGATGCCGTCAATGGTCGTCTTTGGTTTTCGCAGTCAGGGGCACGCCCATGAGCAATGGACAACAACCGCGCTGGACCTCGAGTCGGATCAGGGATGGCATCGAGGAAATCCACATCCGCAAGTGGAACTTCTTCATCGACTACATCCAGGAAGCCTTCTCGCCGGGTTGCGGCTGGGTCCATCGTGGGCATCGCAAGGACTACTACAAGCTCGAGTCGACCATCGATCGCAAGATCGCCGACAAGTCCAAGACCGAAGAGCTGCGCCGCCAGCAGCTGGAGCGCTTCAAGATGGCGATCCGTGGCAAGCGTGGCGCCAACCCGCCGCAGTACGAGGAGCCCCTGGAGTGGTGGGCGCTCGGCCAGCACTTCGAGCTGCTGACGCCGTTGCTGGACTGGACGCACTCGCCCTATACCGCGGCTTTCTTCGCCTTCGCCAATACCGGCAAGGACGACACCCGCAAGCGCATCATCGTGTCGCTGAACAAGAACGAGGTCGAGCGCTGTCCGAACCTGGCGAAGACGGTGCGCTTCTATACGCCCAACTCCGACGAGAACGCACGGGTGATCGGCCAGAACGGCCTGTTCTCCTACTCGGAGTCCGGCGAGGAGCTGGAGTCGCTGATCGCCGAGGCGTTCGCCGGCTCGAAGAAGGCGGTACTGAAGAAGGTCTACCTGCCCAACGCCGAGCGGATCAGCGTGCTGCGCGGCCTCGAGCAGATGAACATCAACCATCTGACCCTGTTCCCCGACCTCAGCGGCGCCAGCAACTACGCCAACATGCAGTTCGAGCTCTACTCGCGGGCCGGCGAGGTCGAGGCCGCCGAGCGCCAGGCTGGCTGAACTCCTTCAGCGCCGGTGTACCGACTGTCCCGCGGCGAAGGTCTCGCGCACCGTGCGGTCGTCGCCGAGGATGGTCAGGGCGAACAGGGTTTCCGCGAGGCTGCGCGACTGCGCCAGGCGGTGCTCGAGCAGCGGGGTGGCCTTGAGATCGAGGACCACGAAGTCGGCATCCTTGCCCGGCAGTAGGTTGCCGATGTGCTGATCCAGATAGAGCGCGCGGGCGCCGCCGAGGGTGGCGAGATACAGGGCGCGGAACGGATCGAGCGACTGCCCCTGCAGCTGCAGCACCTTGTAGGCTTCGTCGAGGGTGGCCAGCGCCGAGAAGCTGGTGCCGGCGCCGATGTCCGTGCCCAGGCCGACGCGCACGCCGTGGGCGTCCATCCGCGCCAGGTCGAACAGCCCGCTGCCGAGGAACAGGTTGGAGGTCGGGCAGAAGGCCACCGCCGAGCCGCTTTCGCCCAGGCGCCGGCATTCGGCGTCGCACAGATGGATGGCGTGGGCGAACACCGAGCGCGCGCCGAGCAGGCCGTGGTGGTCGTAGACGTCCAGGTAGCCGCTGCGCTCGGGGAACAGCTCCTTCACCCACGCGATCTCCGCCTGGTTCTCGGCCAGGTGGGTGTGCAGGTAGAGCCCCGGGTACTCGCGTAGCAGGCGGGCGGCCAGATCGAGCTGCTCGGGCGTGCTGGTGGCGGCGAAGCGAGGCGTCACTGCGTAGTGCAGGCGGCCGCGGCCGTGCCAGCGCTCGATCAGCGTCTTGCTCTCGTCGTAGCCGGAGGCGGCGCTGTCGCTCAGCTCCTCAGGGGCGTTGCGGTCCATCAGCACCTTGCCGGCGATCATGCGCAGGCCGAGCCGCTCGGCCTCTGCGAAGAAGGCGTCCACCGACTGCGGGTGCACGGTGCAGAACACCAGCGCGGTGGTGGTGCCGTTGCGCAGCAGCTCCCGGAGAAAGAACGCCGCCTGCTCGCGGGCGTGCGCCGGGTCGGCGAAGCGCGCCTCGGCGGGGAAGGTGTAGGTCTGCAGCCAGTCGAGCAGCTGGGCGCCGTAGGAGCCGATCACCCCGACCTGCGGGAAGTGGATGTGGGTGTCGACGAAGCCGGGGACGATCAGCGCGTCGCGGTATTCGCTGACCGGCACGCCGGCCGGGAGCTGCGGAAGCAGTTCGGCCGCATCGCCGATCTGCGCCACCTTGCCGGCCGCGACGACCAGCAGGCCGTCGGCGAAGTACTGGCAGGCGGCGTCGCCGACCTCGCACGGGTCGGCCAGGCAGTGCAGCAGGGCGGCGCGGTAGGCGTGCATGGTGTGGTCCTTCAGCGGTGGCACTACGCTCATGATGGTGGCCGGGGCGTCGCATGGGAACCCCGTTGCCCGGATTGACGTCAGCGGGGCTGCTGCGTATACAGGCCGCCCCTCAATATCGGGATGCACAGGAGCGATCATGCAGGACGATTTCGACGTGGACGGCTACGAGCCGGAGCACGACCAGTACCTCGACAACGACGAGGAGCCCTCGCCGCTGTTCGCCGACGAAGGCGATTTCGACGATGAGGATGCGGCTGGCGACCGCGACGAGCTGGATCCCGACGACGAGGAAGTGTCGGACGAGGACTACGACAGTCCGCACTGGGACGACCTGTAGGGCGCTCCCGCGCTACACGGGATGCTCCTCGGCCCGCGTCGTCGCCCTGAGTTCACTGCGCGGATCGCCGTTGTAGCTGGCGATGATCTCGCCGGCCACGGCGATGGCGATCTCCATCGGCAGCTTGCCCTGCACCTGGGGCAGGCCGATCGGGCAGCGCAGCCGCGCGAGCGGCCCGGCGGCGATGCCGCGCTCGCGCAGGCGGTGTTCGAAGCGGGCGCGCTTGGTCTGCGAGCCGATCAGGCCGCACCAGGCGAAGTCGCCGCGGCGCAGGATGGCTTCGGTCAGCTGCAGGTCGAGGGCGTGGTCGTGGGTCATGACGATGAAGTGGCTGCCGGGCGGCATGCGCTCGACCTCCTCGAGCGGTTCGTCGTTGACCACCCGTTCGACCCCGGGCGGGATTTCGGCGGGGAACTCGCCCTCGCGCGCGTCGATCCAGCGCAGCTGACAGGGCAGGGCGGCGAGCAGCGGGGCGAGGGCGCGGCCGACGTGGCCGGCGCCGAACAGGGCGATGCGTGCCCGCGGCTGGCCGAGTGGCTCGAACAGCAGCAGGGTGGCGCCGCCGCAGCACTGGCCGAGGCTGGCGCCGAGGCTGAAGCGTTCCAGCTGAGGCGCCTGCGCGCTGCGCTCCAGCATGTCGCGGGCGATCTGCATGGCGCGGTATTCCAGGTGCCCGCCGCCGATGCTGTCCCAGGCGCGCTCGCCGGATACCAGCATCTTCGCTCCGGCGCTGCGCGGGGTGGAGCCGCGCTCCTCGACCACGGTCACCAGCACGCACGGCTCGCCGCGCCGGTGCAGTTCGGCGAGGGCGTCGATCCAGCCGTTCATGGGCGCGCCTCCCTGATTTTCTCGATGGCCCACAGCACCCGCTCCGGCGTGGCCGGGGCGTCCAGCTCGGCGTGCAGACAGTAGTCGGCGAGGCTGGCGATGGCGTCCTTGATCGCGCACCACACCGAGATGCCGAGCATGAACGGCGGCTCGCCGACCGCCTTGGAGTGGAACACGGTGTCCTCGGGGTTGCGGCGGTTCTCCACCAGCTTCACCCGCAGGTCGGCCGGCACGTCGCCGGCGGTGGGGATCTTGTAGGTGGATGGGCCGGCGGTGAGCAGGCGGCCGCGCTCGTCCCACACCAGTTCCTCGCAGGTCAGCCAGCCCATGCTCTGGACGAAGCCGCCTTCCACCTGGCCGATGTCGATGGCCGGGTTCAGCGAGGCGCCGACGTCGTGGAGGATGTCGGCGCGCAGCAGGCGGTGCTCGCCGGTCAGGGTGTCGATGACCACCTCGGCGCAGGCCACGCCGAAGGCGAAGTAGTAGAAGGGGCGGCCGCGCGCCTGCTCGCGGTCGTAGTGGATCTTCGGCGTGCGGTAGAAGCCGGTCGCCGACAGCGACACCTGGCCCATGTGCGCCGCCTTGGCCAGTTCGGCGAAGTCGAGCCACTGCGCGCCGACGCGCACCCGCCCGCCCGCGAACTCGATGGCCTCCTCGGGCTCCTGCCAGTGCCTGGCGGCGAATTCCACCAGGCGCTGGCGGATGGTCAGCGCCGCGGCCTGGGCGGCCTTGCCGTTGAGGTCGGCGCCGCTGGAGGCGGCGGTGGCCGAGGTGTTGGGCACCTTGGCGGTGCTGGTGGCGCTGATCTGGATGCGCCCGATCTCGACCTGGAACACCTCGGCGACCACCTGGGCGACCTTGGTGTTGAGGCCCTGGCCCATCTCGGTGCCGCCGTGGTTGAGGTGGATGCTGCCATCGGTGTAGATGTGGACCAGCGCGCCGGCCTGGTTGAGGAAGCTGTTGGTGAAGCTGATGCCGAACTTCACCGGGGTCAGCGCCAGGCCCTTCTTCAGCACCGGACTCTGCGCGTTGAAGGCGCGGATTTCGGCGCGGCGGCGGGCGTACTCGCAGCTCGCCTCCAGCTCCGCGGTCATTTCATGGAGCACGTTGTGCTCGACGGTCTGGTGGTAGTGGGTGACGTTGCGCGTATCCGTACCATAGTAGTTGCGCTTGCGCACCTCCAGCGGATCGAGGCCGAGCTGGCGGGCGATGCGCTCGATGACCTCCTCGATGACCAGCATGCCCTGCGGGCCGCCGAAGCCGCGGAAGGCGGTGTTGGAGGCATGGTTGCTGCGGCAGCGATGGCCGGTCACCCGGGCGTCGCCCAGGTAGTAGGCGTTGTCGGCGTGGAACATGGCGCGGTCGACGATGGCGCTGGACAGGTCCGGCGAGTAGCCGCAGTCGGCGGCCAGCTCGATGCGCACGCCGTGCAGGCGGCCATCGGCGTCGAAGCCGACCTCGTAGTCGCTGAGGAAGGGGTGGCGCTTGCCGGTCATCAGCATGTCCTCGCGGCGCGGCAGGCGCATCTTGGTCGGCCGCCCGGTGAGGCGGGCGATCACCGCGCACAGGCAGGCCGGGCCGGCGGCCTGGGTCTCCTTGCCGCCGAAGCCGCCGCCCATGCGCCGGGTGTCCACTTCGACCTTGTGCAGCGCCACGCCGAGCACCCGGGCGACCAGTTTCTGGATCTCGCTGGGATTCTGCGTCGAGCTGTGGACCAGCATGCCGCCATCCTCGGTCGGCAGCACGGCGCAGGCCTGGGTTTCCAGGTAGAAGTGCTCCTGGCCGCCGCTGCGCAGGCGCCCCGCGAGGCGATGGTGCGCATTGGCCAGCGCCGCCTCCACGTCGCCGCGCTGCTGGACGTGGCTGGGCGCGACGAACTGCTGACGGCGCAGGGCCTCCTCGATATCCAGCAGCGGCTCCAGATCCTCGTAGTCGATCAGCGCCAGGGCGGCGGCCGCGCGCGCCGCGTCCAGGCTGTCGGCGGCCACCGCCAGCACCGGCTGGCCGACGTACTGGACCACGCCGTCGGCCAGCAGCGGATCGCCCGGCAGCACCGGGCCGATGTCCAGCGCGCCCGGCACGTCGGCGCTGGTGATGACGCAGGCCACGCCGGGGATGCCGTAGCAGGGGGCGGTGTCGATGCCGAGGATGCGCGCGTGCGGCCGGTCGGAGAGGAGCGCGTAGACGTGCAGCTGGTTGGGGAACTCCAGGCGGTCGTCGACGTACTGCGCCGCGCCGCTGACGTGGCGGGCGGCGCTCTCGTGGGGCACCGGCTGGCCGACGCCGCTGTGCAGGGCGGAGCGGAACTCGGCTTGCGGGTCGAAGGTGCGAGGGTCAGACATGGTCGGTCACCCGGGTCGGCAGGTCGGGCTGGCTGGTCTCGATCCAGGCCTTGCGCAGCAGGTTCTGCGCCACGCGCAGGCGGTAGGCGCGGCTGGCACGCAGGTCGTCGAGCGGATCGAAGTCCTGCTCCAGCGCGCTGGCGGCGCGCTTCACGGCCGTCTCGCTCCACGGATGGCCGAGCAGCGCCTGCTCGCATTGGCTCGCCCGCTTGGGGATCGCCGCCATACCGCCGCAGGCGATGCGCGCCTCGCGCACCAGGCCGTCGTCGATCTGCAGGTGGACGGCGGCGCACACCGCGGAGATGTCGTCGTCGTGACGCTTGGAAACCTTGAATGCGCGGAACAGCTGGCCCGGCTGCGGGCGCGGCACCAGGATGCGCTCGATGAACTCGCCGGGCTGCAGCGCGGTGACCCGGTAGTCGAGGAAGAAGTCCTCCAGGGGGAGCATCCGCCGCCGCTGGCCCTGGCGCAGCAGCAGGCTGGCGCCGAGGGCGATCAGCAGCGGCGCGCCATCGCCGATCGGCGAGGCGTTGCCGAGATTGCCGCCGAGGGTGGCCTGGTTGCGGATCTGCGTCGAGGCGAAGCGGCCGAGCAGGGCGCCGAAGTCCGGATAGTCGGCGGCCAGCAGCGGCGCGCAGTCGGTAAGCGGCACTGTTGCGCCGATATCGAGGGCGGCCTCGTCGACGACGATGGTCTTCAGCTCCTCGACCTGGCCGAGGTGGATGGTGAGCGGCAAGCGGCGGTGCTGCTGGGTGATCTCCAGCACCAGGTCGGTGCCGCCGGCCAGCAGGCGCGCCTCGGGGTTGGCCGCATACAGCGCGGCCAGTTCGTCGAGATCGCGCGGCAGCCGGCAGCGCGCGCCGTCGCCCTCCAGTTCGGGCGTATCCTGCGCGCCGATGGCCGCCAGTTGGGCGAGGATGTCCGCCTCGTGGGCGCTGAACTGGTCCGCGCCGCCCTGGCCCAAGGCCTGCTCGGCGGCGGCCAGGATCGGCCGGTAGCCGGTGCAGCGGCACAGGTTGCCGGCCAGCGCCGCGCAGGCCGCTTCGCGCTCGAAGCCGGCGGCGTTCTTGTACTGGGCGAACAGCGACATGACGATGCCGGGGGTGCAGAAACCGCACTGCGAGGCGTGGCAGTCGACCATCGCCCGCTGCACCGGGTGCAGGTGCTCGCCCTGCTGCAGGTCCTCGACGGTCAGCAGCTGCCTGCCGTGCAGGCTGGAAAGCAGGGTGATGCAGGCGTTGATCGCCCGGTAGCGCAGGCGTTCGAAGCCGGTGTCGTCCACCACCCGCTCGCCGATCACCACGCTGCAGGCGCCGCAGTCGCCCGAGGCGCAGCCTTCCTTGCTGCCGGTGCGCCGGCGCTGTTCGCGCAGCCAGCGCAGCACGGTGAGATTCGGGTCGAGCCGCTCGATGCGGCACGGCTCGCGGTTGAGCAGGAACTGAATCAAGAACGCCTCCCCAGGCTCTTGTCGTGTCCGGACGGGAGCGTCCCGACGGGAATAGGCCTTTTCCCTACTTTCGCTCGAATAACGCCGCCTGTCAGGTATCTGCTGCAGCGAGATGCTGGCCGGGGCGATGGGCGTGAGCGTGACGGGGCGAGTCGCCTGTAACAGATTCGTTACGCGGCGAGCTGTGGGAGGCTGATTCGGCGCAGCTTCCCGGATCTGTAAGGAAAAGCTGCCACTTTGCCCGGCTGGCGCCGCCTCCGTGGCCGCAGACGGCTCTTGTCCGCGCCGCGCACACAGGGTGATATGCGCCCATCGCCGCGTGCGGCAGAACAACAACAAGTGGAGGCGCCATGAACGCTCTCACCCCGATCCGGCATTCCCCCCGCGTCGCGAATGTGACCCCAGCGGCCAGTCGCGCATCCCCTATGGCGCCGAGCGTGCCTCGCCCTCCACGGCCTTGTGCCTGAGCGGAGGTGCAGTCCGATCCATCCCGATCCTCGATACCTAAGGTGTATCCGCCTTGCCAATGCCGCCACACCACAAGCGTGGCGGGTGATTTCTCGTCACGATAAAAACAAGCAGGTGACGCATGTCCCGTGAAAAACCGAAGAACCTCTGGCAATCCCGCTGGGGCTTCATCCTCGCTGCAACCGGCTCGGCCGTAGGCCTGGGCAACATCTGGAAATTCCCCTACATCACCGGCGAATACGGCGGTGGCGCCTTCGTGCTGATGTACCTGGCGTGCATCCTCGCCATCGGCATCCCGGTGATGATGACCGAGATCGCCCTCGGCCGCCGTGGTCGCGGCAGTCCCATCGACGCCATCGCCCGCGTGGCCCGCGAGAACGGCAGCCATCCGCTGTGGAAGGCGGTCGGCGGCATGGCCATGCTCTGCGGCTTCATGATCCTCTGCTTCTACGTGGTGGTGGCCGGCTGGGCCTTCGCCTACACGTGGAAGATGGTCGACGGCTCCCTGGCCGCCACCAGCGTCGATGCGCTGGCCGGCGTGTTCGAGGCGCACAACGCCAATCCCTGGCAGCTGGGCGGCTGGAGCATCGTGGTGTCCCTGCTGACCATCTGGATCGTCGGCAAGGGCGTGCAGGCCGGCGTCGAGAAGGCCTTCCGCTGGATGATGCCGGGCCTGGCGGTGATGCTGCTGGTGCTGGTCGGCTACTCCTGGACCAGCGGCAGCTTCAGCCAGGGCTTCGACTTCCTGTTCACCTTCGACGCCTCGAAGATCACCGGCGAAGCACTGCTGGCCGCCCTCGGCCACGCCTTCTTCACCCTCAGCCTGGCTTCCGGCGCGATCCTGACCTACGGCTCCTACCTGCCGGACGGCCAGTCCATCACCCGCACCTCCATCGTCGTCGCCATCGCCGACACCTGCGTGGCGCTGCTCGCCGGCCTGGCGATCTTCCCGGTGATCTTCGCCAACGGCATGAGCCCGAGCGCCGGTCCCGGCCTGATCTTCATGAGCCTGCCGCTGGCCTTCCAGCAGATGCCGCTGGGCACCGTGTTCGGCGTGCTGTTCTTCGCCATGGTCTCGGTCGCCGCGCTGACCTCGGCCATCTCGATGATCGAGGCGGTGGTCGCCTACCTCAACGAGAAGCACGGCATCAGCCGCGGTCGCGCCGCCATCGGCTCGGGCGTGGTGCTGCTGGTGATCAGCCTGCTGGCCATGCTGTCGTTCAACGTCGGCGCCGAGTGGAAGCTGTTCGGCACCACCCTGTTCGACGGTCTGGACTACGTGACCTCGCGCTGGATGATGCCCCTGGGCGGCATCCTGATGGTGATCCTCGCCGGCTACTGCCTGCGCAGCGACATCATGCGCGACGAGCTGCAGCTGCCCAATGCCGGCTACGCCCTGTGGCTGTTCATGGTGCGCTACGTCAGCCCGGTGATGATCGTCATGGTGTTCCTGCACGCCCTCGGCTGGCTGGGCTTCGACCCGCTGGAGCGCTGGTACTGGATCGCCGGCGCCATCGGTGCCCTGGCCGTGCTCGGCGAGGCGTTCGTGCCGCGCGTGCGCCTGGAGCTCGCCGCGCGCTGAGCCTGCGCCCCTTCGTGGTAACCCCGGAACCCGGCCTCGTGCCGGGTTCTGTCATTTCCGGGGCGCCGCTATACTGCGCGCCCCTTGCGCCGGTCGTGGCAAAACGACCGCGCTCGACCATGCTTGTAGCCGGCAGGCGCAGGCAACCCGTTCACCCGACGTGAATCACTCCGGCGCGTCGGCCCACGAGGCCGTTGCGGCGCCGATCTCCATCCTGAGGGACGCCAGACCATGGACACCCACCCGCATTCGGGCGAGCTGCAGCGCAGCCTGAAAAACCGCCACATCCAGCTGATCGCCCTGGGCGGCGCCATCGGCACCGGCCTGTTCCTCGGCTCGGCCGGGGTCCTGCAGACCGCCGGGCCGTCGATGATCCTCGGCTACGCCATCGCCGGCTTCATCGCCTTCCTGATCATGCGCCAGCTCGGCGAGATGATCGTCGAGGAGCCGGTGGCCGGCTCGTTCAGTCACTTCGCCCACAAGTACTGGGGCGGCTACGCCGGCTTCCTCTCCGGCTGGAACTACTGGGTGCTGTACATCCTGGTGGGCATGGCCGAACTGACCGCGGTGGGCAAGTACATCCAGTTCTGGTGGCCGGAGGTGCCGACCTGGGCCACGGCGGCGGCGTTCTTCGTGCTGATCAACGCGATCAACCTGACCAACGTGAAGATGTTCGGCGAGGCCGAGTTCTGGTTCGCCATCATCAAGGTGGTGGCGATCATCGGCATGATCGTCCTCGGCCTGTACCTGCTGCTGAGCGGTGCCGGCGGCGAGCAGGCCGCGGTCAGCAACCTGTGGGCGCACGGCGGCTTCTTCCCCAACGGCGTCGGCGGCCTGGTGATGGCGCTGGCCTTCATCATGTTCTCCTTCGGCGGCCTGGAGCTGGTCGGCATCACCGCCGCCGAGGCGGCCGAGCCGCGCAAGGTGATCCCCAAGGCGATCAACCAGGTGGTCTACCGCATCCTGATCTTCTACGTCGGCGCGCTGACCGTGCTGCTCTGCCTGTATCCCTGGGATGCGCTGCTGCAGACCCTCAGCGCCGCCGGCGATCCCTACAGCAGCAGTCCGTTCGTGAAGATCTTCGCGCTGATCGGCAGCGATGCGGCGGCGAACATCCTCAACTTCGTGGTGCTGACCGCGGCGCTGTCGGTGTACAACAGCGGCGTCTACTGCAACAGCCGGATGCTCTACGGCCTGGCCGAGCAGGGCGATGCCCCGCGGGTGTTCATGAGCCTGAACAGGCGCGGCGTGCCGGTGCTGGCCATCGCCGTGTCGGCGCTGATCACCCTGCTGTGCGTGCTGGTCAACTACCTGCTGCCCAAGGGCGCGCTGGAGATCCTGATGTCGCTGGTGGTGGCGGCGCTGGTGATCAACTGGGCGATGATCAGCTTCTCGCACCTCAAGTTCCGTGCCAGCAAGGTGCGCGAAGGCGTGCAGCCGGGCTTCCCGGCGTTCTGGTATCCGTTCGCCAACTACCTGTGCCTGGCCTTCGTGCTGCTGATCCTGGGGGTGATGCTGCAGATCCCGGGGATCAACCTGTCGGTCTACGCCATCCCGGTGTGGCTGCTGCTGATCTGGGGCGGCTATCGCCTGAAGCTGGCGCTGGCGCGCCGCTGAGGGGGAGGGTAAACAGAAACGGGGCGCCTGTGGGCGCCCCGTTTCGTTACGAGAGGCAGAACCTGTTCACGATCTCGCGAGCTAGAGCCAGGCAAGGCCTAGGCGGCCCCGCGAAATCGGTTGAGGAAGCGGAGTTTGCTGGGTGCAAATGAGCATTCCGAGACCGAGTTCAATGCAGCATGGCCGACGCGCAGCAGATCGTGGGCAGGTTCTCAGCAGACGCGGGCGATGGCCGCGGCCAGCTCGCCCAGGCGCTGCTCGTCGAGGCCGGCGACGTTGGCGCGGCCGCTGCCGACCATGTACACGCTGGACTCCTCGCGCAGGCGGCGCACCTGCTCGGGGCTGAGGCCGGTGTAGGAGAACATGCCGCGCTGCACGGCGATGTGGGCGAAGCGCTCGGCCAGGCCGAACGGCTGCAGGGCCTCGACCAGGCCGTGGCGCAGGCGCAGCACGCGCTCGCGCATGGCGTCCAGCTCGGTCTGCCACTGCAGCGACAGCACCGGGTCGCCGAGGATCGCGGCGACCACCGCGGCGCCGTGGGCCGGCGGGGTCGACCACAGGTTGCGGGCCAGCGAGGCCAGCTGGCTGCGCACGTCGAGCAGCTTGTCGTGACCGGCGGCGCAGACGATCAGCGCGCCGGTGCGCTCGCGGTACAGGCCGAAGTTCTTCGAGCAGGAGCTGGTGATCAAGAGTTCCGGCAACTCGGCGGCGAACAGGCGCACCGCCCAGGCGTCCTCCTCCAGGCCGTCGCCGAAGCCCTGGTAGGCGAAGTCGATCAGCGGCAGCAGCTCGCGGCGGCGCACCACGTCGAGCACCCGGTACCAGTCGTCGCGCGACAGGTCGAAGCCGGTGGGGTTGTGGCAGCAGGCGTGCAGCAGCACCACGTCGCCGCTCGGCACCTGCTCCAGGGCCGCCAGCATCCCTTCGACGTCGAGGCGGTTGTCGGCGCCGACGTAGGGATAGTGGTGCACCGCCAGGCCGGCCTCGGCGAAGATGGTTTCGTGGATCGGCCAGGTCGGGTCGCTCAGCCAGATCCCGCGCCCCGGCAGGCAGTGGAAGAGGAAGTCCGCGGTCAGGCGCAGGGCGCCGGTGCCGCCCGGGGTCTGGGTGGTGCCGGCGCGTTGACCACCGCGTTGACCGGCCAGCAGCGGAGAGTCCTGGCCGAGCACCAGGCGCAGCAGCAGCTCGCCGAACTCGGCGTCGCCGTGGCCGCTGGTGTAGCCCTTGGTGGTCTCGCTGGACAGCAGGCGCTGCTCGGCCAGCTTGACCGCCGCCATGATCGGCGTGCGGCCCTGGGCGTCCTTGTACACGCCGACGCCGAGGTCGAGCTTGGCCGGGCTGGGATCGGCGCGGAAGGCCTCCATCAGGCCGAGGATCGGATCACCGGGCACGCGGGCGACGGACTGGAAGTGACTCATGGATGTTCCTCTGCAGTGGGCCGGCGGTGCGGCCTCTTCTTGGCGTTGTCGGCGCCATGGATACCGCAAGGAGCGGGCATGCGCAGCCGGGGCCGGGGCAGGCGCCGGGCGTGACAGTGGTGTATCTGTAATTTCGTCGTTACGAATCGCCGCCGATGTCCCGCCGGCAGCGGCCTGCGGGGGCTTTCATCCGTCCGGATTGTCACATATTCTTGACGCAAGAATGCGCCGCCAGGCGCTCCCCGTCCCGACAACAAGCACAACCCGGGCTTTCCCATGCGTCTCAAGGTTCACTGCCAGAACCGCGTAGGCATCCTGCGCGACATCCTCGACCTGCTGGTCGACTACGGCGTCAACGTCGCCCGCGGCGAGGTGGGCGGCGAGCAGGGCAACGCCATCTACCTGCTCTGTCCCAACCTGATCAACCTGCAGTTCCAGTCCCTGCGCCCCAAGCTCGAGGCCATTCCCGGGGTGTTCGGCATCCAGCGGGTCGGCCTGATGCCCAGCGAGCGGCGCAACCTGGAACTCAATGCGCTGCTCGGCGCCCTCGAGTTCCCGGTGCTGTCGGTGGACATGGCCGGGCAGATCGTCGCCGCCAACCGCGCCGCCGCCCAGTTGCTCGGCGTGCGCGTCGACGAGGTGCCGGGCATCGCCCTGGCGCGCTACGCCGAGGACTTCGACCTGCCGGCGCTGGTGCGCGCCAACAAGGCGCGGATCAACGGCCTGCGGGTCAAGGTCAGGGGCGACGTGTTCCTCGCCGACATCGCCCCGCTGCAGGCCGAGGGCGAGGACAGCGAGGCGCTGGCCGGTGCGGTGCTGACCCTGCAGCGCGCCGACCGCATCGGCGAGCACATCTACAACGTGCGCCGCCAGGAGCTGCGCGGCTTCGACAGCATCTTCCAGAGTTCCAGGGTGCTCGCCGCGGTGGTGCGCGAGGCGCGGCGCATGGCGCCGCTGGACGCGCCGCTGTTGATCGAGGGCGAGACCGGCACCGGCAAGGAGCTGCTGGCGCGCGCCTGCCACCTGGCCAGCCCGCGCGGCAAGGCGCCGTTCATGGCGCTCAACTGCGCCGGCCTGCCCGAGTCGATGGCCGAGACCGAGCTGTTCGGCTACGGCCCGGGCGCCTTCGAGGGCGCCCGCCCCGAGGGCAAGCTGGGCCTGCTGGAGCTGACCGCCGGCGGCACCCTGTTCCTCGACGGCGTCGGCGAGATGAGCCCGCGCCTGCAGGGCAAGCTGCTGCGCTTCCTGCAGGACGGCGGCTTCCGCCGGGTCGGCAGCGACGAGGAGGTCTACCTGGACGTGCGGGTGATCTGCTCGACCCAGCAGGATCTCTCGGCGCTGTGCGCGCGCGGCGAGTTCCGCAGCGACCTCTACCACCGCCTCAACGTGCTGTCGCTGCTCATCCCGCCGCTGCGCGAGTGCCTGGACGGCCTCGATGCGCTGGCCGCGCACTTCATCGACCAGGCCAGCCGGCAGATCGGCTGCCCGCTGCCGCAGCTCGCCCCGCGCGCGCTGGAGCGCCTGCGCCACTACCACTGGCCGGGCAACGTGCGCCAGCTGGAGAACGTGCTGTTCCAGGCGGTGTCGCTGTCCGACGGCAAGCTGATCAAGCCCGAGCACATCCGCCTGCCCGACTACGACGCGCCGCAGCCGCTGGGCGCCTTCAGCCTGGACGGCGGCCTCGACGACATCGTCGGGCGCTTCGAGAAGGCCGTGCTGGAAAGCCTGTACCGCGACCATCCGAGCAGCCGCCAGCTCGGCAAGCGCCTCGGCGTGTCGCACACCACCATCGCCAACAAGCTGCGCCAGTACGGCATAGGTGCGGATAAGAGCTGAGCCTGGCCCTTGCAGGTCGCCGGCGCTGGGCTAGCTTGAGTCGAGGCCGGTCGAGTTGGGGGAAAGCCATGAAGACGCTGTTCCTGGTGCGTCACGCCAAGTCGAGCTGGGACGACCCCAGCCTGGCGGGCCACGAACGTCCGCTGGCCGAGCGCGGCTGGCGCGACCTGGCGAAGATGGCCCGGCGCCTGGCCAGGCACGAGGTGCTGCCCGACCTGATCCTTTCCAGCCCCGCGCTGCGCGCGCGGACCACGGCCGAGGCCATGGCCAGGGCGCTCGGCTATCGGCGCGGCGACATCCGCCTGGAGGAGCAGCTGTATGCCTGCCCGGCCGACGATCTGCTCGCCGTGATCCACGGACTCGACGACGGCTGCAAGCGGGTGATGCTGGTCGGCCATAACCCCGAGCTGGCCGAACTGGCCCGGCGCCTGGCCGAAGAGATCGCCCGGCTGCCGACCTGTGCCGTCGCCGAACTGCGCTTCGATACCGATACATGGCTGGACGTCGGCCACTGGAAGCTGGCGAAGGTGCGGCTCGACTACCCGAAGAAGGGCAGGGAATAGGGGCTCAGGGCTTGCCGGCCGGTGCCGGCGATGGCGCTGCCGGCCTGGCGGGAGCCGTGCTGGCGCGCAGCGCCTGCGCCACCTTGCGCTGCATCTCGTAGCCCGGCGCCTCGACGGCGTCGTAGTCGCGGGTATAGCGCCGGGCGAACTCGGCCACGCCCCATTGCAGGTACTGCTCGACGTGCTTGAGCTCGTGCGCCCAGAGCGCGACGTTGTCCTGGGCGTCCTTCGCGCTGCGGAACACGATGATGTCGATCAGGGTCACCGCTTCCACGTCGGGGTTCTGCAGCATGGTGTTGGCCGCGTTGAACTCGGTGTCGTCGCCGACCTTGTAGCGGGCGATCTCCAGCACCTGCATGTCGAAGTAGGGTTCCAGCTGGGCGCGGATGTGCAGCGGGATCGGCTGCACGTTGCCGGCGGCCGCGGTGTTGCGCGACTCCACCAGCCAGGTTTCCAGCCCCGCGGCGGCCATCTGGCCGACGCCGTCGTAGAGCTCGCCCATGTCCTCCTTGCTGCCGGGAGCGCAGAAGCAGGTCAGCACGCAGAGCTCGTGTTGCCCGGCCGGGCATGCCAGCCCGGCAGAGGCGCTGCCGGCTGTCAGGAGCAGGGTGGGGATGAGCAGGTGGCGCAGGAGGACGGCAGGCAAGGGACACTCTCGAGGATGGTCGCGGTCGGCGGCGTGGCTTTGGCCAGCGCTGCGCCCATTGTGCTACGAGCGGTTTGACCGTGGCGACGCAGGTTGGTTGCGGCCGCATGTCCGCAGGACAGGTGCTGGCGGCTACGGACGTGTCACCGTCAGCGTGAACCAGACGTCCTGCACGGTCTTCTCCTCGGTGATCAGGCTGATGCAGTAGTCGCCGGGCTCGACGGGCAGGGACCACTGCGTGCCGAAGCCCAGCCGCACGAAGCGCTTGCCGGTGCTGTCGCCCGCGCAGCTGACATCGATGCTCACCGCGGCGAAGCGCACGGGCGGCCGGATCTCGGACAGGGCGATGTCGAGCATGCCGGCACGCTGAACGGGAATGTTGATGTTGTAGCCGATCACCCCGAAGCCGCGTGTGCCGGGAAAGCACCAGGGGATCGAGCGTGCGCGCGGTGCATCGGCGGCAAACAGCACCAGCCCGTGTGCGCTTGGATAGGAGGTTCTCAGCCGCTCGCACGCCGAGGACGGGTCGATGACCTGCACGGGCTGCTGGACGCTGCACGAGGCTGCGCCAAGCAGCAGGGCGAGCAACGTCAGGCGGGGGAGCGTGGTCAGCGGTGTCATCGGCGTGCCTCATGTCCGTTGGCGCCAGGCCAAGTATGGCCAGACAGCGGGAAGCTTTCCCGGGAAGCAAAAAAAACCGCCCGTACCTTGCGGTACGGGCGGCAAACCGGGCACCGCCGACAAAGAATGTGCCCGGACCACTTTGCCTCAAGCGGGATTCTGTTCGGCCCTCGCCGGCTGGATGTGCACCACCTGCACCGGCATCGCCTCGACCGCCGTCGCTTTGGGAGCCTGCGGCTTGGCGTAGCGCTGCGGGGCGAAGGCGTGCAGCAGCTGCGCCTCGCGAGCCCTGACGCGCTCGACGCTGGCCAGCTTGACGTGGCCGTAGCCGCGGATCTCCTCGGCCAGCGCGGCGATGCGCACGGCGGCGTCGAGGTTGTCCTGGCTCAGCTGCGGCAGCAGCTCGCGGATGCGCGCGGCGTACTCCTCGATCAGCCGGCGCTCCATGCGCCGCTCCTCGGTCTTGCCGAACAGGTCCAGCGCGCTGCCGCGCAGGCCCTTGGCCTTGGCCAGCAGCGGGAAGACCTTGGCAAGCCACGGACCGATAGTGATCTTGCGGGCGCGGCCGTCCGCGCCCGGGCGCGACAGCAGCGGCGGGGCCATGTGGAACTCCAGGCGGAAGTCGCCCTCGAACTGCGCTTCCAGCTGCTGGCGAAACGCCGGGTCGCTGTACAGGCGGGCCACCTCGTACTCGTCCTTGTAGGCCATCAGCTTGGCGTAGCCGCGCGCCACCGCCGGGCTCAGGCGCAGCTTGGCGTCCTTGCCGAGCAGGGCGCGTTCGGCGCTCGCCACTTCGTCGACCAGCGCGCGGAAGCGGCGGGCGTAGGCGGCGTTCTGGTAGTCGGTGAGCAGCAGCACGCGGTGGGCGACCAGCTCGTCGAAGTCCTCGATCAGGCGGAACTCCTCCACCTCGGCGCTGCGGCTGAGCAGCTGGCGCAGGCCCTGCGGGTTGGCGCGGGCGAGACGGCCGAGGCCGAAGGCGGCCAGGTTCATCGGCACGGCGACGCCGTTCAGCTCGATGGCGCGCTGCAGCGACTCCAGGCTCAGCGGGATCAGCCCGGCCTGCCAGGCGTAGCCCATCAGCAGGATGTTGGCGCCGATGCTGTCGCCCAGGGCGCGCTGGGCCAGGCTCTGTGCGTCGCACAGCTCCAGGCCGGCTGCGCCGACGGCGTGGCGGATCTTCTCCAGTAGCCCTTCGGTCTGCAGGTTGGCGTCCGGGTTCTGCACGAACTCGGCGGTGGGCAGCACGTGGCGGTTGGCGATCACCTTGGTGCGGCCGTGCTTGACGCTCTGCAGGGCATCGCTGGAGGCGGCCACCACCAGGTCGCAGGCGAGCAGGGCGTCGGCCTGCTGGGTGTCGATGCGCACCTGGTTGAGGCGCTCCGGCACGTCGGCCAGGCGCACGAAGGACAGCACGGCGCCGCCCTTCTGGGCGAAGCCCATGAAGTCGAGCACGCTGGCCGACTTGAATTCGAGGTGGGCGGCCATGCTGATCAGCGCGCCGACGGTGACCACGCCGGTGCCGCCGACGCCGGTGACCAAGAGGTCGTAGGGCGCGTTCCAGACGTGGGCCGCCGGGCGCGGCAGGTTGTTCAGCAGTTCGGCCAGGGCGCGCTGGCCGGCCTCGCCCTGCAGGGCGCCGACGCCCTTGCGCACGCGGCCGCCCTTGACCGAGACGAAGCTCGGGCAGAAGCCGTTGACGCAGGAGTAGTCCTTGTTGCACGACGACTGGTCGAGCTGGCGCTTGCGGCCCAGCTCGGTTTCCAGCGGCACCAGCGACAGGCAGTTGGAGGCCACGCCGCAGTCGCCGCAGCCTTCGCAGACCGCCTGGTTGATGAACAGGCGGCGGTCCGGGTCGGGGAATTCGCCCTTCTTGCGGCGGCGGCGCTTCTCGGCGGCGCAGGTCTGCTCGTAGATCAGCACGGTGACGCCGGAGGTCTCGCGCAGCTCGCGCTGCACCTTGTCGAGATCCTCGCGCGGGTGGAAGGCCGTGCTGGCCGGGAAACGGTCGCGCTGGCTGTCGTACTTGGCGATGTCGTCGCTGAGCACCACCACCTTGCGCGCACCCTCGGCAGTGACCTGCTGGGCGATGGCGTCGACGGTGATGGTGCCGTCCACCGGCTGGCCGCCGGTCATGGCCACCGCGTCGTTGAACAGGATCTTGTAGGTGATGTTGGCCTTGGCGGCGATCGACTGGCGGATCGCCAGGTAGCCGGAGTGGTAGTAGGTGCCGTCGCCGAGGTTCTGGAACACGTGCGGCACCTGGGTGAAGCGCGAGTGCGCGGCCCAGTCGACACCTTCGCCGCCCATCTGGATCAGGCCGCTGGTTTCGCGGTCCATCCAGTTGGCCATGAAGTGGCAGCCGATGCCGGCCAGCGCGCGCGAGCCTTCCGGCACCTTGGTCGAGCTGTTGTGCGGGCAGCCGGAGCAGAAGTACGGCGAGCGGCGCACGGCGTCGGCCAGGTTGCTCAGCTGCGACGGCGCGGTGAAGTCGCGAACCAGGTGGCGGCGGTCGAGGCCGGTGGTCTGCCGCGCCAGCCAGTCGGCCAGCACCGGCATGATGCGCGACGGGCGCAGTTCGCCGAGCGCGGAGAGCAGCGGCTTGCCGGCGGCATCCTGCTTGCCGAGCAGGCGCGGGCGCAGCTCGCTCGGCTGGTTGTAGAGCAGCTCGCGCAGCTGGCGCTCGATCACCGGCGCCTTCTCCTCGATCACCAGCACCTCTTCCAGACCCTTGACGAAGTCCAGCGCGCGGTTCGGCTCGATGGGGAAGGACAGGCCGATCTTGTAGACGCGGATGCCGGCGCGAGCCAGGTCGTCGAGGCCGATGTCGAGGCGGCGCAGGCACTCGAGGAAGTCGAGGTGCGCCTTGCCGCAGGTGACGATGCCGAAGCGCGCCTGCTCGCAGGCGACGATGGTCTTGTCGATGCTGTTGGCCTTGGCGAAGGCGCGCACCGCGTCGAGCTTGTCGGCCTGGCGGGCTTCGAGCTGCAGCGAGGGCAGGTCCGGCCAGCGATAGTGCAGGCCGCCGGCCGGCGGGGTGTAGTCCACCGGAGCGTCGAAGCGGGTCTGGATGCGGTCCAGGTCGACGGTCGAGCCGCTTTCCACCACCTCGGACAGCGCGGTGAAGCCGACCCAGGCGCCGGAGAAGCGCGACAGCGCCCAGCCGTACAGGCCGAACTCCAGGTATTCGGCGATGGTCGCCGGGGAAACGGTCGGCACGCTCCAGGCCTGGAAGGCCAGGTCGCTCTGGTGCGGCATGGAGGAGGACACGCAGCCGTGGTCGTCGCCGGCGACGATCAGCACGCCGCCGTTGGGCGAGGAGCCGTAGGCGTGGCCGTGCTTGAGGGCATCGCCGGCGCGGTCGACGCCCGGACCCTTGCCGTACCAGTAGGCGAACACGCCGTCGACGGTGCGCGCGGGATCGGACTCGACCTGCTGGGTGCCGAGCACCGCGGTGCCGCCCAGTTCTTCGTTGATCGCGGGGAGGAATTCGATCTGGTTGTCGGCCAGCAGGCGCTTGGCCTTCCACAGCGCCTGGTCGACCATGCCCAGCGGCGAGCCGCGGTAGCCGCTGATGAAGCCGGCGCTGTTGAGGCCGCGCGCGCGGTCGAGGGCGCGCTGCATCAGCGGCAGACGGACCAGGGCCTGGGTGCCGGTGAGGAAGATCTGGCCGCTGGTGGCTTCGAGGCTGTCGCTCAGGCGGTAGTCGCTGCGCAGCTGCACGGTGCTGGCGCGCTCGGTCGCATGGGTCATTGTTGTTGTCCTGCGAGGGTGTTGTTCTGTGGCGAATAGTGTTCCCCAGCGCAGGCGGTTTTTTGTTTCTCTTTTTCCCTGCATGGCGGTAGATTCGAGAAAAAATGAATCGCCATATCGGCAAAAGGAGAATACCATGCTCGACAAGTTCGCCCGCCAGCTGCTCCGCGAGTTGCAGCGCGATGCCCGGCAGACCATGCAGCAGCTCGCCGAGCGGGTCGGCCTGTCGACCACGCCCTGCTGGCGGCGCATCAAGGAACTGGAGGAGGAGGGGGTGATCCGCCGCTACACGGTGCTGGTGGATCGCGAGAAGGTCGGCCTGCAGAACTGCGTGTTCGCCGAGGTGGCGCTGAGCCGCCACGCCGGCGACGTCACTGCCGAGTTCGAGGCGGCGGTGGCCGCCACCCCGGAGATCGTCGCCTGCTACGCCACCACCGGCAAGGCCGACTACCTGATCAAGGTGGTCACCAGCGACATCAAGGCCTACGACGAGGTACTGCAGCAGCGCATCTTCCGCCTGCCCGGGGTGGCCAGCGTGCACACCAGCGTGGTGCTGCGCGAGGTGAAGGACGAGGTGAGCCTGCCGCTGTGAGGTGCAGGTGGCTGTGGCCGGATCGGTGCGCGGCGCGTGCTACCACAGCCGATACGAGGCGTCCTCGTTCCCCTCTTCGGCTTGCGGCTGCGGAGGTTGCGCCTCCCGCTCGGGCGCGGCCAGCGCTGGCGGCTCCTCATCCCGCAGCGGCTGCATGGCGCGCTCGGCGAGGCTGCTCTCGATCTGTCCGGAGATGTGGTTGACCCCGGCCAGCACACCGGTCTCGGGGTTGTGCAGCAGATCGAGCCATTCCTCGTCGAAGGTGGCGTGCAGGTTCTGGCGCAGCTGGTTCTCCATTTCCGGACGCTGTTTTTCGCGCAGCATGGCGGTGAAGCCCGTCGTGCCCAGGGAAATCAGCATGCCTGCCACCCGTCCGACCGCTGCCGAGATGGCGCCTGCGACACTCCGGGTGGTGAGTTCGGTCACCAGCGTTTCACTGGTTTGCCGCGCCACGGAGGATATGCCGGCATCGGTCGTCCAGTCGCCGGAGCGTCCGGGCGTGCTGTGCAGGCGAGCGACCAGGGCCGCATAGGCCGGCTGGCCGTCGATGGGTTCGGCGCGGGCAAGCTGGTAGAGCGACGCGTTGTGGGCGGGGGGCGGTGCCAGCGCGATGGCGGGAATCTCCTGGAGGTGGCCGTCGAACTGGTCCAGGGGAACGCCGTAGCGTGGCGGCATGCCCTGCAGGTGTTCGCGGAGCAGGCGGATGTAGAGTTGCACCGTCTGTCCCGTGATCCAGTCGGGGTTGATCTCCCGGGCGACGGGGGCCAGCACGCGGTCGTGGTATTGCTCCTGCAGATAGGCAGCCAGACGCTCGACCGTCGGGTCCCTTTCTCCCCCGGCGTTCAGCTTGTACCAGGTCACCTTCATGGACAGCCATTGGCGGGTCCAGTAGCCGGAAAACCAGGGAATGAACGCTTCGTCGGTGCGCTGGTAGATGCGCTCCCGCCAGCGCTGCATGACGTCGCGGGCGTAATCCGAGGACTGCGCCCGGGCGTCCAGCGACGCGGCAGCAATGTCGCCGTCGATCTGCATCCAGGTGCTTTGCGGAACCACCACCGCAGGCGGGGGAGGGGGTGGCGGCTCGCGAGTGGCGCAGCCGCTCAGCGCCGTCAGCAGGACGACGATCAGGGCGCACAGCAGCGGGGTCGCCGGGGCCATGAACCGACTCGCCGGCGCCTGCCCGCTCGTCAGCGGAGTTCTCGCAACCGGGTTCGCAGGGCTGTTCATGCACGAACTGCCTGCTCCGCAGACCACAAGGGGCTGCGCTTTCCCTCCTCGCAAACTGCATGCGGAGCCTTCGCAGATTTGCCAGCCTCGCCAGCGGAACGTCCTGCGCGTCCGCGACCGTTCCTCAAGTCTAGGTGACGCAGCACTGCGGCGGAGCATTCTCCGGCGAACGGTCGGGGCGGGCGGCGAAGGCGGCCGTGGCCGGCGGCAAGGCGGTAGCCGGGGGGCGTTGCGGCCACCCCCCGGGAGATCGGCGAGTGTCTATTGCCGGGCCTCTACCTCCGCCTCCACTCGGCGGTTGATAGCCCGTCCTTCCGGAGTGGCGTTGTCGGCCACCGGGCGGCTTTCGCCGTAGCCGACAGCGTCGACGCGGTCGGCCGCCACGCCGTACTCGTTGACCAGCACGTCGCGCACGGCGTTGGCGCGCCGCTCGGACAGCCGCTGGTTGTAGGCGTCGGGGCCGACCGAGTCGGTATGGCCTTCGACGGTGGTGGTGGTCTGCGGATACTCGCGCATGAAGTCGGCCACTGCCTTGATGTCGACCTTGCTGCCTTCCTTGACCTCGGACTTGTTGAAGTCGAACTTGACGTCCAGCTCCACGCGTACCGGGGCGGCGGGCATCGGCTCCGGTGCGGGAGCGGCGGCGACCGGTTGCGGGCAGCCGGTGGCGTCCACCGGAGTGCCCTTCGGCGTGTCGGGGCACTTGTCTTCCTTGTTCACCACGCCATCGCCGTCGGCGTCGCCGCGTACCCAGCAGTAGGCCGCGCCGGTGAGGGCGCCGATGCCCAGGCCGCCGGCCGCCCATTCCGCGCTTTCGATGGCGCCCAGGGCCGCGCCGGTGACACCGCCGACGGCCGCACAGGGCGGCCAGTCGCTCTGGACCAGCCCGGCACAGCCTGTGAGCAGGCTGCTGGCCAGTACCAGGGGTACAGCTGTTCTTGCGATATGCATTGCCAGTTCTCCTCGATGGAACGGGAGGTACTACTTGTCTTGCCGGCCGTAACGGGCTGAGCAATGCAGCAAGTCTTGCACCGGATGTGGGGTTGTCAAAATGACGAGCCGCCCGGCGCCGCGGATGGCGCAGGCCGCGGCGGACCTTCTGACGAATGGCCGTGTCCAGTGGCCATGCCGCGCGGATCCTGACCTAACGTGAGTGTTTGTTCGCCCACTCCGGTGCCACCGGCCGAGCGAACTCCTGCAATCCCGCCCTCGTCAGGAGATCAGCATGAGCACTCCCTACTCGCGTCTCGACAGCAGGCAGGCCGCCGTCCTGCTGGTGGATCACCAGACCGGCCTGTTGTCGCTGGTCCGCGACCACGACCCGGACCGTTTCAAGAACAACGTGCTGGCGCTGGCCGATCTGGCCGCCTACTTCAAGCTGCCGACCATCCTCACCACCAGCTTCGAGAGCGGCCCCAACGGCCCGCTGGTGCCGGAGCTGAAGGCGCAGTTCCCCGACGCGCCCTACATCGCCCGGCCGGGCCAGATCAATGCCTGGGACAACGAGGACTTCGTCAGGGCGGTCAAGGCGACCGGCCGCCGGCAACTGATCCTCGCCGGGGTGGTGACCGAGGTGTGCGTGGCCTTCCCGGCACTGTCGGCCCTCGCCGAGGGCTTCGAGGTGTTCGTGGTCGCCGATGCCTCCGGTACCTTCAACGAGGTGACCCGACAGGCGGCCTGGCAGCGCATGGCGGCAGCCGGGGCGCAGCTGATGACCTGGTTCGGCGTGGCCTGCGAGCTGCATCGCGACTGGCGCAACGACGTCGAGGGACTGGCGGCGCTGTTCTCCAGCCACATTCCGGACTACCGCAACCTGATCAACAGCCATGCGGCCTTCACCGCGGGCAAGTAGTTCGGGCCGCTTCGCTCCGGGGAGGGGCGTGCGGCCGGTCGACCGGCGGTATTTTGTCGGCCGGGGCGCGCGGAGTCGGTGCCTGCGCAGGTCTTCGCCTAGAGTAGATAAGGTGCTTTACCACCCTGTAGTTGCCCTGCCGCTTCGCAGCGCAAGCGCAGGGCTTGCGAGCAGAGACGCTGCGCAGGTAAGCCACCATGTACACTCCGCGATACCCCATGGCCCTGTTAGGCAGCCTGCTCTGCCTGACCACCCCCGGCGTGGCCAATGCCGGGAGCATCGTGTCCTCCCCCTCGTCCGCCGCTGACGACCTCGGCCTGGTCTACCAGCTGCGCGAGGACACCCGCATCGGCCTGTTCTACAGCTTCCCGGTGGCGGGCGAGCAGGGTGCCGACAACCCGCCGCTGGCTCGAGCGAGCCTGCTGGATGCGCGCGGCCTGAGCAGCGCCCCGATGCCCGACATGAACCTGCCGCAGGCGGCGACCCTCAGCCTGCACCAGGCCCTGGGCGAGCAGTGGGTCGTGCAGATCAGCGCCGGCTGGCAGGACTGGTCGGCGTACAGCCGAACCGGTGTCGAGTGGGATGCCGCCACTGCGAGCGCCGTTGCGGCCAGGCGCAACTACCGCGACACCTGGCACCTGGCCATCGGCACCCAGTACCGGCCCAGCCCGAAACTGCTTCTGCAGGCAGGGGTGGGCTACGAGACCTCTGCGCTGACCGACGGCAGCCGGGCCTTCTCCGCCTCCATGGCGCCCACCTGGCGCCTGGCGTCGGGGCTCAGCTATGCCTACGACCGGAACACCGAACTCAACTTCAACTATGCCTTCACCCGGGTGGGCGACATGCCGGGGATCCAGGGCGGCGCGGAAAGAACCGGGCGTTTCGGCATCTCCGACGAGTTTGCCAATGCCTACTTCCATACCCTGACCTGGTCCGTGACCTGGCGTTACTGAAGCCTCCTGCACGGTGGCGACAGCGGGATGCGCGCCACCGGCTGGCCTGGCGTCGGGCTCCGCTGGCGGGGCGGCTCATTGCCGGGGGCAGGGGGGCGAATAAAAAAGCGTGGCCGCAAGGGCCACGCGAAGGGCGAAGGGCAGGACTGAAATCCCTCCGCCTTGGAGATGGAGCGGCTGGACACGGGCGGATGCCCGGCAGGGCGCGCAGAGGAAAAACGCGCAGGATTCTCCTCCGGATGGCCAGCCGCGGTGGGTCAGGCGCCGCTGCGCGCCGGCAGCAGCACGCCGCGGCATTCGCCGAAGCCGATCGAGGGCTGGCCCTCGCGGCGGCAGCGGGCGCGCAGGATCACCTCGTCGCCGTCCTCGAGGAAGGTGCGGGTCTCGCCGCTGGCGAGCGTCAGCGGCTGCTTGCCGCCGAAGGTGCTCTCCAGCAGGCTGCCGAACTGGCTGGGCTCCGGGCCGGACAGGGTGCCGGAGCCGAACAGGTCGCCGGGCTGCAGCTTGCAGCCGCCGACGCTGTGATGGGCGACCATCTGCGCCACGGTCCAGTACATGTGGCGGGTGTTGCTCAGCGCCAGGCGCTGCGGGGCCAGGCCCTGCTCGCGCATGGCGGCGGTGAGCAGCAGCACTTCCAGCTCGATGTCGAAGGCGCCGCGGGCCTGGTCCTGGGCGTCCAGCAGGTAGGGCAGCGGCTGCGGATCGCCGTCCGGGCGCGCCGGCTGGGCGGTGCGGAACGGCTCCAGGGCTTCGGGCATCACCACCCAGGCCGACACCGTGGAGGCGAAGTTCTTGGCCAGGAACGGGCCGAGCGGCTGGTATTCCCAGGCCTGCACGTCGCGCGCCGACCAGTCGTTGAGCAGGCAGAAGCCGGCCACGTGCTCGCCGGCCTCGCCGATGGCGATGGCCTCGCCCATCGCGTTGCCCTCACCGATCCAGATGCCCAGTTCCAGCTCGTAGTCCAGGCGCTTGCTCGGGCCGAAGCTCGGCGCTTCCTGGCCCGGCGGCAGGGTCTGGCCCAGCGGGCGGCGCACAGGGGTGCCGGAGACGCACACGGTGGAGGCGCGGCCGTGGTAGCCGATCGGCACGTGCTTGTAGTTGGGCAGCAGCGGGTTGTCCGGGCGGAACAGGCGGCCGACGTTGTTGGCGTGGTGGATGCCGACGTAGAAGTCGGTGTAGTCGCCGACCTTGGCCGGCAGCTGCAGCTGGCAGGCGGCCATGGCCGGCAGCAGGGCGTCGCCGAGGGCCTCCATCTGCGCCTGTGCCGGCGAGCCTTCGGCGAGCAGTTCGCTCAGCGCGGCGCGCAGGGCGCGGCGGGCCGGGGCGCCCAGGGCGAAGAAGGCGTTCAGGCAGTCGCCGCTGGCGGCCTCGGCGGCGGCTTTCGCCTCGCCCTCGAACAGGCCGGCCTCGCAGGCGACCTTGAGGTCGAGGATGCGCTCGCCGATGGCCACGCCGCCGCGCGGCGCCTGGCCCTGCGGGCTGAAGATGCCCAGCGGCAGGTTCTGCAGGGGGAAGTCGGCGTGGCCGTTGGCCGAGGCGATCCAGCTGTTGCGGTTGGCTGCGTTGCTCATCAATCAGTTCCCCTCCGGGGTGAAGGTCTTGGCCATGCCGGCCCAGCAGGAATCGTAGTCCTTCTGCAGCTGCGGGCATTCCAGGGCGTATTGGGTCGGGCGCAGTACCTGGCCGCTCTCGAACATGAAGGCCATGGTGTTGTCGATCTTGTGCGGCTTGAGTTCGGCGGCGATGGC
Source organism: Pseudomonas sp. A-1 (assembly GCF_004801855.1). Taxonomy (GTDB): domain Bacteria; phylum Pseudomonadota; class Gammaproteobacteria; order Pseudomonadales; family Pseudomonadaceae; genus Geopseudomonas. The sequence continues at coordinate 48,535 of NZ_SSTC01000004.1, read as the reverse complement.
CTGGGCGGTGGTGGCGTTGTCCGGGCCGTGGGCGCTCATGCAGTTGTGCAGCGAGGCGCCGCCGGGCACGAAGCCCTCGGCCTTGGCGTCGTAGACGCCCTGGATCAGGCCCATGAACTCGTTCATCAGGTTGCGGTGGAACCACGGCGGGCGGAAGGTGCTCTCGGCCACCATCCAGCGCGGCGGGAAGATCACGAAGTCGACGTTGGCCTTGCCGGGGGTGTCGCTCGGCGCGGTCAGCACGGTGAAGATCGACGGGTCCGGGTGGTCGTAGCTGACCGTGCCGATGGTGTTGAAGCGGCGCAGGTCGTACTTGCAGGGCACCAGGTTGCCGTGCCAGGCGACCACGTCGAGCGGCGAGTGGTCCAGCTCGGTGGCCCACAGTTCGCCGCAGAACTTCTGCACCAGCGTCACCGCCACGTCGCTGTCCTCGTAGCGGGCGACCGGGGCGAGGAAGTCGCGCGGGTTGGCCAGGCCGTTGCTGCCGATCGGGCCGAGGTCGGGCAGGCGCAGGGCGCAGCCGTGGTTCTCGCAGACGTAGCCGCGCGCCGAATCATCCAGCAGTTCGACGCGGAACTTCAGGCCGCGCGGGATCACCGCGATCTCCAGCGGCTCGACGTCGAGCAGCCCCAGCTCGGTGGCGATGCGCAGGCGGCCGGCCTGGGGGACGATCAGCAGCTCGCCGTCGGCGTCGAAGAACACCCGCTGCATCGAGGCGCTGGCGGCGTACAGGTAGACGCTGATGCCGCTGGTGGATTCGGCGGGGGCGTTGGCGGCCAGGGCGACCAGGCCGTCGACGAAGTCGGTCGGCACCTGCGGGATCTCCAGCGGGCTCCAGCGCAGGCGGTTGGGGTTGACCGGGCCGAGGCGGTTGCCGGCGATCTGCCGCTCCAGGCGCTCGAAGCGGCCGTGGGCGGCGGACGGGCGGATGCGGTACATCCAGGTACGCCGCGCCTCGCTGCGCGGCACGGTGAAGGCGGTGCCGGACAACTGCTCGGCGTACAGGCCGTAGGGCACCTTCTGCGGCGAGTTCTGACCGACCGGCAGGGCGCCGGGCAGCGCCTCGCTGGCGAACTCGTTGCCGAAGCCCGCCAGGTAGGTCAGGGCTTCGGGGGATTGTTGTGCGTGCATAGGCATCGGGGTGCTTGTTGTTATTTGCGTAAGTTTATTTTGATAAGCGTAATCATGGCGCCGTTTGGGCGTCAAGCGCAGGGTTTGCGAAAGCCTTACTGGAACATCTCCTTGTAGCTGCCGTCGTGCATCCAGGCTGCGTGCTTGGGCGCGCGCTTGGTCTGCGCCCACTCCTCGAGCATGGCCCACTTCACTTCATCCAGCGCCGCGAGCATCTTCGGCGAGCCGGTGTTGGCGGCCAGCTCCAGGCGGTGGCCGTTGGGGTCGAAGAAGTAGATCGACTGGAACAGCGCATGGTCGGTCGGGCCGATGACCTTGATCCCGGCGGACTCCAGGCGCGCCTTGGCGGCCAGCAGCACCTCCATGGACTCGACCTGCAGGGCCAGGTGCTGGGTCCATACCGGGGTGTTGGGGTCGCGGCCCATCTCCGGCTGGGTCGGCAGCTCGAAGAACGCCAGCACGTTGCCCATGCCGGCGTCGAGGAAGATGTGCATGTACGGATCGGCCTCGCCGGTCGACGGCACGGCGTCCTCGGCGATGGACAGGATCAGCTGCATGCCCAGGTGCTGCTCGTACCAGCGGGCGGTTTCCAGCGCGTCCTTGCAGCGGTAGGCCACGTGATGGATTTTCTGCACGATCGGATTCATGACGGTCTCCCTTTCTCGGTGGTCGGTGCGGGCTCGCTGGCGAACGCGCGTTTTGTTATTCGTAATCAACTTACGCAAAACGTAACTCGCGTGTCGGAGAGCGTCAAGCGTAGAATTCGCCATCCATCGCCACGCACAGGAAGGACCATGACCAGCGATACCGAGCGCGCCGCGGCGCCGCGGCGGCAGAAGGTGCAATCCGCCGAGGTCGGCACCGACATCCTCAAGGGCCTGGCCGAACTGGCGCCGGCCACCTCGCTGTCGCGCCTGGCCGAACACGTCGGCATGCCGGCGAGCAAGGTGCACCGCTACCTGCAGGCGCTGATCGCCAGCGGCTTCGCCGAGCAGGACGAGAGCACCGGCCACTACGGCCTGGGCCGCGAGGCGCTGTTCGTCGGCCTGGCCGCCATCGGCCGCCTGGACGTGACCAAGGTGGCGCTGCCGCGCCTGGTCGAGCTGCGCGACGCGCTCAACGAGACCTGCTTCCTCGCCGTGTGGGGCAACAAGGGGCCGACCGTGGTGCACGTCGAGCAGGCGGTGCGCGCGGTGACCGTGGTCACCCAGGTGGGCTCGGTGCTGCCGCTGCTGGGCTCATCGACCGGCCTGGTGTTCGACGCCTTCCTGCCGGCGGTGGAGAGCGCCGCGCTGCAGGCCCAGGCGCTGGCCGAGCCGGGCGCGCCGAGTACCAGCGAGCTGGAGGCGCTGCGCGCGCAGATCCGCGCCCGCGGCCTGCACCACGTGCACGGGCTGCTGATGTCGGGGGTGAACGCGCTGTCGGCGCCGCTGTTCGCGGCGGGCGGCAAGCTGGCCGGGGTGATCACCGTGGTCGGCACCGCGCCGGGCTTCGCCGCCGATCCCGAGGGTGCGCAGGCCGAGCGGCTGCTGGCGGTGGCCCGGGAGATCAGTGCGCGGATGGGCGGGTAGGGGGCCTGGTCTTTCTCTCGTCTATGGCCCCGCACCCCAGGCCTGGCGCAGGGCCAGCAGGGCATGGGCGATGTCGGCCTCGGGGACGGCGGCGAAGCCCAGGACCAGGCCGGCCCGGGCATCCGCCGGCGTGTCGCCGCCGGGCAGCCAGTAGCGGCTCAGGCCGTTCAGCTCGACCCCGACCCGCTGCGCGGCGGCGAGCAGCGCACGCTCGCGGGCCAGACTGTCGAGCCGCACGCACAGGTGCAGGCCGGCCTCCACCGCCGGCAGCGGCGCGCAGCCGGGCACGTTCTCGGGCCAGCCGGCCAGCAGGGCATCGCGGCGGCTCCGCGCCGCCGCACGCATGCGGCGGATATGCCGCTGGAAGTGTCCGGCGGCGATGAACTCGGCCATCACCGCCTGGGTGCCGATTTCGGAATGGCGCATGTCCAGGGCGCGGCGGCGCGCAAACGGCTGCGCCAGCGCCGGCGGTAGCACCAGATAGCCGAGCCGCAGGGCGGGAAAGGCGATCTTGCCGAAGGTGCCGACGTAGATCACCCGGCCGCTACGGTCGAGGGCCGCCAGCGGCGCCAGAGGGGCGCCGCTGTAGCGGTATTCGCCGTCGTAGTCGTCCTCGACGATCCAGCTGTCGTTCCGCTCGGCCCACTCCAGCAGCTGCAGGCGCCGCGCCAGCGACAGGGTCACGCCGGTGGGGTACTGGTGCGCCGGCGTGACGTAGACCAGCCGGCAATCCCCCAGCCGCTCCAGAGCCTGCGTGTCCAGCCCCTCGCCATCCACGGCGATGCCCTGCAGGTGCGCCCCGGCCAGGGCGAAGGCCTCGCCGGCGGCCCGGTAGCCGGGGTCCTCGACCGCCACCCGCTCGCCGGGGCGGACCAGCAGCTGCGCGCACAGGCTGATGCCCTGCTGGGCGCCGCAGGTGATCACGATCTGCGCCGGATCGCAGTGCAGGCCGCGGCTGCTGCGCAGATAGGCGGCGATCAGCTCGCGCAGCGATGCCTCGCCGGCCGGGTCGCCGTAGCCCAGGCGCGCCGGCGACGGCTTGCGCCAGAAGCGCGCCGACAGCCGGGCCCAGGTCTCGAAGGGAAACAGGTCGAAGGCCGGTACGCCCACGCGGAAGGCGCGCGGCGCGTCTGGTGGCGGTGCGGGCAGGTGATGCGCGGCCAGCTGCTGCAGCGCCGGGGTCGCGGCCGGGTCGCCGGCGGGCATGCTGACCGGCCGCACCACGCCGGCCAGTTCGGCGACGTAGGTGCCGGCACCGACCCGCCCCTCGACATAACCCTCGGCGTACAGCTGGTCGAAGGCACGGATCACGGTATTGCGCGACAGGCCGAGCAGGGCGGCCAGCTCGCGGCTGGCCGGCAGACGCGCGCCAGCGGGCAGGCGGCCGTCGAGGATGCGCTCGCGCAGGGTCTGGTACAGCTGGCGGGCGAGGCCCTGGCGCGGATCGAGCTGGATGCCGGAAAGATCGACCGGCAGCGGCGGGAGCGACATGGATTGGCTCCATGAAAGTGACAGTAAATGGATCTTACAGCAGACCAATATTCCGTTCAGGATGGCTGCATCCCCCCGCAAGAGCCACCGCTATGTACCTGCCCCCCGCCTTCAGGCAGACCGATCTCGTCGAGCTGCACCGGCAGATCGCCGCCAGCCGTTTGGCCACTGGCGCGGACTGACCGCATCCATGGCCACCGACTGACCCACCACGCAAAGGAACCCGCATGTCCAGCACACCGCTCGTCATCCGCCCGCTCGACGCCGCCGATCACGCCGCCTGGCTGCCACTCTGGCAGGCCTACCAGCGCTTCTACGACACCGAACTCCCCGCCGCGACCAGCGCCGTCACCTGGCAGCGCTTCCTCGACCCGGCCGAGCCCATGCATGCCGCCCTCGCCTGGCGCGACGGCGTGGCCGTGGGCCTGGTGCACTGGATCTTCCATCGCTCGTGCTGGACGCCGGGCGACTACTGCTACCTGCAGGACCTGTACGTGGCCGAGGGCCAGCGCGGCGGCGGCATCGGCCGCGCGCTGATCGAGCACGTGCGCGCCCAGGCCGTGGCCGCTGGCGCCAGCCGCGTGCACTGGCTGACCCAGGAAACCAACTACCCGGGCCGCCAGCTCTACGACCGCCTGGCCGAGCGTTCCGGCTTCATCCAGTACCGCCAGCTGCTGTGAAGGAGACGTGGCCGTGACCGACACCGACCTCAGCCACTGGCAGCCCTGTCCCGTGCCGCAGCACGCCCCGCTGGCCGGACGCTTCGTCAGCCTCGAACCGCTCGACGCGGCGCGCCACGCCGGCGAGCTGTGGACGGCACTGCACGGACCGCACGCGGATCCGCAGCAGTGGCAGTACATGGCCTACGGTCCGTTCGCCGCACGTGACGCCTTCGACGCCTGGCTGGCGGAGCGGGCCGCCGGCCGTGATCCGCTTTTCTTCGCCGTGCGCGAGCACGCCGACGGCCGCGTGGTCGGCCAACTCGCCCTGATGCGCATCACCCCGGCCCACGGCTGCATCGAGATCGGCCACGTGCTGTTCGGCCCCGCCCTGCAGCGCACGCCGGGCGCCAGCGAGGCGGTCTATCTGCTGATGCGGCTGGTCTTCGCGCTGGGCTACCGGCGCCTGGAGTGGAAGTGCGATGCGCAGAACGTGCGTTCGCTGCGCGCTGCCGAGCGCCTGGGCTTCGTCGCGGAGGGCCTGTTTCGCCAGCACATGGTGGTCAAGGGGCGCAGCCGTGACACCGCCTGGCATGCCTTGCTCGACCACCAGTGGCCGGCCCGGCGGGCGGCTCTGGAGCGCTGGCTGGCGGCGGAAAACTTCGATGCCGAGGGGCGGCAACGGCGGCGGCTGGAGGAGCTGCGCAGGGAGTGAGCGGGCTATCCGGCGCGGATCGGCGTGCCGGCAGGTGCGCCGGAAAGAAAAACGGCAACCCGGAACCAAGCTGCCAGGCCGTCCGGATTGCCGTGGGAGAAACGTGGGGGCGCCGTGAGTGCCCTTTCCCCCGCAGCCCTCTCCCGCGAGCGGGAGAGGGGAAGGTGTCGCTTACTCGGTGGCCAGCACGCCGCGGCGGATCTGGTCACGCTCGATGGACTCGAACAGCGCCTTGAAGTTGCCTTCACCGAAGCCGCTGTCACCCTTGCGCTGGATGAACTCGAAGAACACCGGGCCCATCAGGGTTTCCGAGAAGATCTGCAGCAGCAGGCGCTGCTCACCGTTCTCCGAGGCGCCGTCGAGCAGGATGCCGCGCGACTGCAGCTCGTCCACCGGCTCGCCGTGGCCGGGCAGGCGGCTTTCCAGCATCTCGTAGTAGGTGGCCGGCGGCGCGGTCATGAAGCGCATGCCCAGTTCCTTGAGGGCGTCCCAGGTCTTCAGCAGGTCGTCGGTGAGGAAGGCCACGTGCTGGATGCCCTCGCCGTTGAACTGCATGAGGAACTCCTCGATCTGCCCGCTGCCCTTGGAGGATTCCTCGTTGAGCGGGATGCGGATCAGGCCGTCCGGCGCGGTCATCGCCTTGGAGGTGAGGCCGGTGTACTCGCCCTTGATGTCGAAGTAGCGGATCTCGCGGAAGTTGAACAGCTTCTCGTAGAAGTCCGCCCAGTAGGCCATGCGCCCGCGGTAGACGTTGTGGGTCAGGTGGTCGATCAGCTTGAGGCCGGCGCCCTGCGGGTGGCGGTCGACGCCCTCGATGAACTCGAAGTCGATGTCGTAGATCGAGCTGCCCTCGCCGAAGCGGTCGATCAGGTAGATCGGCGCGCCGCCGATGCCCTTGATCGCCGGCAGGCGCAGCTCCATCGGCCCGGTGGGGATGTCGATCGGCTGGGCGCCCAGCTCCAGGGCGCGGGCGTAGGCCTGGTGGGCGTTCCTCACCCGGAAGGCCATGCCGCAGGCCGACGGACCGTGCTCGGCGGCGAAGTAGGAGGCGAGGCTCTTCGGCTCCTTGTTGAGGATCAGGTTGATGTCGCCCTGACGGTACAGGTCGACGTCCTTGGAGCGGTGGGTGGCGACCTTGGTGAAGCCCATCATGGCGAAGATGGGTTCCAGGGTGTTCGGCGTCGGCGCGGCGAATTCGATGAACTCGAAGCCCATCAGGCCCATCGGGTTTTCGAACAGATCGGTCATTTCGGTATCTCGCTTCTGTATCTTGTTGTCTTGAAGTTTGGCAGGTCAGCGGGCAGGTGCCGGCGCCGGTGGGGCGCAGGACAGGCCGCGGACGCTGCGCGCGAGGAAATCGCCGATCAGCAGCTGGAGGCCGAGGATTTTCATCTGGCGTGTGCTCAGGTCGGCCTGTCGGCCTGGGCGTCCGGGTGGGCCTTCTGGAAGGCCGGGTGTTCGAGGGCCAGGCGCTCGACGCGGGCAATGCGCGGGTAGGGCGACAGGTCCACGGCGAAGCGGTGCGCGGCGTACAGCTGGGGCAGCAGGTAGGCGTCGGCCAGGCCCGGTTCGCCGAAGCAGAAACCCTGGTCGCCGATCAGCGCCTCGACCGCGCGCAGGCCCTCGCCGATCCAGTGGGCGATCCACTGCTGTACCTGTTCCTCGTTCAGACCCAGGCCGCGCAGGCGGTTGAGCACCGCGACGTTGTGCAGCGGGTGGATGTCGCAGCCGATCAGCGCCGCCACGCCGCGCTGGCGGGCGCGCTCGACGGGATCGCTCGGCAGCAGGGGAGGCTGTGGGTAGCGCTCCTCGAGGTACTCGATGATCGCCGGCGACTGGATCAGCAGTGCGCCCTCGTCGCTGCGCAGGGCCGGCACGCGGGCCTGCGGATTGATGGCGCGGTAGACCGGCTGCAGCTGTTCGGTGACGCCCGGCGCCAGGTTGACCGGGATATGGCGGGCTTCCAGGCCCTTGAGCGCCAGGACGATGCGCACGCGGTAGGAAGCGGTGGAGCGGTAGTAGGTGTAGAGGTCCATGGGGCGCGCGCTCGTCGTTAATTGTTTTTTGCGTAATGCAGTTATGTTTTGTGCAATTTGCGGATTCGCGTGGCCGCTGTCAAGACGAAAAACGGCCGGTGCATCTCCCGTGTCGCGCCCCTGCACGGAGCGCAGGGCGAACCTTGCCATGTCATCGAATTCCGCTATCGTGCCCCGTTCTTCCGGCTGCACAAGGCAAGTCCATGGCCAGTTCTTCCGTCGACGACCGCAGTCCCTGGGCGGTTTTCCTCATCTTCCTGCGTCTGGGCCTGACCTCCTTCGGCGGCCCCATCGCCCACCTGGGCTATTTCCGCGAGGAGTTCGTCAGCCGCCGGCAGTGGCTGAGCGAGCGCAGTTATGCCGATCTGGTGGCGCTCTGCCAGTTCCTGCCGGGCCCGGCGAGCAGCCAGGTGGGCATGGCGCTGGGGCTGTCGCGCGCCGGCTACCGCGGTGCGCTGGCCGCCTGGCTCGGCTTCACCATGCCTTCGGCCATCGCCCTGATCCTGCTGGCGCTGGGCATCGCCAGCCAAGGCGATGGGCTGCCAGCCGGCGCATTGCACGGCCTCAAGGTGGTGGCGGTCGCGGTGGTCGCCCAGGCGGTGTGGGGCATGGCGCGCAACCTGTGCCCCGATGCGCCGCGGGTGACGCTGATGGCGGCGGCCGCCTGCATCGTCCTGCTGCTTCCCTCGGCCTGGACCCAGGTCGGGGTGATCGTGGCGGCGGCCGTGGTCGGGCTGCTGCTGTTCCATCCCTCGTCGGCTCCCGGCAGCGATGAGTTGCCGGTGACGGTAAGCCGGCGCGCCGGGGCGTGCTGGCTGACGCTGTTCTTCGTCCTGCTGGCCGGCCTGCCGGTTCTCGCCGCCGTGCTGCCGGGGCAGGCCATCGATCTGGTGGATGCCTTCTATCGGGCCGGCGCGCTGGTGTTCGGTGGTGGCCACGTGGTGCTGCCGCTGCTGCAGGCCGAGGTGGTGCCGACCGGCTGGGTCGACAGCCAGGCCTTCCTCGCCGGCTATGGTGCGGCGCAGGCGGTGCCCGGTCCGTTGTTCACCTTCGCCGCCTTCCTCGGCGCCTCGCTCGAGGGCGAACCGTCCGGCTGGAGCGGCGGGCTGCTGTGCCTGCTGGCGATCTTCCTGCCGTCCTTCCTGCTGGTCGCCGGCGCCCTGCCGTTCTGGGAGCAACTGCGCCGCAGCCTGCGCATGCAGGCCGCACTGGCCGGGATCAATGCCGCTGTGGTCGGCCTGCTGCTGGCGGCGCTCTACCAGCCGGTCTGGACCAGCGCCATCGGTGGGGCAGGGGATTTCGGCCTGGCGCTGATCGCACTGGTCGCACTGATGTTCTGGAAGCTGCCGCCGTGGCTGGTGGTGGCCGGCAGCGGCCTGGCGGGCTGGGGACTGAGCCTCGCTGCATCCACCGTCTGAGGGAGGAGGGGAGGCTGCCGCAGCATCTGTTCCCCCTGTCTTTTCGGACCCTCCGAACCTTCACCGGACCTGATCCGGCAACCGGCGTGCCCTTGCCCATGATCGAGGCGGCTCTGCAGCCCGATGGGCAAGGGTCGGCATGGCTCATCGAATTTATTCTTTGTTTAACATAATGAATTGTAAGGAACACATCTTCATCCTGAATCTCCCGGCCAGCCCGGCAATCAGTGCAAGAGCCGCCGGTGGAGCAGGGGCAACGAGCCACGGCCACGATTGAAGGCGGCAGGCGCGATGATTAGACTTGCCGCCCAGAACCCTCCTACCTGTAAGGCTTCTCTCAGATGATCAAGAAGTGCCTCTTCCCGGCGGCCGGCTACGGCACCCGGTTCCTGCCCGCGACCAAGGCCATGCCCAAGGAAATGCTGCCGGTGGTGAACAAGCCGCTGATCCAGTACGCCGTCGAGGAAGCCCTGGATGCCGGCCTGAACGAAATCGCCATCGTCACCGGCCGCGGCAAGCGGGCGATCGAGGACCATTTCGACATCAGCTACGAGCTCGAGCACCAGATCCGCGACACCGACAAGGAGAAGTACCTGGTCGGCATCCGTCGCCTGCTCGACGAGTGCACCTTCTCCTACACCCGCCAGATCGAGATGAAGGGCCTGGGCCACGCCATCCTCACCGGCCGCCCGCTGATCGGCGACGAGCCGTTCGCCGTGGTGCTGGCCGACGACCTGTGCCTGAACCTGGAAGGCGACGCCGTGCTGGCGCAGATGGTCAAGCTGTACAAGCAGTTCCGCTGCTCCATCGTCGCCATCCAGGAAGTGCCGCGCGAGGAAACCAACAAGTACGGCGTGATCGCCGGCGAGATGATCCGCGACGACATCTACCGGGTGAACACCATGGTCGAGAAGCCCAAGCCGGAGGACGCGCCGTCCAACCTGGCGATCATCGGCCGCTACATCCTGACCCCGGACATCTTCGACCTGATCGAGCAGACCCCGCCCGGCAAGGGCGGCGAGATCCAGATCACCGACGCGCTGATGAAGCAGGCCCAGGACGGCTGCGTGATCGCCTACAAGTTCAAGGGCAAGCGCTTCGACTGCGGTGGCGCCGAGGGTTACGTCGAGGCCACCAACTTCTGCTTCGAGAACCTGTACAAGGCCGGCAAGGCCTACTGATCCGCCAGCAGCTCCGGCAGCGAGTTCCAACCGCCCCGTACCGCATGGTCCGGGGCGGTTGCGTTTGGGGTGGTGGTATCCTGCCGGCCATCTGCAAGGAGATCCGACATGGCTTTCGATTTCGACCTGTTTGTAATTGGCGCCGGCTCCGGTGGCGTGCGCGCCTCGCGCTTCGCCGCCGGTTTCGGCGCCCGCGTGGCGGTGGCCGAAAGCCGCTACCTGGGCGGCACCTGCGTCAACGTCGGCTGCGTGCCGAAGAAGCTGCTGGTCTACGGCGCGCACATGGCCGACGAGTTCGAGCAGGCGCGCGGCTACGGCTGGTCGCTGGAGGGCGCGCAGTTCGACTGGCCGACCCTGATCGGCAACAAGACCCGCGAGATCCAGCGCCTCAACGGCATCTACCGCAACCTGCTGGTCAACAGCGGCGTGACCCTGCTGGAAGGCCATGCGCGCATCGTCGGCGCCCACGAGGTCGAGGTGAACGGCCAGCGCTACAGCGCCGGGCACATCCTGATCGCCGTCGGCGGCTGGCCGCAGGTGCCGGACATCCCCGGCCGGGAGCTGGCGATCACCTCCAACGAAGCGTTCTACCTGGAGCAGTTGCCGCGTCGCGTGCTGGTGGTCGGCGGCGGTTACATCGCCGTCGAGTTCGCGTCGATCTTCCATGGCCTGGGTGCACAGACCAGTCTGCTGTACCGCGGCGAGCGCTTCCTGCGCGGCTTCGACGAGGCGGTGCGCAGCCACCTCGAGGAGGAGCTGCGCAAGAAGGGCATGGACCTGCAGTTCAACAGCGACATCGCCAGCATCGAGCGCCAGGCCGACGGCAGTCTGCTGGCGACCCTGCGCGACGGCCGCGCGCTGGAGGCCGACTGCGTGTTCTACGCCACCGGGCGGCGGCCGATGCTCGACGACCTCGGCCTGGAGAACGTCTGCGTGGCGCTGGATGCGCGCGGCTTCATCGCCGTGGACGACGAATACCGCACCAGCGTGCCGTCGATCCTCGCCATCGGCGACGTGACCGGCGGCGTGCAGCTGACCCCGGTGGCGCTGGCCGAGGGCATGGCGGTGGCGCGCCGGCTGTTCCGCCCGGAGGAGTACCGCCCGGTCGACTACGCGCTGATCCCCACCGCGGTGTTCAGCCTGCCCAACATCGCCACCGTCGGCCTGACCGAGCAGCAGGCGGTCGAGCAGGGGCACAAGGTCAAGGTGTTCGAGAGCCGCTTCCGGCCGATGAAGCTGACCCTCACCGACTGCCAGGAGCGCACGCTGATGAAGCTGGTGGTCGACGCCGACAGCGACCGCGTGCTCGGCTGCCACATGGTCGGCCCGGAGGCCGGTGAGATCATCCAGGGCCTGGCGGTGGCGCTGAAGGCGGGGGCCACCAAGGCGGTGTTCGACGAGACTCTCGGCATCCACCCGACGGCGGCCGAGGAGTTCGTCACCATGCGCACGGCGCGGGCGGACTGAGTCCAGCCAGGAACGACGAGGCCCGCCAGATCGGCGGGCCTCGTCGTTTCAACCGGGGCTCAGTGGCCCTTGTGGTTGCCGTGCTCCATCGGCATCTTGTGGCTCATGCCCTGGCCGTCGGCGCCTTCCACCTGGACCTGCACCTCGACCTTGCCGGCCTTCTCGAACTCCAGGGTCAGCGGGAATTCTTCGCCGGCCTTCAGCGGCTGGCCGAGACCGAACAGCATCACGTGGTTGCCGCCCGGCTGGAACACCACCTCGCCCTTGGCGGGAATCTCCACGGCGGGGATCTGCTGCATCTTCATCAGGCCGTCCTTGTGGACGTGGGTGTGCAGTTCGCTCTTCTGCGCGCGCGGCGTGCTGGCGCCGATCAGGCGGTCGGCGGCGGCGCCCTGGTTCTTCAGGGTGAAGTAGGCGGCACCGGCCGGAGCGTTGGGCGGCAGCTCGCGTGACCAGGGGTGATCGATGGTCAGCTCGCCGACCTTGTAGTCATGGGCGAAGCTCGGCAGGGCGCAGGCGAGCAGGGCGGCCAGGCTCAGGGTGCGGATCAGCATCTGTGGATTCCTCATGATGGCGGGGGCCCGACGGGCGACTGCGCGCACCATAGCACAGCCCGACGGACGGCCAGCAGGCGACTAAAGCGCGCAGATCCGGCGCCCAGGTGGAAAGCTGTACAAGAAAGACCGTGGTGTTCAACCTGCTCCAGTCAGGGGCCCGATATTCGCTGCGCTGATCAGTCTGGCTGTCTGTGTCTGTATAATTTTATTGTACATATTTTGTGTTGTCGTATAGATTTCATGCAGGGTTCAGCTGGCGCGCCGTCGCAACTTGTCAGGTACCCGGTGACGCGACACTGAGCCCTGCCATTTCCGTGCGAGGACCCGTGCGATGTACGACTACCTGTCCGTGACCGGAACTGCCGTGATGCACAGTCTGCGGGTCGTCCTGTTCGGCCTCTGCCTGCTCAGCGGCAGCGCACTGGGCAACTGGCGCGAAGCTCTCCCCGAAGCCCGCCTGCTCGGCGAGGGGGAGCTGAGCCTGTTCGGCTTTCGCCTGTACAGCGCCCGTCTGTGGAGCCCGGCCGAGCGCCTCGCCGCCGGAGTGCCGTTCGCCCTCGAGCTGATCTACCACCGCGAGATCAGCCGCGAGCGGCTGGTCGAGGTGAGTATCGACGAGATCCGTCGCCTGCACGGTGACCAGGTCGGCACGGCGCAGCTCGCCGAATGGGCCGGGCACATGCACCAAGCCTTCGTCGACACCGCGCCGGGTTCGCGCATCACCGGCGTGTACCTGCCCGGGTTCGGCGCGCGCTTTTACGCCGGCGACCGCCTGCAGCACGAGGTGCGCGACGAGGAGTTCGCCCGCATCTTCTTCTCCATCTGGCTGGATGCCCGCACGCGCAACCCCGAGCTGCGCGCCAGGTTGCTGGGCGCCGCCGCACCCTGAGGACCCTCCATGCTGAAGAAACTTCTTCTGTCGCTCTGCATCTGCCTCGGTGGCTGCAGCCAGATCGACGTCGAGCACTACCGCGACCAGCAGCCGCAACTCGACCTGCCTGCCTACTTCGACGGCCGGGTGGACGCCTGGGGCATGTTCCAGAAGCGCTCGGGCGAGGTGATCAAGCGCTTCCACGTGGTGATCAACGGCCGCCGCGAAGGCGACCGGCTGATCCTCGACGAGGACTTCACCTACAGCGACGGCAGCAAGCAGAAGCGCGTGTGGACCCTGCGCCCCGACGGTCCCGGCCGCTGGCGGGGCACGGCCGGCGACGTGGTCGGCGAGGCGCGCGGCGAGGTGGCCGGCAACGCCCTGCGCTGGCGCTACGTGCTCAGCCTGCCGGTGGACGGTAAGGTCTACCAGGTCGACTTCGACGACTGGATGTACCTGCTCGACGAGCGCACCATGGCCAACCGCTCGTTCATGACCAAGTTCGGCTTCGAACTGGGCCAGGTCACCCTGTTCTTCCGCAAGGAAGCGCCCTGATGGACTCCTTCCCCGACGGCTACCGCGCCCTGGTGATCGGCGCCTCGGGCGCCATCGGCTCGGCGCTGGTCGCGGAGTTGCGTGCGGACCCGCGCTGCGCGGCGGTGCTCGGTCTGTCGCGCGGCTCCCGGCCGGCCATCGACTTCGCCGACGAGGCGAGCATCGCGGATGCGGCCGAGGCACTGGCCGCGCAGGCGCCGTTCCAGCTGATCGTCAACGCCGCCGGCGTGCTGCACGCCCCGGCGTTCATGCCGGAGAAGAAGCTCGGCGATCTCCACTACGACCAGCTGCTGGATACCTTCAGGGTCAACACCTTCGGGCCGGCGCTGCTGCTGCGCCACTTCGCCCGCCTGCTCGACCGCCGGCGCGGCGTGCTGGCCATGCTTTCCGCCAAGGTCGGCAGCATCGGCGACAACCGCCTGGGCGGCTGGTACAGCTATCGCGCCGCCAAGGCGGCGCTGAACATGCTGGTGAAGACCGCCGCCATCGAGGTGCGGCGCAGCAATCCCAACGCCGTGCTGCTGGCCCTGCATCCGGGCACGGTCGACTCCGCGCTGTCACGGCCATTCCGCGGCGCGGAGATCGGCCGCGCGCCGGTGCTGGCGGCCAGGCAACTGCTGCAGGTGATCGACGGGCTCGGCCCCGAGGCCAGCGGCGGCTTCTATTCGTGGAACGGCGAGCAACTGCCCTGGTAGGCGCTCAGCGGACCGCGCCAAGACGCAGGCGCAAGCCGTGCAGCAGCGGCACCAGCAGCGCCCAGATCAGCGCCAGCAGGAGCAGGGTCGGCCACAGGCCCAGCGGCAGGCCGACGCCGGCCAGGCGCGCGCCGAGCAGGTAGGACAGCGGCCCGCCGAGGGCGCCGAGCAGGCTGCCCAACCACCAGGGCCGGGCGCTCCAGGCCAGGCTGTGGCCGAGGGTGGTGGCGAACAGCGCCCACAGCAGGGCCAGCCAGAGCGGCAGCACGCGGCTGTCGCCGGCGAAGTCGAAGACCCCGAGATTGAGCAGCAGGCTGTCGAGGGCGCAGCTGGCGAGGGTCAGCGCGCCGACCCTCGCCAGCTCGCCGCGCCCGCGGCCGACGAAGGCGAAATGGGCCAGCAGGCAGGCGCCGGCGAGCAGCAGCAGGGCCGGGCGCTGCGCCCCCAGCACGCAGGCGAACCAGCCGAGCTGGAACAGCGCCGCGTTGGCCAGCAGGCGCATGTCAGGCCTGCTGGCGGCCGAGCAGCGGCGCCGGGCGGGCCGCCGGCTTGGCCAGCAGCAGCTGCGCGGTACCGATGCTGCGCTCGAGGAAGCCCCCTTCGCAGTAGCACAGGTAGAACTCCCACAGACGGAAGAACTGCTCGTCGTAGCCGAGCTGCTCGAGGAAGTGGCGGGCGCGGCGCAGGTTGTCGTGCCACAGGCGCAGGGTGCGCGCGTAGTGCAGGCCGAAGTCCTCCATGTGGAACAGGTTGAGATCGGTGTCGCGGCCGACGACCTCCAGCATGCGGCTGATCGAGGGCAGGGCGCCGCCGGGGAAGATGTAGCGCTGGATGAAGTCCACCGAGCGGCAGGCCTGCGCGTAGCGCTGGTCGCGGATGGTGATGGCCTGCAGCAGCATCAGGCCGTCGTCCTTGAGCAGGCGGGCGCACTGGCGGAAGTAGGTCGGCAGGTAGCGGTGGCCGACCGCCTCGACCATCTCGATCGACACCAGCTTGTCGTACTGGCCCTGCAGGTCGCGGTAGTCCTCGAGCAGCAGGGTGATGCGATCCTCCAGACCCTGCTCCTCGATGCGCCGGCGGGTATAGGCGTACTGCTCCTGGGACAGGGTGGTGGTGGTCACCCGGCAGCCGTAGTGGGTCGCCGCATACATCGCCATGCTGCCCCAGCCGGTACCGATCTCCAGCAGGTGGTCGCCCGGCTGCAGGTCGAGCTTGCGGCAGATGCACTCGAGCTTGTTGAGCTGGGCCTGCTCGAGGGTGTCGGCCTCGTCCTGGAACATCGCCGCCGAGTACATCATGGTCGGGTCGAGGAACTGCTCGAACAGCGCGTTGCCGAGGTCGTAGTGGGCGGCGATGTTGCGTCGCGAGCCCTTGCGGGTGTTGCGGTTGAGCCAGTGCAGGCCCTGCAGCAGCGGCCGGCCGAGGCGGGCGATGCCGCTGTCCAGGGCGTCCAGCACCTCGAGGTTGGCGACGAACACGCGCACCACGGCGGTGAGGTCCGGGCTGCTCCAGTAGCCGTGGATGTACGCCTCGCCGGCGCCGATCGAACCGTTGCCGGCGACCATCGCCCAGGCGGCGGCATCGTGGATGTGGATCTCGCCATGCAGCTCGCTGCCGGGCTGGCCGTAGCTGCGGCGTTCGCCGTCCTCGCAGACGGTGAGCTGGCCGTGGCGCAGGCCGGCGAGCTGGCGCAGCACGGCACGCTTGAGCAGGCCCGCGCCCAGTCCGTTGCCGGCGAACAGGCCAGGTTTGGCCGGGGAAAGGCTAGTGCTCTTCATGGCTGGGCTCCGGTCGGGCGGTACGGTGGTCGCCGTCCGCAGGTTGGTGGTCGAAGATCGGCACGCGCTTGAGTGCCAGGCGCAGGGCCTGCCAGTAGATGGCGGCCACGGTCTTGGCGGTCATCGCCGGGAAGGCCAGCAGGTGGCGGTGCAGGCTGCGGCGGTCGAGTTCGATGCGGCTGAGGCCGAGCGCGGCCTCGAACAGCTTGGCGTCGCCCTGCCAGTCCTCCATGTGGATGCGCAGCTGCTCCCCGGGGGCGGAGAGGCGCATGCGGTACTCCAGGTCGCGCGGCAGGAAGGGCGAGACGTGGAAGCCCTTGGCCACCCGGTGGCGCGACTCGCCGGTGACATCGACCGGCAGCACGTAGTGGTAGCGCTCCAGCCAGGGCGTGTTGCTGACCTCGCAGAGGATCGCGGCGAGGCGGCCGTCGGCCTCGAAGCAGTAGAAGAAGCTCGCCGGATTGAAGGCCAGGCCCCAGCTGCGCGGCTGGGCGAGCAGGCAGATGCGGCCCTGCGGCGCATGGCCGAGCGCCTCGCCGACGCGCAGGCGCACCGCCTCGGCCAGCGGCATGCCGCTGCGCGTGTACTGCGGCAGGAAATCCGTCTCGCGGATGGCGAACGGCGCCCAGCGCGAACGCCCGGCCAGCGGCGACAGGGCCAGCACCGCGTCCAGTTCGGCGAGATCCAGGTAGAGCAGACCGATGCGGTAGCGGAAGGCGTGGCCGCGCGGCAGGAAGCGCCGGTGGCCGACCCAGCCCTGGTAGAGCGCGCTGTTCACAGGCGCTCCCCGAAGGCCTCGGCCACGCGCAGCGCGCTGACCACGCCGTCCTCGTGGAAGCCGTTGGCCCAGTAGGCACCGCAGAAGAAGCTGTGCTGCTGGCCGTGCAGCTCGCGCCAGCACGCCTGGGCGGCGATGCCGGCGAGGCTGTACTGCGGATGGGCGTAGTTGTAGCGGCCGAGGATCCGCGCCGGATCGATGGCGGCGGTCTGGTTGAGGCTGACGCAGAAGGTCTTTGGCGCCTCGATGCCCTGCAGGATGTTCATGTTGTAGGTCACCGCCGCCGGCTGGCGCGCCGGGCCGCCGAGCCGGTAGTTCCAGCTCGCCCAGGCCAGCGGACGTTGCGGCAGCAGGCGGGTGTCGGTGTGCAGCACCACGTCGTTGTCGGCGTAGCGCAGCGCGCCGAGGATCCGCTGCTCGGTCAGGCTCGGCGCGGCGAGCAGCGTCAGGGCCTGGTCGCTGTGGCAGGCGAACACCACCTTGTCGAAGCGCTCGCGGCCGGCCGGGCTGAGCAGGGTGACGCCGTCCGCGTCGCGCTCGACCAGCCACACCGGGCAGTTGAGGCGGATGCGCTCGCGGAAGCTGGCGGTCAGCGGCGCCACGTAGGCGCGCGAGCCGCCCGCGATGACCCGCCACTGCGGGCGGTCGTTGACCGACAGCAGGCCGTGGTTCTTGAAGAAGCGCACGAAGAACTGCAGCGGGAAGTCGAGCATGTCCGCCAGCGACATCGACCAGATCGCCGCGCCCATCGGCACGATGTAGTGGTCGACGAAGCGTCGGCCGTAGCGACCGCGCGCCAGGTAGTCGCCGAGGGTGATGTCGGCGCCGATGCGCTCCTCGGCGAGATCCCTCAGCGCCTCGCGGTTGAAGCGCAGGATGTCGCGCAGCATGCCGAGGAAGCTCGGCGACAGCAGGTTGCGGCGCTGGGCGAACAGGCTGTTGAGGTTGTTGCCGTTGTATTCGCAGCCGCTGTCGGGATCGTGCACCGAGAAGCTCATCTCGGTGGGGCGCGAGGCGACGCCGAGCCGCTCGAGCAGGCGGATGAAGTTGGGGTAGGTCCAGTCGTTGAAGACGATGAAGCCGGTGTCGATGGCGTAGTCGCGCCCGTCCAGCTGCACGTCCACGGTATGGGTGTGCCCGCCGATCCAGTCGCTGGCCTCGAACAGGGTGATCTCGTGGCGGCGGTTTAGCAGGTAGGCGGCGGTCAGGCCGGCGATGCCGCTGCCGATGATGGCGATCTTCATGGACGGTCTTCCGTGGTGGTGCGGGACATGCGCCGGCCCAGCGCCAGCTGCAGGCGGCGCGGCAGGTGGGCGAGCAGCAGCAGGATGGCGACGAAGGCGCCGGGAAAGGCGATCTCGAACGGCCGCCGCGGCAGCCGCTCGGCGATGTGGCGGGCGGCGCGTTCCACGGGCCAGCGCATGGGCATGGGGAAATCGTTGCGGCGGGTCAGCGGGGTATCGACGAAGCCGGGGCTGACCAGGGTGACGGCGATGCCCTCGGCGGCCAGATCGAGGCGCAGCGACTCGCACAGGTAGCGCAGCGCCGCCTTGGACGCGCCGTAGGCCTCGGCGCGCGGCAGCGGCAGGAAGGTCACCGAACTGGCCACCGCCACCAGGTGCGGCTGGTGGCCACGGCGCAGCAGCGGCAGCGCCGCCTCGATGCAGTGGGCGGCGGAGAACAGGTTGGCGCGCACCACGCGCTCGACCATGGCCGCCTCGAAGGCGCGCGCGTCGATGTACTCGCAGGTGCCGGCGTTGAGGATGGCGCAGTCCAGCGCGCCCCAGGCCGCGGCGATGCGCTGGCCGATGGCGCGCACCTGCTCGGCGTCGACGAGGTCGCCGGGCAGCACCAGCACCTGCTGCGGCCAGCGGTTGGCCAGGGCCTGCAGGGGCGCCTCGCTGCGCGCGCTGAGCGCCAGGTGGTGGCCCTGCTGCAGGAGGATTTCCGCCAGCGCGGCGCCGATGCCGCTGCTGGCTCCGGTCAGCCAGATGCGTTTCATGCCAGCCTCCGTTTCAGCCAGGCGATCACGCCGCCCAGCACGGGTAGGTGTTCGTAGAGCAGGGCGCCGGCATCGAAGTAGTCGCGGTGGCGGTACACCCGCTCGTCGTGCCAGCGCAGGTGCGAGCAGCCCTCGACGCGGATCGGCGCACCGCGGCGCAGGCGCGGGTGGCGGTAGCTCATGGTCCAGCGCAGGTAGCCCTCGCCGGCGCCGACCTGGTCGAAGCCGTGGAAGTCGAAGCGCAGATCCTCCACGTTGGCGTACATTTCGCCGAAGTAGTCGCGCAGGGCCTCCAGGCCGCGGATCTCGTGCAGCGGATCGCGGAACACCACGTCGCGGGTGTACAGCGCATCGAGGTGCTGCAGCCGGTGCTTGTCCAGGCGGGCGAAGTCGTCGGCGAAACGGCGCAGGAAGTCAGCCATGGCCGGCGTCCTGCCGCGCCCGCTGGTGCAGGTCGTCACGGGGCCAGGTCGATCGGCGCATGGCGCAGTTCTCCTTGCAGGCCGAGCAGGCCGAGGCGATGCAGGCACTGCTGGGCGTCGAGCGGGTCGAGGGTCAGATGCAGATCGGTGATCGCTGCCAACTGATCGCGCTGGCGCTCCGCCGCCGGACCGCACAGCAGACACGGGCAGGCCACTCCCTGCAGCAGGCGGGCGAGGGCATCGCGATCGAGCGCCTCGCTGGCGTAGAGCAGCACGGCACGCGGCTGCATGCGCTGTACCGCCAGCGCCAGCTGGGGCGCCGGCAGCGGCCAGTCGAGCACGCTGACCGGGCATTCGGCACTGCCGACCAGCCAGGCGCACAGCCAGAGCGCCGGCTCCAGCGGCGCCGAGGAGCAATTGACCAGCAGCAGCGGGGCGCTGCCGAGCAGGCGGTTGCTGTGGTACAGCCGCGCGCCCAGCTTGCTGCGCAGCCAGGACAGGAAGAACGCACGCTCCAGTTCGGCATTCGGCAGGCTGACCCAGCGCCGGTGCAGGTCCTCGAGCAGCGGCAGCAGGAGATGGCGGCATACCGTCGCCGGCGGATAGAGGGCTACTGCCTGGTTGAAGCCGTCGTCGAGGGCGCGTTCGGCCAGGTTGGCGATGGCGCCCAGCAGTTGCTCCCGGCGCGCCCGCCAGCCGTGGTCGTCGGCACCGCTCGGCACCCGGGCATCGCTGAGCAGGCCACGCACCTGGCTGACCGACACGCCGCGCTCCAGCCAGTCGAGGATCTGCTGCACCTGCGCCACCTGCGCCTGCGAGTACAGGCGGTGGCCCTTGGCGGTGCGCTGCGGGACGATCAGCCCGTAGCGGCGCTCCCAGGCGCGCAGGGTCACCGGGTTCACCCCGGTGCGCCGCGCCACCTCGCGGATCGGCAGCAGGCCGGCCATTTCGTCGTCCGACAAATCGTCGCGTGGATCGCGGTCGTCGTGCATGGTCAGATCGCGTCACGCAGGCTGGAGGTTGCCCGATGCAGCTGCGGGCCGGCGCTGCGGCCGGGCTTGTGGCGGGGGAGCGTGAGGGACATGGCAGTCTCCAACTTGTACGTCGCAAGATTTGTGTACAACCTTGCTACAGGATAAGTCGTTGCTGCCGCCGGTCAATAGGTTTTGTATAGATTTTGTATAAATATTTGTCGCGGGCGGCGAGGTCAGTGCCAGCCGATCCGCCAGCGTGCGCTGTCGCGCAGTTCGCGCCAGTCGAGCCACTGGCTGCGGCCGCTGTACACCGCCTGCAGCTCGATTTCGAGCAGGTTGCCCGCTTCGTCCTCGAGCAGTTCGACGACCAGGAAGTGCTTTTCCCGGTTGCACGGCTGGCGAGCGGTCCACTTGGAGAGCCGCAGCTTGCGCGGATTGAAGCGGTTGGGCGGATTCTTCGGGGTTGGCGGTTCGATCTGGCTCATCACGGACCTCGCGTGGTTACCCCACAAGGCTACGCCGGACGGGCAAATCTGTACAATGCGGCGAGTCGTACAAGGCGGGGTGTACAGGTCGCAGGCCGCTGAGATCCGTGCGGGCACTGGCGCACGCCGTGCGCCGGCGCCGCAGGCGGGCGGGCCGGAACAGGGGGAAGGCGTTGCCGGCGGACGACGGCAACGCCGTTCGGGCGGGAGCGGTTGTCAGCCTTTGGCTTGCAGTGCCGCGAGCTGGTTCTTCAGTTCGGCAACCTCGGCTTCCAGCTCGCGCACGCGCTGCTGCGCCTCGACCTCGGAGCTGACGTCCTTCTGGATGCCGATGAAGTAGGTGAGCTGGTCGGCCTCGTTGAATACCGGGGTGATCGACAGCTCGTTCCAGAACACGCTGCCGTCCTTGCGGTAGTTGCGGATGATCTGCCGGCAGGGGCGGTTGTGCTTGACCGCCTCGCGGATCGCCGCGAGGCCCGGCTGGTCGCGGTCGCCATCCTGGAGGAAACGGCAGTCCTGATAGAGGATATCGTCGACGGAGTAGCCAGTCAGGCGCTCGAAGGCCGGGTTGGCGTAGATCAGGATGTTGTCGTCGCCTTCCTGTTCCGCGACCACGATTCCGTCGTTGGAGGCTTCGATCACCAGTTGCAGCAGCTTGGCATTGATCATCTTGCAGGTCCCGGGTGGTTTCCGCGCATTTTAAAGCAACTGCGCCATCCTGCATGCAGGCCGCGCGTTTTTCGTGGCCGGAAACGCCAGAAGACGGCGAATCGGTGCCATGCACCTGCCTTGCGAGGGCGAGCTCTGCGATACAATGGCGGTTCATCAAGTCCCTCGAGCCATTCGCCATGACCGAACTCACTGCAGCCCCGTCCCCCGCCAGCGGCCTGCCCTTGGGGGAGGAGCTGTTTCCGATCCGTGAAGTGGTCCGCCTCACCGGCGTCAACCCGGTCACCCTGCGCGCCTGGGAGCGTCGCTACGGGCTGATCCAGCCGGTGCGCACCGAGGGTGGCCATCGCCTGTACTCGCAGAGCGACATCGAGTCGATCCGCAGCATCATCGCCTGGACCGAGCGCGGCGTGGCGGTGAGCAAGGTCGGCAGCCTTCTGGCGCGCAACAGCGGGGACAAGGCCGAGGCCCCGGTCGAACAGGGCTCGTCCACCGGCGAGTGGGGCGAATGGCAGGACCGGCTGCGCGAGGCGGTGCGCCATTTCGACGAGGTGCGTCTGGAGCAGCTCTACGGCCAGGTGTTCTCCACCTATCCGCTGGCGTCGGTGTTCCAGGACGTGCTCATGCCGCTGTGGCTGGAGCTGCAGCAGCAGGACGGCTTCGGCCAGACCAGCCAGTGGCTGTTCCTCGATGCCTTCCTGCGCGCCCGCGTGCTGCAGCGCCTGCAGTTCTCGCGAGCGGCGGCGGGGCGAGACTGCGTGCTGGTCGCAGCGATTCCCGGACAGTGTCGCGAGCTGGAGCTGCTGGTCACCGCGCTGCTGCTCGGTGGCGACAGCAATCCGGTGCGGGTGCTGCCGCCGGGCCAGCCCCTGGATGAGTTGTCGCTGGTCTGCCAGGAAGTCCGGCCACAGGCGCTGGTGCTGTATTCCACCCTGGCGCCCAGCGCCGCGCTACTGCGCCAGCTGGCCCGGCTGGTGCTGATCCTGGACTGCCCGCTGGCCCTGGCTGGCGAGGCCGCGGTGCTCGGCGAAGGCAGCCTGGCCGGCAGCGCCATCGCCTGCCTGGGCAACTCCGGTCGTCTCATGCAGCGCCGTCTGTCGCAGTTCCTCGCCGGCCACCTCGATACCTGAGGTCGTCTTCCTCAGTTCCCGTCGCCGTAGGGCGGCGGCAGCCGCTGCCGCGAGCCGTCGGCTTCGGCCGGCCGCAGCGCCAGGCCGCCGAAGGAGATGGCCGGGTCGATGTAGCGCATCGCCGACTTCACGTCGCGCCAGCCCACGTAGCTCATCAGCGCCTTGAGGTCCCAGCCGTTGCGGGTGGCCCAGGTGGCGAAGCCGCGGCGCAGCGAGTGGCTGGTGTAGGCCTCGGCCGGCACGCCGGCGCGCTCGAGGATGCGGCGCAGCAGGGCGATCAGGCTGCTGGCGTGCAGGCCATCCTCGCCCAGGTGGCCCCAGCGGTCGATGCGGCGGAACACCGGGCCGTGGGCGATGCCGGCCACCTCGATCCAGTTCAGGTAGGCGGCCACCGGGCACAGCCGCCGCAACGCCGGCGCCTGGTAGGTGGTGCCGTGGTGGTCGCGGTCGCCCTTGCTGTGCGGCAGGTACAGGGTCATCCCCACGCCGGCCTCGGCGCGGATGTCCTCGACGCGCAGGCGGCACAGCTCGTCGCTGCGAAAGCCGCGCCAGAAGCCGACCAGCAGCAGCGCCGCATCGCGCCGGCAGCGCCGCAGGCTGGCGAGGTCGTCGCACTCGGCCGCCTGCGCCGCCTCGCGCTCCAGCCAGTCCACCGCCTGCTGCAGGTGCAGCACCTGCAGCGGCGCCGCCTGCCTGGCCTGCTGCGGGTGCAGGGCGCGGATGCCGCGCAGCACCTGGCGCACCGCCGGCGCCTTGGTCGGATCGGGAAAGCCCTGGCTGTTGTGCCACTGCGCCAGCGCCGCGAGGCGCTGCTTGAGGGTGCTGAAGGCCAGTTGGTCGGCGTAGGCGGCGAGGTAGCGGAGGATGCTCTCGCTGCTGGCCGGCAGGAAGCCGCCCCAGGTCACCTCGAAGTGCTCGACGGCCGACCGGTAGCTGCGCCGGGTGTTCTCCCGCGTGCCGGCCTCGATGTAGCGCTCGACCTCGTTCATTGCCATTGACCCTGCGCCGCTGCCGGTGCGCTCTCGAACCTGATGAATGGCGGCCATCTTATCCCAGGGCAGCGACGGAAACGGAGCGCCCTGCAGCTCGGTCTGCCCGGCCCATTGCGGCGCCTCCTGCGGGCGTCCAGCCCGGCCGGATAAAACTGACCCAGATCAAAGGTCGCTGCAGCTCGCCGGTGGCGGCGGGGATCTGGTCATGAAATGAAAAGCCACTGTCGCCAAATGAAAGGCCGGCAGCCTGGTGCCTCCCTAAATTCCTCCTCACGGCCTGCCCGGCGAGCCCCGCCATCCGGCGCCTCGCCCGGCCGAAGACCTTCGCCCAAGAGGAGAACAACAAGATGCGCGTAGAACCACTCACCTGCAGTATTGGCGCCGAACTGCTCGGCGTGAACCTCGCCGATGCCGTCCATGACGATGGCCTGTTCAACGAGATCAAGGGCCTGCTGCTGCAGAACAAGGTGCTGTTCCTGCGCGATCAGGACATTTCCCGTCCGGATCACGTGGCCTTCGCCCGCCGCTTCGGCGCGCTGGAGGACCACCCGATGGCGCCGACCCATCCGCAGGCGCCGGGCCTGGTGCAGATATACAAGCGCCCCGACCAGCCGATCGACCGCTACGAGAACGCCTGGCACACCGACGGCACCTGGCGCGAGACCCCGGCGCTGGGCTGCGTGCTGCGCTGCGTGGAGTGCCCGCCGGTGGGTGGCGACACCATGTGGGCGAACATGGTGCTGGCCTACGAGCGCCTGCCGCTGGCGATCAAGGAGCAGATCGAGGGCCTGCGCGCCAACCACAGCTTCGAAGCGTCCTTCGCCGCCGCCATGCCGCTCGAGCAGCGCCTGGCGATGAAGGCCCAGTACCCGGACGCCGAACACCCGGTGGTGCGCACCCATCCGGAAACCGGCGAGAAGATCCTCTTCGTCAACGCCTTCACCACCCACTTCACCAACTTCCACACCAAGGAGCGCGTGCGCTTCGG
The DNA here is from genome assembly GCF_004801855.1 of Pseudomonas sp. A-1. GTDB lineage: Bacteria > Pseudomonadota > Gammaproteobacteria > Pseudomonadales > Pseudomonadaceae > Geopseudomonas. The sequence continues at coordinate 23,970 of NZ_SSTC01000004.1, read as the reverse complement.
CCAAGACTACAGCATGGGCGCCAGCGACCTGCTGCGCTACCTGATCGGCCAGGCGTACATCCCCGAGTACCAGGTGCGCTGGCGCTGGAAGCCCAACAGCATCGCCATCTGGGACAACCGCAGCACCCAGCATTACGCGGTCATGGACTACCCGGCCTGCCATCGCAAGATGGAGCGCGCGGCCATCGTCGGCGACAAGCCCTTCTGAAATCCGAACAGCACAACAAGCACAACACCGAGCAATCCGAGGAAAACGCCATGAACTTCATCGATGGTTCCCTGTTCGTCGAGAACATGCAGAAACTGGTCATCACCGCCGCGCCCTACGGCCCGGAATGGATGCCGTCCGACTTCCCGGAAGACATCCCGGTGAGCATGGAGGCGCAGATCCAGAAGGCCGTCGACTGCTACAACGCCGGCGCCACCGTGCTGCACGTGCACGTCCGCGAGGAGGACGGCAAGGGCTCCAAGCGCCTGTCCAAGTTCAACGAACTGCTGGCCGGCATCCGCGAAGCCTGCCCGGGGATGATCCTGCAGGTCGGCGGCTCGATCTCCTTCGCCCCGGAGAACGACGGCGACGTCGCCAAGTGGCTGTCCGACGACACCCGCCACATGCTGGCCGAGCTGACCCCGACGCCGGACCAGGTGACCATCGCCATCAACACCAACCAGATGAACGTCTGCGAGCAGATGACCGCCGCCGACATCCGCGGCACCTCGCTGGCCGATCCGGTGATGCTCAAGGCCTACCAGGAGATGACCATCCCGGCCGGCCCGGCCTGGGTCGAGGAGCACATCCGCCGCCTGAGCGACAAGGGCATCCAGACCCACTTCCAGCTGGCCAACATCACCCAGCTCAACACCGTCGAGCGCATGATGCGTCGCGGCGTGTGCAACGTGCCGCTGATCCTCACCTGGGTGGCCATCGGCGGCGGTTTCGACTCGCCCAACCCCTACGACCTGGCCAACTTCGTGCGCGCCTGCCCGGACGGCTCGGTGCTGACCCTGGAAACCAGCATGCGCAACGTGCTGCCGCTGAACATGATGGCCATCGCCCTGGGCCTGCACGTGCGCTGCGGCATCGAGGACAACATCTGGAACCAGAAGCAGACCGCCAAGATGACCACCGTCGAGCAGATCGAGCAGCTGGTGCGCCTCTCCCGCGAGTTCGGCCGCGAGGTCGCCAATGGCCAGGAAGCGCGCGAGATCTACAGGATCGGCACCTTCTACAAGGACGCCGACGAGACCCTGGCCAGGAACGGCTTCGCCCCCAACCGCAAACCGGGTCAGGTGGGTTTCACCCAGCACGCCTGATTCCTTGAGCGGCCAGCGCTGAGCTGAGCCTTGCCGGCACGCCCGGCGGGACCTGCATGCAGATGCAGGCCTGCCGCGCCTGCCGGCTTTTTTGCGTGCGGCGCACGGAGAGGCAGGAATCCCCAGCGGTTGTCATGAAATGAAAAACCGCTGTCGCCCGATGAGAAGCGCAGGAAGGGGCAACTCCCTAAATTCCCTACTACACGAGCGGTATTGCTCAACAGGAATGCATTGGGAGAAAAACATGGCCAAAGCCGTACGCTTCTATGAAACCGGGGGTCCCGAGGTCCTGCGCTACGAGGACGTCGAGGTCGGCGAGCCCGGACCGGGACAGGTCCGCCTGCGCCACGTGGCGGTCGGCCTGAACTACGCCGACACCTACTTCCGCAACGGCACCTACCCGATCCCGCTGCCCAACGGCATGGGCGTGGAAGCCTCCGGCGTGGTGGAAGCGGTGGGCGAGGGCGTCACCAACGTGGCGGTCGGCGATCGCGTCACCTACACCGGCTTTCTCAACACCCTCGGCGCCTACTCGACCGAGCGCCTGATCCCGGCCGCGCCGCTGATCAAGCTGCCGGAAACCATCGCCTTCGAGACCGCCGCGGCGATGACCATGCGCGGCCTGACCTCGGCCTACCTGATGCGCCGCATCTACGACTTCAAGGCCGGCGACACCGTCCTGCTGCACGCCGCCGCCGGCGGTGTCGGCCTGATCGTCGCGCAGTGGGCCAAGCTGCTCGGCCTCACCGTGATCGGCACCGTGTCCACCGAGGCCAAGGCGGAAGTCGCACGCGCCCACGGCTGCGACCACACCATCAACTACAGCGTTGAGGACGTCGCCAAGCGCGTCCGCGAGCTGACCGATGGCGTCGGCGTCAACGTGGTGTTCGACAGCGTCGGCAAGAACACCTTCATGGCCTCGCTGGACTCGCTCAAGCGCCGCGGCCTGCTGGTCTGCGTCGGCACCGCCTCCGGCCCGATCCCGGCCTTCGACCCGGTCATGCTGGCGATGAAGGGCTCGCTGTACCTGACCCGTCCGGCGCTGGCCGACTACATCGCCGACCCGGCCGAGAAGGCCGACCTGGCCGGCGAGCTGTTCGATCATGTCGGCAGCGGCCGCATCAGGATCGAGATCAACCAGCACTACGCCCTGCAGGACGCCGTGGAAGCCCACCGCGACCTGGAGTCGCGCAAGACCACCGGCTCGTCGATCTTCGTCATCTGAGGAGGCCCGCCATGCAAGTCGAACAACTGACCTGCGCCATCGGCGCCGAGCTGGTCGGCGTCAGGCTGGCCGACGCCATCCACGATGACGGCCTGTTCGCCGAGATCCGCGCCCAGCTGCTCAGGCACCGCGTGCTGTTCCTGCGCGACCAGGACATCAGCCGCGCCGAGCACGTGGCCTTCGCCCGCCGCTTCGGCGAGCTGGAGGACCACCCGGTGGCCGGCAGCGACCCGGAGCATCCGGGCCTGGTGCAGATCTACAAGCGCCCCGACCAGCCGATGGACCGCTACGAGAACGCCTGGCACACCGACGCCACCTGGCGCGAGGCGCCGCCGCTGGGCTGCGTGCTGCGCTGCGTGGAGTGCCCGCCGGTGGGCGGCGACACCATGTGGGCCAACATGGTGCTGGCCTACGAGCGCCTGCCCGACGAGGTGAAGGTGAAGATCGAGGGCCTGCGCGCCCGCCACAGCATCGAGGCCAGCTTCGGCGCGGCCATGCCGATCGAGAAGCGCCTGGCGCTCAAGGCCCAGTACCCGGACGCCGAGCACCCGGTGGTGCGCATCCATCCGGAGACCGGCGAGAAGGTGCTGTTCGTCAACGCCTTCACCACCCACTTCAGCAACTACCACACTCCGGACCACGTGCGCGTCGGTCAGGACTACAACATGGGCGGCAGCGACCTGCTGCGCTACCTGATCAGCCAGGCCTACATCCCGGAGTACCAGGTGCGCTGGCGCTGGAAGCCCAACAGCATCGCCATCTGGGACAACCGCAGCACCCAGCACTACGCCGTCATGGACTACCCGCCGTGCCATCGCAAGATGGAACGCGCCGGAATCATCGGCGACAAGCCGTTCTGAACCACACGTCACCCCTGCGTGCATGCCATCGCCGCCCCGGCCCGAACGGGGTGGCCAAATAACAAGACCGAGGATCACAACATGCAATTCTTCGACGATTCCCTGCACCCCGAAAACATGGAGAAGGTGGTCATCACCGTCGCCCCCTACGGCCCGGAATGGATGCCCGAAGACTTCCCGGAAGACATCCCGGTGACCATGGACGAGCAGGTGCAGAAGGCCGTCGACTGCTACGAGGCCGGCGCCACCGTGCTGCACCTGCACGTGCGCGAGCTGGACGGCACCGGCTCCAAGCGCCTGTCCAAGTTCAACGAGCTGATCAAGGGCGTGCGCGAGGCCGTGCCGGAGATGATCATCCAGGTCGGCGGCTCGATCTCCTTCGCTCCGGAAGGCGAGGGCGAGGCGGCCAAGTGGCTCTCCGACGACACCCGCCACATGCTGGCCGAGCTGACCCCGAAGCCGGATCAGGTCACCGTGGCGATCAACACCACCCAGATGAACATCATGGAGCTGCTCTATCCGGAATACCTGGAAGGCACCTCCCTGGCCAATCCGGCGTTCCAGGCCGCCTACAGCGAGATGACCGTGCCGGCCGGCCCGGCCTGGGTCGAGGAGCACTTGAAGCGCCTGTGCGCCAACGGCATCCAGCCGCACTTCCAGCTGACCGGCATGCACGCCCTGGAAACCCTCGAGCGCCTGGTGCGCAAGGGCGTCTACAAGGGCCCGCTGAACCTGACCTGGATCGGCATCGGCGGCGGTTTCGACGGCCCCAACCCGTTCAACTTCTTCAACTTCATCCACCGCGCGCCGGACGGCTGCACCCTGACCGCCGAGTCGCTGCTGAAGAACGTGCTGCCGTTCAACATGATGGCCATGTCCATGGGCCTGCACCCGCGCTGCGGCATCGAGGACACCATCGTCGGCCAGCACGGTCAGCGCATGACCTCGGTCGAGCAGATCCAGCAGTGCGTGCGCGTCGCCCACGAGCTGGGCCGCGAAGTGGCCAACGGCAAGGAAGCGCGCGATATCTACCGCATCGGCGTGCAGTACGAGACCGTCGAGGAAACCCTGCTGGCCAACGGCATGGCGCCGAACCGCAAGCCGGGGCAGAAGGGCGTGCCGCAGCGCGGCTGACCCTCAAGCGGGCCGGCGCACCGCCGGCCCGCCTGCGCGGTACAAACAAAGGTTGCGCAAAGGCTTCACCCCGGGCGAAGCCTTTGCAGAACCGGTCAGGCATGACCCATAACAACAATTACCTACGCCAGACAGACACAAGGAGGCAGCATGGCCGCCTACCACCCCACCGCCGACGACGGCGAAGACACCTCCATCGGCATCCCGCGCCGCTACGCCTGGATCGTCTTCGCCCTGACCTTTGGCCTGCTGATCTCCGACTACATGTCGCGGCAGGTGCTCAACGCCGTATTCCCCATGCTCAAGGGCGAATGGGCGCTCAGCGATGCCCAGCTCGGCCTGCTCAGCGGCATTGTCGCATTGATGGTCGGCCTGCTGACCTTCCCGCTGTCGCTGCTCGCCGACCGCTTTGGCCGGGTCAGGAGCCTGACCATCATGGCGGTGCTGTGGAGCCTGGCGACCCTGGGCTGCGCGCTGGCGGAGAGCTACGAGCAGATGTTCGTCGCCCGCTTCCTGGTCGGCGTCGGCGAGGCCGCCTACGGCAGCGTCGGCATCGCCGTGGTGGTCTCGGTGTTCCCGCGCGAGATGCGTGCCACCCTGTCCGGCGCGTTCATCTCCGGCGGCATGTTCGGCTCGGTGCTGGGCATGGCCCTCGGCGGGGTGATGGCCCAGCACTTCGGCTGGCGCTGGGCGTTCGCCGGCATGGCGCTGTTCGGCCTGGCCCTGGCGCTGCTCTATCCGGTCATCGTGCGCGAGGCGAAGATCGCGCCCCAGCGCATCGTCGACGCCGCCAGTAAGGCGGCGCTCAAGGCCCAGCGCCCGCTGCGTACCCTGTACTCCAGCCGCTCGGTGATCTGCGCCTACGTCGGCAGCGGCCTGCAGCTGTTCGTCGGCGGCACCGTGATCGTCTGGATGCCCAGCTACCTGAACCGCTACTACGGGATGGGCACCGACCAGGCCGGTGGCGTCGCCGCCATCATCGTGCTGTGCAGCGGTGTCGGCATGATCCTCTGCGGCATGCTCAGCGACCGTATGTGCCGCAACCGCCCGGATCGCAAGATCGGCCTGGCCATCGGCTACTGCCTGGGCAGCTGCCTGCTGCTGTCGGCGGCCTTCGCCCTGCCGGCCGGCCCCGCCCAGCTGGCGCTGATCTGCCTGGGCATGCTGATCGCCGCCGGAACCTCCGGCCCGGCCGGCGCCATGGTCGCCAACCTGACCCACTACACCGTGCACGGCACCGCGTTCGCCACCCTGACCCTGGCCAACAACATGCTGGGCCTCGCCACCGGCCCGCTGCTCACCGGCAAGGTGTCCGACCTGATCGGCCTGGACAACGCCTTCCAGCTGGTGCCGCTGGTCAGCATCGCGGCGGCGGCGGTGTTCTTCTACGCCAAGCGCTACTACCTGAACGACATGGCCCGCCTGCAGGGCGAGGGCGTCGAGGAAACCGCCAGCGAAGCGGCACTGGAGGCCCAGTCGTGAGCCAGCCGCTGCATATCGAGGTGTTCTTCGACTTCATCTGCCCCTGGTGCCTGATCGGCAAGCGCCAGCTGGAGCGCGCGCTGGCCCGCCTGCGCGCCACCCGGCCGGACGTGGCGGTGACAATCCAGTGGCGCGGCGTGCAGCTGCTGCCGGACCTGCCGGCCGCGGGCGTGCCATTCGCCGAGTTCTACCTGCGCCGCCTCGGCAGCGAGCAGGCGGTGCGTCTGCGCCAGGCCCAGGTGCGCGAGGCAGCCAGCGCCGCCGGGGTGGACATCGACTTCGCGCGCATCCTGCGCATGCCCAACACCGCCGACGCCCACCGCCTGCTGCAGCGCGCCGCCGCCATCGGCAGCGCGGAGCAGGTCGAGGCGCTGCTGGAGCGGCTGTTCGCCGCCTACTTTCACAACGGCGAGGATCTCGGCGATCCCGCGACTCTGCTGATCGCCGCCGAGTCCTGTGGCTTCGCCGCGACTGAGCTGGTCGACAGCCTGCGCGGCGATGGCAGCCCGTTCTACGGCGAGGCGGCCAGCATGGCCGCCGGTGGTGTGCCGTGTTTCGTCTTCGATCGCCAGCTGACGGTGTCCGGGGCGCAGTCGACCGAAGTGCTGCTCGGCGCCATGCACGCCGCGCTGCAGCGTCGGGAGCAGCCGGCATGAGCCGCCATATCGAAGTGCCGGCGGCGAAGGTGCCAGCGTCCGGTGGGCGTGCGCTGGTCGAGTCCGCCGGCAAGAGCCTGGCGCTGTTCAACGTCGACGGCCAGTTCTACGCCATCGACGACAGCTGCCCGCACCAGGGCGCCTCGCTGTGCGGCGGGCGCCTGGACGGCCGGGTGATCCAGTGCTGCGCCCACGGCCTGCGCTTCAACCTGGCCAGCGGCTACCTGCTCAACTCGACCGCGCTCAAGGTCGCCAGCTATCCGGTCGAGCTGCAGGCAGACGGCCGGCTGTTCATCGTCATCGCTTCCGAGGAGTCCGCTCAATGAGCGCCATCGCTCTCGTTTCCTTCCCCAGCCGCGTGCGCGAACTGGCGCCGGGCTTCATGGTCAGCCTGATCGTCGCCGCGGCGGCGACCTTCCTCTCCGAGCACTACGGCGCGCCGGTGATGCTGTTCGCCCTGCTGCTGGGCATGGCGCTCAACTTCCTGTCCGCGGACGGCAAGTGCAAGGTCGGCATCGAGTTCACCGCGCGCACCGTGCTGCGCATCGGCGTGTGCCTGTTGGGCATGCGCATCACCCTGGAGCAGATCGCCGGCCTCGGCTGGAAGCCGGTGGCGCTGGTGGTGATCCTGGTGGCAGTGACCATCAGCGTGTCGATGGTGGCGGCCAGGGCGCTCGGCTTCCAGCGCCTGTTCGGCATGCTCACCGGTGGCGCCACCGCCATCTGCGGTGCCTCGGCGGCGCTGGCGCTGTCCGCCGCGCTGCCCAATCACCCACAGAAGGAACGCGCCACCCTGTTCACCGTGATCGGCGTGTCGGCGCTGTCCACCGTGGCGATGATCCTCTATCCGATGATCGCCAACTGGTTCGGCCTGTCGCCGCAGGACGCCGGGGTGTTCCTCGGCGCCACCATCCACGACGTCGCCCAGGTGGTCGGCGCCGGCTACAGCATGTCCCCGGAAACCGGCGACACCGCCACCGTGGTCAAACTGATGCGCGTCGCCATGCTGCTGCCGGTGATCGTCTGCGCGGCGATGATCACCCGCATGCAGGGCGCCGACCCGACCGGCAAGCGCCCGCCGCTGCTGCCCTGGTTCGCCGTCGGCTTCCTGATCCTCGCCTGCGTCAACAGCACCGGCTGGGTGCCGACGCTGGTGCAGGGCGGGGTCAACGAGCTGTCGCGCTGGTGCCTGGTGATCTCGATCAGCGCCCTGGGCATGAAGACCCAGCTCAAGGAACTGGCCGCGGTGGGCATCAAGCCGATCCTGCTGATGGTGGGCGAGACCGCCTTCCTGGTCGCGCTGGTGCTGGCGCTGATGCACTGGGGGCTGTGATCGCCGCGCTGCAGATTACCCGCTGACGGACAAGGCCCAGTGGCGGCTGTCCGCCGAGGGCCCTGCCGCTACTTGCGCGGCACCACGCCGTGCTGCGCGCGCCAGCTCGCCGGCGGCATGCCGAACTGGGCGATGAACCAGCGGGTGAAGGAGCTGGGCATCGAGTAGCCGAGCATGTCGGCGATGCGCCCGAGCGAATAGCCGGGGTTCTCCAGGTAGCGGATCACCAGGTCGCGGCGCACGCCGTTGATCAGCTCGCTGAAGGTGGCGCCGCCTTCCTCCAGGCGGCGCTGCAGGGTGCGCACGTTCATGCCCTGGGTCTGGGCGATCTGCTCGATGGTGGCGCGGCCCATCGGCAGCAGCAGGTAGATGCTCTTGCGCACGTCGAACACCAGCGAACTCTCGCCCTCGGTGTGCAGCGAATCCAGGTAGCGCCGGGCATGCCGCGCCATGGCCTCGTTGGCCAGCGGGTTGGCGGCGTCCAGGTCGGCGGCGGGGCAGACGATGCCGTTGAACTCGCTGCCGAACTCCAGCTTGCAGCCGAAGATGCGCCGGTGCACGGTCAGGTCGGCCGGCGCCTCGTGGGTGAAGTTGACGCTGATCGGGTGCCAGTGCGCGCCGAGCAGGGCGGCGCAGAAGCGGTGCATCACGGCGACCGCCAGCTCGCTGGCCTGGCGGCTGCGCGTCGGCTCGTCGGTGATCACTTCCTCGCGGATGATCACCGTCTTCCCCGCCTCCTCGATGAAGATCGCCAGCGAGTCGTTGAGCAGGTGGCGGTACTGCACGATCACCTGCAGGGCGTCGCGCAGGGTGCGCTGGTGGCTGAGCAGCAGGCTGACCTCGCCGAAATCCGACAGCTGGCGCAGTTCGGCCATGCGCAGGCCGAACGACTCGCAGCCGCTGACCCGCGCCGATTCCTCGAGCAGGTTGACCGCGGCGGCGACCGGAATGCGCTGGTTGGGGTCGTCGAGCTGGCTCTGGCTGAGGCCGAAGCGGGCGAGCAGGCTGAGGGCGTTGAGGCCCAGGTGGCGGGCGACTTCCTGGTAGTTGGTGAGCACGGCGGCTCGGGCGAGGGCGGTCATCTTGTTGTTTCCACGTTTTGCAAATGGCGTCCCGCTACGCTGGCGGGGACACCACTTATAGCCCTGGCGTCGCCAAATGAAAAGCCGTGATCGCTCTGCCACGGCCGTTTCGGCGGGTCTCGGCGGCGGGATGGCGAGTCGGGCGGGTGGCAAGGCGCCTGTCATCAAATGAAAACTGCCTGTCGCGGAATGTAAAGCGGGTCGGGGGAGCGCTCTTTACTGTTGATCTCAAGCCGTCGGCTGGCTGGCCGACCCGAATATCGAGAGCAATGGTGCTGACGTGGAAAAACTGCAAACCGCCGCAACCGTCCTGATCGTTCCCGGCCTGCGCGACCATGTGGCCGAGCACTGGCAGACGCTGCTGGAAGCCCGCCTGGCCAGGGTGCGCTCGGTGCCGCCGCTGGAGACCGACAAGCTCAGCTGCGCCGCGCGGGTCGAGGCGATCCAGCGCGAGCTGGCGCAGATCGACGGCCCGGTGATCCTGGTGGCGCACAGCGCCGGCGTGCTGATGGTGGCGCACTGGGCGGCACGTTACCGCCATGACATCAGGGGCGCGCTGCTGGCCGCGCCGCCGGATCTCGATGCCCAGTGGCCGCAAGGCTACCCGACCCCGGAAACCCTGCGCGCCAACGGCTGGGATCCGCTGCCCGCCGGCCCGCTGCCGTTCCCGAGCCTGGTCGCGGCCAGCAGCAACGATCACCTGGCCAGCTTCGAAGCGGTGGCCCGCCTGGCCGGGCAGTGGGGCAGCGAGCTGGTCAACTGCGGGGCCGTCGGTCACCTGAATCCGGCCGCCGGCTACGGGCCCTGGCCGCAGGCCGAGGAGTTCGTGCTGGCTCTGGACCGCCGGCAGGCGTAGGCGTCGCAACCGGTCGCCCAGGCCGCCGCTCTCTGAAAGCGCTTCATCGTCAACAACAATAAAAACAAGCGGAGTCAACGCAATGCATAACAAGCAAACTCTCGGTGCAACCCCGCTGCGTCGCAGCCTGCTGGCCACCGCCATCATGCTGGCCTCGCTGCCCGCCGCCCACGCCGTCGAGATCGACACCGGCAGCGAGGACTGGTCGGTGCGCTTCGACAACACCGCCAAGTACAACTACGGCGTGCGTACCGAGAGTGCCGGCAAGCGCTTCCTGGGCTCTCCGAACAACAACGACGGCGACTACAACTTCCGCAAGTCGGGCACCAACATCACCAACCGGGTCGACCTGCTGTCCGAGCTGGACGTGATCTACCAGGAGTCGATGGGCTTTCGCGTCAGCGGCGCGGCCTGGTACGACAAGGCCTACGACAACACCGGCTCCAACTCCAATCCGTTCGTCAACGGCAACGGCGACCAGTCCGGCATCAATCCGGGCATCGGCGGCCTGCCGGGTACCGGTGTCCCGCTGGGCAGCCCGCACCTGAGCAACTACGCGCAGCGCTACTACAGCGGCCCGTCCGGCGAGATCCTCGACGCCTTCGTGTTCTACAAGACCGAGGTGGGCGAGCAGTCGGTATTCAGCACCAAGATCGGCCAGCACAACCTGTTCTGGGGCGAGACCCTGCTCAACCCGGTGCACTCGCTGAGCTACGGCCAGTCGGGCCTGGACCTGGCCAAGCTGGCCGCCTCGCCGGGCACCGAGGCCAAGGAGCTGTTCGTCCCGCGCAACCAGATTTCCGCCTCCTTCCAGGTCAACCCGGAGCTGACCATCGGCGCCCAGTACTTCCTCGAGTGGGACGCCGCCCGCCTGCCGGAGGCCGGCACCTACTACGGCGGTTCCGACCTGGTGGGCGAGGGCGCGCAGAGCTTCCTGCTCGGTCACACCGGCACTCCCGGGCTGATCCCGGTCCAGGGCGCGCTGACCACCATCCGCCGCGGCGACGACCTCAACCCCGACAAGCGCGGCGACTGGGGCGTGATGGCCAAGTGGTCGCCGGAGTGGCTGGACGGCACCCTGGGCGTCTACTACCGCAACAGCTCGGAGATCCTGCCGCAGGCCTGGCTGGACGCCCGCGGCCTGACCGTCACCGGTGCCGGTGGCCCGATCGCCAACCTGTACAACTCGCTGCAGACTGCCACCTACCAGTTCGCCTACGCCGACGACATCGACATCTACGGCATCAGCCTGTCCAAGGAGATCGCCGGCATCAGCGTCGGCAGCGACCTGAACATCCGCCACAACATGCCGCTGGCCAGCATCCCGGCGATCGTCAGTTCGACCAGCTCGACCGGCCTGGGCAACGGCTTCGGCCTGCTGCCGCCGCGCTCGGCAGGCACCGGGGTGATCTACGACGTGCCGGGCGACGGCGACGGCCTGAGCGCCACCGGCGACACCCTGCACTGGACCCTCAACGGCCTGATGACCATCGGCGACACCCCGCTGTTCGATGCCGCCACCCTGCTGGGCGAGCTGTACTACAGCAACCTGCTGGAGCTCGATGGCAACAACGAGGCGCTGTACAAGGGCAAGAGCACCTACCGTGGCATCGACAAGCCGACCCGCGACAACTGGGGCATCGGCGTCAACTTCACCCCGACCTGGTACCAGGTCGTCCCCGGCGTCGATCTGAGCATGCCGGTTTCCGTCAACCTTGGCCTGGATGGCGTTTCCCCGGTGCAGGGCGGTGGCGCGGAGGACACCGGCAACTACTCGGTCGGCCTGAGCGCCGCCATCTACAACCAGTACTTCGTCGACCTGAAATACGTGGACGCCTTCGGCGAGGCCAAGGCCTGCCATGACGGCCAGACCGACGGCTCGACCCCGAACGCCTTCGACGGCGAGCAGGACTACACCTGCTACGGCGGCGGCTACTCGTCCTTCTCCGGTGGTGGTTCGACCACGGAAGACCGCGGCGCGGTCTACCTGACCCTCAAGACCACCTTCTGATCCGCGTATTTCTCAGCCTTAGAGCAGGAAAACAACAATATGAAATTCGTGCACACCCTGATCGCAGCCTCTCTCGCCCTGGCCATCGCCGGCCAGGCCCATGCCGCCGTATCCGCCGATGAAGCCGCCAGGCTCGGCGCCAGCCTGACCAAGGTCGGCGCCGATGCGGCCGCCAGCGCCGACGGCGCCATCCCCGCCTACCAGGGCGGCCTGACCACCCCGCCGGCCGGTTTCAAGAACGGCGACTCCATGCGCCCCGATCCGTTCGCCGGCGAGAAGCCGCTGCTGAGCATCGACGGCAAGAACGTCGACCAGTACAAGGACCAACTGACCGCCACCACCGTCGAGCTGGCCAGGCGCTTCCCGACTTTCCGCGTCGACGTCTACCCGACCCACCGCAGCGTGGCGCTGCCGCCGGACGTGCTCGCCAACACCCTGAAGAACGCCAGCAACGCGCAGTCCAAGGAAGGCGGCAGCGCCGTCGAGAACGTCCTGCCGGGCATTCCCTTCCCGATCCCGAAGAGCGGCGCCGAGGCGATGTGGAACTTCCTGCTGCGCTACCAGGGCGTGAGCATCGCCTCCAAGTACGACTCGTGGAACGTCGATGCGGCCGGCAAGGCGACCCTGTCCACCACCGGCCAGGCGCACATCAGCTATCCGATCTACGAGGACATGAACAAGCCGATCGGCGCCAAGGACACCTACTACCAGATGAAGCTGGCCTACACCGCGCCGGCCCGCCGCGCCGGCGAGGCCATCATGCTGCGCGACGCCGCCAACCCGCTGGTGCAGCCGCGCAGCGCCTGGCAGTACCTGCCCGGCCAGCGTCGCGTCAAGCTGGCGCCCAACCTGGCCTACGACACCCCGAACCCCGGCACCTCCGGCTCCGGCACCTACGACGACGTGTTCGTGTTCAACGGCGCGCTGGACCGCTACGACTGGAAGCTGGAAGGCAAGAAGGAGATGTACGTTCCGTACAACACCTACAAGCTGACCTACGCCACCGATCCCAAGCAGCTGACCACCGCCAACCACCTGAATCCGGATGCGGTGCGCTGGGAGAAGCACCGCGTGTGGGTGGTGGAAGGCACCCTGAAGGGCAACGCCCGCCACATCTACCACAAGCGTCGCTTCTACCTGGACGAGGACAGCTGGGTCGCCCTGGCGTCCGACCAGTATGACGCCCGTGGCCAGCTGTACCGCGGCTCCTTCGCCTTCCTGACCCAGAGCTACGACAAGCAGACCCCGGACGCCACCCCGTTCATGATCTACGACCTGATCGGCGGCACCTACAACATCAACGGCGTGGTCGGCCCGTACGGCGGCATCAAGTACATCGCGCCGCTCTCCAAGACCCAGTGGTCGCCGGAGTCCCTGGCCGGCGCCGGCATCCGCTGAGCAAGGCTCTGCGACAGGCCGCCACCCCTCGCCATTCAGGACGGCGAAGGGTGGCGGCCGGGAGCCTTGCGGCTCCCGATGCGACGTGATTCCGGGTGGCGCCTCGCCGCGACCCGGTACGGTTTCCCCAAGAGGACGCGGTAATGGGTTCCTTCAAGAAGTCCGCGCTGCTGGCGCTGGGTATCGCACTGGGCTCGCTGCAGGGCATCGCCCAGGCAGCCACCTTCGTGGATGTGCTGGACCTGCCGGCCAAGCCGAGCGCCCTGGCGACGCGCAGCCCGCTGCGCGACGTGGCACGGGCCGGTGAGCGGCTGGTGGCGGTCGGCCAGCGCGGGCACATCCTGTATTCCGACGATGCCGGCAAGAACTGGCAGCAGGCCAGCGTGCCGGTCAGTTCCGATCTCAACGCCGTGCATTTCCCGACTGCGAAGCAGGGTTGGGCGGTCGGCAACGACGGCGTGGTGCTGCACAGCAGCGACGGCGGCGCCAGCTGGGTCAGGCAGCTCGACGGCCGGCAGATCGGCGAGCGGGTGCTGGCCCACTACCAGGCGCTGGCCAGCGCCGAGCCGGACAACGAGCAGTGGGCGCAGTTCGTCGCCGAGGGCGAGCGCCTGGTCGCCGAGGGCGCCGACAAGCCGCTGCTCGATGTGTGGTTCGCCGACGACAAGCGCGGCTACCTGGTCGGCGTGTTCAACCTGATCCTGCGTACCGAGGATGGCGGCCGGAGCTGGGTGCCCATGCAGGATCGCACCGACAACCCGCAGAGCCTGCACCTCAACGCCATCGCCGCGGTCGGCGACGAGCTGTACCTCGCCGGCGAGCAGGGCCTGCTGCTCAAGTGGGATGCCGGCCAGCAGCGCTTCGCGGCGCTGCCGTCGCCCTACCAGGGCACCTGGTTCGGCGTGGTCGGCAAGCCCGGCGAAGTGTTCGCCTACGGCCTGCGCGGCCACGTGTTCCGCAGCAGCGACGGCGGGCAGAGCTGGAGCCAGGTGGACACCGGTCTGCCGGTGAGCATCACCGCCGGCGCCCTGGATGCCGGCGGCGACATCTGGCTGTTCAGCCTCGCCGGCCATGCCCTGCGCGGGCGTGACGATGGCGCGGGCGTGGTGCTGGTGCCGCAGCAGAGCCTGGCGCCGGTGGCCGGCGCCGCACCCGCCGGCAGCGCCGGCCTGGTGCTGGTCGGTGAACGTGGCGTGCGTGCGCTGCCCGTCGAATAACGATAAGAAAACAGAGCGAGTACCCAGACATGGGCAATATCAAGCAAGACACCATGCCGGTGATCCGCGACTTGCGTGAGTTCGACCCGCGCTCCGGCAATCTGCTGGAGCGCCTGGTGTTCAACTACCGGCCGCTGTTCATGCTGATGATGGCGCTGGTCACCGTGGTGCTGGGCTACATGGCCGTCACCCGCCTGGAGCTGCGTCCCAGCTTCGACAAGATGATTCCGCAGAGCCAGCCCTACATCCAGAATTTCCTGGAGAACCGCAAATCGCTGCGCGGCCTGGGCAACTCGGTGCGGGTGGTGGTGGAGAACACCCAGGGCGACATCTTCGATCCCGAGTACCTGGATGTTCTCAAGCAGGTCAACGACGAGCTGTTCCTCGCCGAGGGCGTCGACCGCGCCTGGATGAAGTCGCTGTGGAGCCCGGCGGTGCGCTGGACCGAGGTCACCGAGGAAGGCTTCCAGGGCGGCCCGGTGATGCCCGACAACTACGCGGGTTCGCCGGCCGACATCGAGCAGCTGCGCCAGAACATCAACCGCGCCGGCATCGTCGGCAGCCTGGTGGCCAGCGACCTGAAGTCGACCATGCTGATCGTGCCGCTGCTCGACCAGGACTCGGCCACCGGCCACGGCATCGACTACCACAAGTTCTCGCAGATGCTCGAGGAGAAGCTGCGTGCCAAGTACGAGTTCGCCGGCGACGCCAAGGCGGCGGCGAGCGGCGAGGAGGGCAGCGGCAAGTACAAGATCCGCGTGATCGGCTTCGCCAAGCTGATGGGCGACCTGATCGACGGCCTGATCCAGGTGATGCTGTTCTTCGCCCTGGCGGTGGTCACCTCGCTGGTGATCATCTTCCTCTACACCCGCTGCGTGCGCAGCACCCTGCTGGTGGTCGGCTGCTCGCTGGCCGCGGTGGGCTGGCAGCTGGGCATCGTCGCCTGGATGGGCTACGCCATCGATCCCTATTCGATCCTGGTGCCGTTCCTGATCTTCGCCATCGGCGTGTCGCACGCGGCGCAGAAGATGAACGGCATCATGCAGGACATCGGCCGCGGCACCCACAAGCAGATCGCCGCGCGCTACACCTTCCGCCGCCTGTTCATCGCCGGGGTCACCGCGCTGCTGGCCGACGCGGTGGGCTTCGCCGTGCTGATGCTGATCGACATCCCGGTGATCCAGGACCTGGCGGTCACCGCCAGCATCGGCGTGGCCGTGCTGATCTTCACCTCGCTGCTGCTGATGCCGGTGGCGCTGTCCTACATCGGCGTCGGCAGCAAGGCCGCCGAGCGCGCCCTGCGCATCGACTCGCGGGCCGCCCAGCATCGCGGTTTCGGCAAGCTGTGGGACCTGCTCGACCTGTTCACCTCCCGCAAGTGGGCGACCGGTGCGGTGCTGGTGGCGACGCTGATGGGCATCGGCGGCTTCATCGCCAGCCTGCAGCTGAAGATCGGCGATCTGGACAGCGGCGCCCCGGAACTGCGGGAGGATTCCCGCTACAACCGCGACAACGCCTACATCACCAGCCACTACGCGCTGTCCAGCGACCTGTTCGCAGTGATGGTCAAGACCGCGCCGGAAGGCTGCCTCAACTACCAGACCCTGGTCCTCGCCGACCGCCTGGCCTGGGAGCTGCAGCAGCATCCGGGGGTGCAGACCACCGTGTCGCTGGTCAACGCGGTGCGCCAGATCACCGCCGGCACCTTCGAGGGCAACCCGAAGATGAACAGCATCCAGCGCAACCAGGACATGCTGAACTACGCCGCCCAGCAGGCCTCGGTGAACGCCCCCGAGCTGTTCAACAGCGACTGCTCGGTGATGCCGGTGATCGCCTACCTCAAGGACCACAAGGCCGAGACCCTGGATGAAGTGGTGGCCATCGCCGACCGCTTCGCCCGCGAGAACAGCAGCGAGGAGCGCCAGTTCCTGCTCGCCGCCGGCAGCGCCGGCATCGAGGCGGCCACCAACATCGTGGTCCGCGAGGCCAACCGCACCATGCTGCTGTTCGTCTACCTGGCGGTGACCGTGTTCTGCCTGTTCACCTTCCGCAGCTGGCGGGCGACCCTGGTGGCGCTGCTGCCGCTGGTGCTCACCTCGGTGCTCTGCGAGGCGCTGATGGTGGCCATGGGCATCGGCGTGAAGGTGGCGACCCTGCCGGTGATCGCCCTCGGCGTGGGCATCGGCGTCGACTACGCGCTGTACCTGCTCAGCGTGCAGCTGCACTACCAGCGCCAGGGCATGTCGCTGTCCGACGCCTACGAGAACGCCGTGGCCTTCACCGGCCGGGTGGTCGGCCTGGTCGGCATCACCCTGGCCGCCGGCGTGGTGGGCTGGGCCTGGTCGCCGATCAAGTTCCAGGCCGACATGGGCATCCTGCTGACCTTCATGTTCCTGTGGAACATGCTCGGCGCACTGATCCTGATCCCGGCGCTATCCTACTTCCTGCTGCCGGACAAACGCAGTGGCACGGTCGCCGTGCGCCAGGTGGAGAGCGGTTCCACCCGGGCCCAGGCCCAGGTCAACCCGCAAATCCACCCCGAGTTCGAAGCATGCGCCGATCGTGGCCTGATACAAAAACAGCGGTGAATGGCCGCAACGACGGCTACTACTACAACAACAGAAATCAGGGTGAGTGTTACCAATGTCCGATTACAAAGCGCCCCTTCGCGACATGGACTTCGTGCTCAATGAAGTCTTCGAAGTTTCCAAACTGTGGGCCGAGTTGCCGGCGCTGGCCGAGGTCGTCGACGCCGACACCGCACGCGCCATCCTCGAGGAGGCCGGCAAGGTCACTGCCGGGGTGATCGCCCCGCTGAACCGCAGCGGCGACGAGGAAGGCTGCTCCTGGCACGACGGCGCCGTGAAGACCCCGGCCGGTTTCCCCGCGGCCTGGCGCACCTACGCCGAAGGCGGCTGGGTCGGCGTCGGCGGCTCGCCAGAGTTCGGCGGCATGGGCATGCCCAAGGTGATCGGCGCCCAGGTCGAGGAGATGGTCAACTCGGCCAACCTGTCCTTCGCCCTGTATCCGATGCTGACCGCCGGCGCCTGCCTGGCGATCCTCAACCACGCCAGCGAGGAGCTGAAGGCGCAGTACCTGCCGGCCATGTACGAAGGCCGCTGGGCCGGCTCCATGTGCCTGACCGAGCCGCATGCCGGCACCGACCTCGGCATCATCCGCACCCGGGCCGAGCCGCAGGCCGACGGCAGCTACAAGGTCAGCGGCACCAAGATCTTCATCACTGGCGGCGAGCAGGACCTGTCCGAGAACCTCATCCATCTGGTGCTGGCCAAGCTGCCGGATGCGCCGGCCGGTCCCAAGGGCATCTCGCTGTTCCTGGTGCCCAAGGTGATGGTCGAGGCCGACGGCGCGCTGGGCGAGCGCAACGCGGTGAGCTGCGGCTCCATCGAGCACAAGATGGGCATCAAGGCCTCGGCCACCTGCGTGATGAACTTCGACGGCGCCACCGGTTACCTGGTCGGCGAAGTGAACAAGGGCCTCAACGCCATGTTCACCATGATGAACTACGAGCGCCTGGGCGTCGGCATCCAGGGCCTGGCCCTCGGCGAGCGCTCCTACCAGAACGCCGTGGAATATGCCCGCGAGCGCATCCAGAGCCGCGCGCCGACCGGTGCGGTGGCGAAGGACAAGGCGGCCGACCCGATCATCGTGCATCCGGACGTGCGCCGCATGCTGCTGACCATGAAGGCGCTCAACGAGGGCGGCCGCGCCTTCTCCAGCTTCGTGGCCCTGCAGCTCGACCTCGCCAAGTACAGCGAGGACGCCGCCACCCGCAAGCGCGCCGAGGAGCTGGTTGCCCTGCTGACCCCGGTGGCCAAGGCCTTCCTCACCGACATGGGCCTGGAAACCACCATCCACGGCCAGCAGGTGTTCGGCGGCCACGGCTACATCCGCGAGTGGGGCCAGGAGCAGCTGATCCGCGACTGCCGCATCACCCAGATCTACGAAGGCACCAACGGCATCCAGTCGCTGGACCTGATGGGCCGCAAGGTGGTCGCCAGCGGCGGCAGCTACTACCGCCACCTGTCCGAGGAGATCAATGCCTTCATAGCCGGCGCCGACGCCTCGCTGGCCGAGTTCACTGCGCCGCTCAAGGCCGCGGTGGACAACCTCGACGCGCTGACCGCCTGGGTGATCGACAAGGCGCAGACCAACCCCAACGAGATCGGCGCCGCCTCGGTCGAGTACCTGCACACCTTCGGCTACACCGTGTACGCCTACCTGTGGGCGCGCATGGCCGCCGTGGCGCTGGCCAGGCAGGGCGAGGACGACTTCTACGCCAGCAAGCTCGGCACCGCGCGCTTCTACTTCGCGCGCCTGCTGCCGCGTATCCACTCGCTGAGCGCCTCGGTGCGCGCCGGCAGCGAGAGCCTGTACCTGCTGGACGCCGAGCAGTTCTGATCGCGTCCCTCCGCGCTCGCCACGCCCTTTAGCCGGGGCGTGGCGGCGCCGCTTACCCCCATCTCCTCATTCCCCGCTTTCCGCGCTGCAGCGGCGGGCCACGCACGCCCTGCAGAAGTACAGGTTGTCATCAAATGACAAGTGTGTGGCGTGGAATGTGAAGCGGTCGAGGGGAGGGCTATTTACTGTTCGCTCCATAGGGGAATCAGGCCCTCCGGTCGCGTGCTCCGGCCGGTGCGGATACCGGCTTCCCCGCGTGCAGCGAACCCAAATTTCAGATTGGCAAAGTCGGGAACACAAACATGGCGATGACAAAAATAATTCCGCCTGCGCAAGGTGCCTACAACTACCAGCTGCTGATCAAGCGCCTGCTGCTGTCCGGGGTGCGCTACCAGCCGGACCAGCAAATCGTCTACTCCGACAAGCTGCGCTACAGCTACCGCACTCTCAACGAGCGCATCCAGCGCCTGGCCAACGCGCTGAGCGCTGCCGGCATCAAGGCCGGCGACACCGTGGCGCTGCTGGACTGGGACAGCCACCGCTCGCTGGAGTGCTTCTTCGCCGTGCCGATGCTCGGTGCGGTGCTGCACACGGTGAACGTGCGCCTGTCGCCGGAGCAGATCATCTACACCATGAACCATGCCGAGGACGACATCGTCCTGGTGCATGACGACTTCCTGCCGCTGCTGGAGCAGATCCACGGCGAGCTGGCTACCGTGAAGGGCTACGTGCAGCTCACCGAGAGCGATGCCAAGGCCACGCAGCTGCCGCTGGTGGGCGAGTACGAGGCGCTGCTGGCCGGTGCCGCCAGCCACTTCGAGTTCCCCGACTTCGACGAGAACTCGGTGGCGACCCTGTTCTACACCACCGGCACCACCGGCCATCCGAAGGGCGTGTACTTCACCCACCGCCAGCTGGTGCTGCACACCCTCAACGAGCTGGGCACCTTCGCCGGCTGGGAGGGCCAGCCGTTGCTGCGCTCCAGCGACGTGTACATGCCGATCACCCCGATGTTCCACGTGCATGCCTGGGGCGTGCCCTACGTGGCCACGGCGATGGGCGTCAAGCAGGTCTACCCCGGCCGCTACGAGCCGAACCTGCTGGTCCGCCTGTTCCGCGAGGAGGGGGTGACCTTCTCCCACTGCGTGCCGACCATCCTGCAGATGATGCTGGACTGCGAGCAGGGCAAGCAGACCGACTTCGCCGGCTGGAAGATGCTGCTCGGCGGCAGCGCGCTGACCCTCGGCCTGGCGCGTCAGGCCAGCCAGCAGGGCATGCTCATCCATGCCGGCTACGGCATGTCCGAGACCTGTCCGCTGCTGACCCTGACCCACCTGCGCGCCGAGGACCTCGCCCTGCCGATGGACGAGCAGCTGCCGGAGCGCATCAAGACCGGTGTGCCGATCCCGCTGGTCGACCTGCGCATCGTCGACGGCGCCGGCAACGACGTGCCGCACGATGGCGCGGCGCTGGGCGAGATCGTGGTGCGTGCGCCCTGGCTGACCCAGGGCTACCTGAAGGAGGCGGAGAAGGGCGCCGAACTGTGGGACGGCGGCTGGCTGCACACCGGCGACATGGCCTCGATCGACGCGCGCGGTGTGGTGGAGATCAAGGACCGCATCAAGGACGTGATCAAGACCGGCGGCGAGTGGATCAGCTCGCTGGAGCTGGAGAGCCTGATCAGCCAGCACGCGGCGGTCGCCTCGGTGGCCGTGGTGGGCATTCCCGACGAGCAGTGGGGCGAGCGGCCGCTGGCCCTGGTGGTCTGCGCGCCGGGCGAGAACCTCGACCAGCAGGCCATCGAGGTGCACCTGCAGCAGTTCGTGGCAAGCGGCCACATCAACAAGTGGGCGATTCCGCGGCAGATCCGTTTCGTCGCCGACATCCCCAAGACCAGTGTCGGCAAGATCAACAAGAAGCTGATCCGCGAGACCGAGCTGGCTGCGGTCGCGACCACTGCCTGAGCGATGACCGGCTGACTCTCGGGGGGCCGGTCATCAGATTTTCCCTGGCTCGACAGGCCCCGCCGCGCGGGTGGGGCAACATGGATTGGGTTTGTCGGGTGACTGGCGGCAATCAGGCGACGCCCTGCAGGGCCTGGCCGACCGCGTCGAACAGACGGTCGAGGTCTTCCGGCCGGGCGTTGAAGGTCGGGCCGAACTGCAGGGTGTCGCCGCCGAAACGCGCGTAGAAGCCGGCCTTCCACAGTGCCATGCCGGTCTCGAACGGGCGGACGATGGCGTCGCCGTCGCGCGGGGCGAGCTGCAGGGCGCCGGCCAGGCCGCAGTTGCGGATGTCGACCACGTGCCTGGCGCCCTTCAGGCCGTGTAGCGCCTGCTCGAAGTGCGGCGCCAGCTCGGCGGACTGCTGGATCAGGTTGTCCTTCTTCAGCAGCTCCAGGGTGGCCAGGGCGGCGGCGCAGGCCACCGGGTGCGCCGAGTAGGTGTAGCCGTGGGTGAACTCGACGGCGTACTCCGGGCTGTTCTGCTGCATGAAGGTCTCGTAGATCTCGCGGCTGGCGATCACCGCGCCCATGGGGATGGCGCCGTTGGTGATCTGCTTGGCCACGTTCATCAGGTCCGGGGTCACGCCGAAGTACTCGGCGCCGGTCCACCTGCCGAGGCGGCCGAATGCGGTGATCACCTCGTCGAAGATCAGCAGGATGTTGTGCGCATCGCAGATCTCGCGCAGGCGCTGCAGGTAGCCCTGCGGCGGCACTATGACCCCGGCCGAACCGGACATCGGCTCGACGATCACCGCGGCGATGTTGGAGGCGTCGTGCAGCTCGATCAGCTTGAGCAGCTCGTTGGCCAGCGCCACGCCGCCGCTCTCGGCCATGCCGCGGGTGAAGGCCAGTTCCGGCAGCAGGGTGTGCGGCAGGTGGTCGACGTCCATCAGCTGGCCGTACATCTTGCGGTTGCCGCCGATGCCGCCGAGGCTGGTGCCGGCGATGTTGACCCCGTGGTAGCCGCGGGCGCGGCCGATGAACCTGGTCTTGCTCGGCTGGCCCTTCAGGCGCCAGTAGGCCTTGGCCATCTTCACCGCGGTGTCGGCGCACTCGGAGCCCGAGCCGGTGAAGAACACGTGGTTCAGCTCGCCCGGGGTCAGCTCGGCGATCTGCTCGGCCAGCCGGAACGACAGCGGGTGGCCGAACTGGAAGCCCGGCGAGTAGTCGAGGGTGCCGAGCTGCCTGGCCACCGCCTCCCGGATCTCCTGGCGCGCATGGCCGGCGCCGCAGGTCCACAGTCCGGACAGGCCGTCGTAGACCCGGCGCCCGTCGCTGTCGAGCAGCCAGCTGCCTTCGGCGCCGACGATCAGCCGCGGGTCGCGCTGGAAGTTGCGGTTGGCGGAGAAGGGCATCCAGTGGGCATCCAGCTTGAGCTGGCTGGCGAGCAGGCGCTGGTTCATGACGGGGTCCCGGCGAGTGGGCGTGCAGCCAGCTTGTGCCGGAAGGTTGGGTGAGTTAAATCTGAATCTTCTCAACTCGACTTTCGGAAACGCTCACGTATGCCCCGGAAGACTCCCCTGAGCCAGGTCAGCGACTTCGACCTGCGCCTGCTGCGGCTGTTCAAGACGGTGGCCGAGTGCGGCAGCTTCTCCGCCGCCGAAAGCGCCCTGGGCATCAGCCGCTCGGCGATCAGCCTGCACATGAGCGACCTGGAGAAGCGCCTGGGCATGCGCCTGTGCCAGCGCGGTCGGGCCGGCTTCGCCCTCACCGACGAGGGCCGCGAGGTGCTGCGTGCCGGCGAGGTGGTACTGGCGGCCATCGAGGGTTTCCGCAGCGAGGTCAACCTGCTGCACCGGCAGCTGCGCGGCGACCTCAACATCGGCATCGTCAACAACTTGGTGACCCAGCCGCGGATGCGCATCACCCATGCCCTCAGGGGGCTGCGGGCGCAGGGTGCCGGGGTGCGCATCAACATCAGCATGAGCAAGCCGGGCGAAATCGAGCGCGGGCTGCTGGACGGGCGCCTGCACGTCGGTGCGCTGCCGCTGATCACCCCGCTGTCGGGGCTGGAGTACAGCCTGCTCTACGAGGAGCGCTCGTGCCTGTACTGCAGCCACGAGCACCCGCTGTTCGCCCGCGCCGCCACGGTGAGCGACGAGGAACTGGGGCGCGCCGATGCGGTGGTGCCCAGCTACGGGATGACCGCCGAGGCGATCGGCCTGCACCAGCGGCTCAACGCCGCCGCCTCGGCCACCGACCGCGAGGGCATCGCCTTCCTGATCCTCACCGGCGGCTACATCGGCTTCCTGCCCGATCACTACGCGGCGACCTGGGTGGACCGGGGGCTGATGGCGCCGCTGAATCCGCAGCGCCTGTCCTTCGACGTCCGGCTGGCGGTCGCCACCCGCAAGGGGTGCCGGCAGAACCTGATCCTCGAGCACTTCCTCGACGCCTTGCAGCACACCCGCTGAATCCTGCTCAGGACCGGGCCCGCTGCCGCCCGCTCGGCTCAGCGGGGAGCCGAGCGGACCATGCCGTCACATGTTGGGATAGGTCGGCCCGCCGGTGCCCTCCGGGGTCATCCAGGTGATGTTCTGCGCCGGGTCCTTGATGTCGCAGGTCTTGCAGTGCACGCAGTTCTGCGCGTTGATCTGGAACTTCTTCTCGCCGCTTTCCTGGGTGACGATCTCGTACACCCCGGCCGGGCAGTAGCGCTGCGCCGGCTCATCGAAGAGCGGCAGGTTCTTCGCCAGCGGGATCGAGGCATCGGCCAGCTTGAGGTGGCAGGGCTGGTCTTCCTCGTGGTTGGTGTTGGAGAGGAACACCGAGGACAGCTTGTCGAAGCTCAGCTTGCCGTCCGGCTTGGGGTAGTCGATCTTGGTCGACTGGGCGGCGGGCTTCAGGCAGGCGTGGTCCGGCTTGTTGTCGTGCAGGGTCAGCGGGATCTTGCCGCCGAACAGGTTCTGGTCGACGAAGTTGAACGCGCCGCCGAGGATGGCGCCGAACTTGTGTATCGCCGCGCCGAAGTTGCG
>NZ_SSTC01000052.1 GCF_004801855.1 Pseudomonas sp. A-1 | reverse complement strand
CGCGGCCAGGCGCGGCGCGCCGAGCAGGCGGCGCGCCGTGTCGGCGGCGGCCAGGGTCAGACGGGTGCCCTTGAGCGCGCTGGCGAAGTGCCCGGCCAGCCAGCTCGCGGTGCCGGCGTGCCCGGCGCCTTCGGCACGCAGCTTGCGCACCAGGTCGCCGGTGTTGATGCCCACCGGGCAGCGCTGCGCGCACAGGCCGGTGGCGGCGCAGGTGTCGAGACCGTGGTAGCGGTAGGCGCGCTCCAGCTCGCTGGTGTCGATGCCGGCGCGCTTCCTGGCCTGGATGTCGCGCCAGATGACGATGCGCTGGCGCGGGGTCAGGGTCAGGCCGCGCGACGGGCAGACCGGCTCGCAGAAGCCGCACTCGATGCACTTGTCGACGATCTCGTCGGCGGCCGGCAGCGGCTTGAGGTTCTTCAGGTGGATCTCGGGATCCTCGGAGAGCACCACGTCGGGGTTGAGGATGCCGCGCGGGTCGAGCAGGCGCTTGATCTTCCACATCAGCTGGTAGGCTTCTGCGCCCCACTCCAGCTCGACGAAGGGCGCCATGTTGCGCCCGGTGCCATGCTCGGCCTTCAGCGCGCCGCCGAACTCCACCGCCACCAGCTGGGCGACGTCCTGCATGAACGCCTCGTAGCGGGCCTTCTCCGCGTCGCTGTCGAAGCCCTGGGTGAACACGAAGTGCAGGTTGCCCTCCAGGGCATGGCCGAAGATGATCGCCTCGTCGTAGCGGTGCTTGTCCAGCAGCGCCAGCAGGCGGTTGACGCCCTCGGCCAGCTGTTCGACCGGGAAGGTGACGTCCTCGATGATCACCGTGGTGCCGGTGCGGCGCACCGCGCCGACCGCCGGGAAGGTGTCCTTGCGGATCTTCCACAGCTGGTTGTAGACCGCCGGGTCCTCGCTGAAGTCGACCTGCTTCTCCACCGGGAAGTGGGCGATGGACGCCATGATCCGCGCGATCTGCTCGTGCAGCAGGCTCTGGCTGGCGGCGCGCGACTCGATCAGCAGCGCGCAGGCGCCGGCGGACAGCTCCCTGACCCACGCCGGCATGCCCTTCATGTCCTGCACCGAGCGCAGGCTGCGGCGGTCGAGCAGCTCGACGGCGGACACCGGCTGCTGGCGCAGCACCGGCACGGCGCGGCAGCAGTTCGCCACGTCGGGGAACACGATCAGCGCGCTGGCCTTGTGCGGGTAGTCCGGCACGGTGTCGTAGGTCACCGCGCTGATGAAGCCCAGGGTGCCCTCCGAGCCGACCATCAGGTGGTTGAGGATGTCCAGCGGGTCGTCGTAGTCGATGAGCGCGTTGAGCGAGAAGCCGGTGGTGTTCTTCAGCCGGTACTTGTGACGGATCCTGTCGGCCAGCGCCGTGTTGGCACGGGTCTGCCGGCCCAGCTCGGCCAGCTCGGCGAGCAGCGTGGCGTGGCTCTGCCTGAAGGCGCGCACGCTGGCCGCATCCTCGCTGTCCACCACGGTGCCGTCGGCCAGCACCAGGCGCAGGCCGGCGAGGGTCTTGTAGCTGTTCTGCGCGGTGCCGCAGCACATGCCGCTGGAATTGTTGGCGACGATGCCGCCGATCTTCGCCGCGTTGATCGACGCCGGGTCCGGACCGATCTTGCGCTGCAGCGGCGCCAGCACGGCGTTGGCCTGGGCGCCGATCACCCCCGGCTGCAGGCGGATCTGCGCGCCGCCGCCGCGGATCTCGCGGCCGTTCCAGTTGTCGCCGAGCACGATCAGCACCGAATCGCTGATCGCCTGGCCGGACAGGCTGGTGCCGGCGGCGCGGAAGGTCACCGCCACGCGCTCGGCATGGGCCAGTCTGAGCAGCTCGACCACCTCGGCTTCGGATTCGACGCGCAGCACCAGCTGGGGGATCAGCCGGTAGAAGCTGGCGTCGGTGCCGAAGGCCAGGGTGGACAGCGGGTCGTCGAAGCGCCGTTCGCGCGGGATCAGCCGTTCGACGGCACTAATAAAGGCGGCCGGCAGACTCATGCGTCCTCCAGGATCAGCACGATCAGGTCCTTGGGTCCGTGGGCGCCGTAGGCCAGCACCTGCTCGATGTCGGCGGTCTTCGACGGCCCGGACACCAGCAGGGCGTTGGTCGGCATGCCGGCGGCCCACTGCTGTTCCTGCATCACCTCGTAGAGGTTGTCGCGGATCGTGCTGGCCCTGAGCAGGGCGAAGTGCACCGGCGGCACCAGGCTCATCAGGCGCGGCTCGTGGCGGTCCGGCCAGAGGATCAGGGTGCCGGTGGCGGCGATGGCGCCGAGGGTGCCGGTCAGACTGGCCGGGGTGTCATCGAACAGCTCGGCCTTCCACGCCTCGACCGGGCGGTCGTAGGCCTTGAGCGCCGGCAGGCCCGCGCGGCCTGCGAAGTGCGCGGCCAGCTGGGCGCCGTGGGCGGTGCCCGGGGCGATCAGCAGGCTGGGCAGTTGTTTGTCGGCGAGCAGCCGCTCGACCAGCGCCGGCCACTCGGTCGTGGTGGTCAGGTGGGTCTCGGTGTGCACCGCTTCCATCAGTTGGCGCAGGCGGTTGACGCGCTCGCCGGCCGGGTAGCGCCACGGCTCGGTCACCAGGCTCACGTCGTAGTCGTCGGCGAGCGGGCGGGTGCCTTCGAGGCTCCTGCGCAGCTTGGCGAGGATATTGGCTTTGGCAGACATCACTTGCCCTCCAGGTGCTCGCGGGCCAGCTCGTGCAGCGAGCGGGCGGCGGGTTTCGGTGCGCTGTGGTTCTGCGTCCACGGGCCGAGCTGGTTCGGCGTCAGGCCGCGCAGGCGGGTGGCGAAGAAGCCGAAGGTGCGGTACAGCAGCGGCGAGGTGTTGAGCAGCCGCCAGCCCTTCCACAGCAGGCGTTCGCCGGCCGAGTACTTGCTGCCCTGGCCGCGCATCACCTGGTGCGGGGCGTCCGGACTCTTGACGTTCTCCTCGCGCAGGCGGCGCAGCAGCGCGGGGATCGGGATCTTCACCGGGCAGACCTCGCCGCAGGCGCCGCACAGCGAGGAGGCGGACGGGTGGTCCGGAGTGTTCTCCAGGCCCATCAGGTGCGGCGAGATGATCTTGCCGATCGGCCCCGGATACACGGTGCCGTAGGCCTGGCCGCCGATGCGGGTGTACACCGGGCAGTGGTTCATGCAGGCGCCGCAGCGGATGCAGTTGAGGGTCTGGCGCAGTTCGCCGTCGGCGAAGGCCTGGCTGCGGCCGTTGTCGAGCAGCACCAGGTGCACTTCCTGCGGGCCGTCCAGCTCGTCGGCCTTGCGCGGCCCGGAGATCATGTTGACGTAGGTGGTGATGCCCTGGCCGAGCGCCGAGCGGGTCAAGAGCGACAGCAGCGGCACCACGTCGCGCAGGTTCTCGACGACTTTTTCTATCCCGGTGACGGCGATATGCACCGGCGGCACGGTGGTCGACATGCGGCCGTTGCCCTCGTTCTCCACCAGCAGCAGGGTGCCGGTCTCGGCCACCGCGAAGTTGACCCCGGAGACGCCGATGTCGGCCTCGAAGAACTTCTTGCGCAGCACACGCCGACCGGTCTGGATCAACTGGTCGACGTCTTCGGTATAGGGTTCGCCGAGCCGGTCGTGGAACAGGTCGGCGACCTGCCGGGCGTTCTTGTGGATCGCCGGCATAATGATGTGGGTGGGCTTCTCGTGGTCGAGCTGGATGATGTACTCGCCCATGTCGGATTCCAGGGCCTCGATGCCCTCGGCTTCCAGCACATGGTTCATGTCCATCTCTTCGCTGACCATCGACTTGCCCTTGATCACTTGCCGCGCCTCGTGGGCGCGGATGATCGACAGGACGATGGCGTTGGCCTCGTCCACCGTCTCCGCCCAGTGCACCTTCACACCGTTGCGGGTCAGGTTGGCTTCCAGCCGCTCGAGCAGCTCGGGCAGCTGCGACAGCGCGCGGGCACGCACGTGGTTGCCCATCTCGCGCAGGTGCTCGCGCTCGTGCTCGTCGGGCATCGACGCCAGGCGCTTGGCCATCAGCGAGTCCATGGCCTTGCGCATGTTGCCGCGCAGCTGGGCGTCGCCGAGGGCGGCGTGGGCGTTGTGCTTGAGTTCGCGGCTGGGAATCTCCACCGCGGGGATGCGGACCTGGCTGTTCATCGGGCACCTCCGGTGCGCTGCCAGAGGAAGCTGGCCAGGTGCTGGCCGCGCAGCGATGCGTTCTGCTTCTCGAAGGCGCCGTTGATGTTGAGCAGGCAGCCGCAGTCGGCGCTGACCACCTGGGCGGCGCCGGTTTCCTGCAGGGCGCGGGTCTTGTCGGCGACCATGGCGCCGGAGATGTCCGGCATGCGCACGCTGAAGGTGCCGCCGAAGCCGCAGCACTCGCTCTCGTGGTCGTGGTCGACGCGCTCGACCCTGGTCAGCTGGGCGAGCAGGGCGCGGCCGTGCAGGTGGGTGTTCATCTCGCGGCGCGCCGAGCAGGAGGTGTGCAGGGCGATCCTGGTCGGCGCGCCCTGGTCCTGCAGCTCGACCTTGCAGATATAGAGGAGGAACTCGGCCAGTTCGAAGGTGCGCTCGGCCAGCGCCTGGGCGCGGGCGAGGGTGGCCGGCTCGTCCTTGAACAGCTCGGCGTAGTGGTGGCGGATCATCCCGGCGCAGGAGCCTGACGGCACCACCAGCGGCCAGTCCTGTTCGAACAGGGCGAGCTGGGCGCGCGCCACCTCGCGGGCCTCGTCGGTGTAGCCGGAGGTGTAGGCCGGCTGGCCGCAGCAGCTCTGCCCCTGCGGGAAGTGCACGCGGATGCCCTCGCGCTCGAGCAGGCGGATGGCGTCCATCCCGGCCTCGGGGAAGAACAGGTCGAGCACGCAGGTGCCGAACAGGTAGACGTTGGCCGGCTTGTGCGCCGGGTACTGGCGCGGCGTCGGCAGCGGCGGCGCCACGCGGGTGGCGTTGGGCGCGGCGTTGTAGAACAGGTCGCTCATGGCGGGGCTCCGGTTGGGCCGGTTGTCCATCCAGCTTATATACAGGGGGCGGCAACGGCGAAATCCGCGCGCAGGCGGATTTCGCACGATCGGCGGTTGCCGGTCAGCGGGCGACCACCAGCGGGTCGCTGACGCCGAGCACGTAGATCGCGAACAGGGCGATCAGGCCGGTGAACAGCACGTAGTAGAAGGTCGGCCACACGGTCTTGCGCAGGGTGGTGCCCTCGCGGCCGAGCAGGCCGACGGTGGCCGAGGCGGCCACCACGTTGTGGATCGCCACCATGTTGCCGGCGGCGGCGCCGATGGCTTGCACGGCGACGATCAGCGCGCCGGAGATGCCGAGGGTCTCGGCCACGCCGAACTGGAACTGGCTGAGCATCATGTTGCTCACCGTGTTGGAGCCGGCGATGAAGGCGCCCAGGGCGCCGACGCTCGGCGCCAGCAGCGGGTAGATGCCGCCGACGCTGTCGGCCACCCACTGCGCCATGGCGATCGGCATGCTCGGCAGGTCGGCGGCGTTGACCCCGGAGTTGATCAGGATGCGCACCATCGGCACGGTGAACAGCAGCACGAAGCCGGCGCCGAGCAGCACCTTGCTCGACTCGCCGACCGCGGCGGTCAGCTCGCGCAGCTTCATGCCGTGCAGGAAGAAGGTGGCGATGACCACGGCGACCAGGATGCCGCCCGGCAGGTACAGCGGCATGAAGTCGGCCTTGATGCCCTTCTCGCCGAGCAGGTCGGGGAACACCAGCACTACCGACTTGAGCGCGGCACCGACTTCCGGGAACACCCGGCTGATCACCAGCAGGGCGCCGACCAGCACGTAGGGCAGCCAGGCGCGCAGGGTGCTCATCGGGCGCTGGGTGAGGCTGTCGAGCTTCATCTC
This sequence comes from Pseudomonas sp. A-1, assembly GCF_004801855.1. GTDB lineage: Bacteria > Pseudomonadota > Gammaproteobacteria > Pseudomonadales > Pseudomonadaceae > Geopseudomonas. The sequence continues at coordinate 25,489 of NZ_SSTC01000052.1, read as the reverse complement.
CACGCTGCCCAGCCACTCGCTCGGCCAGTCCTTGGCATCGGCGAAGTCCCAGGTCTTCTTCGGTACCAGGAAGCCGAAGTGGGCGGCGGTGGTGACAATGGCCAGACCAATCAGCCCGCCGGCCAGCGAGGGGAACTCCGGACCGAGGAGCACGCCGGTGGCGACGTAGGGCAGGGTGAAGGCCAGGCCGCCGAAGATGGCGAACGGCAGCACCTCGAAGCCGGCCTTCCAGCTCTTCTCCTTGCCGAAGAAGCGGGTCAGCATCAGCACCATGATCAGCGGCATCAGGGTGCCGACGGTGGCGTGGATGATCGCCACGTTGCTGGTGATGATCTGCAGGAACTGCTCCCAGCTGGAGCCCTGCTCGACCAGGCGCGCGCCGAGGCTGGCGGTGTCCAGGCCGCTGTTGACGCCGATGATGATCGGCGTGCCGACCGCGCCGAAGGACACCGGGGTGCTCTGCACCAGCATGCCGAGCAGCACCGCGGCCAGCGCCGGGAAGCCGATGGCCACCAGCAGCGGCGCGGCGATGGCCGCCGGGGTGCCGAAGCCGGAGGCGCCCTCGATGAAGCAGCCGAACAGCCAGGCGATGATGATGGCCTGGATGCGGCGGTCGGGGCTGATGGTGGCGAAGCCGGCGCGGATCGCGGTGATGCCGCCGGAGTGCTTGAGGGTATTGAGCAGCAGGATGGCGCCGAAGATGATCCACAGCACGCCGATGGTGATGATCAGGCCCTGCACGGTGGAGGCGAGCACGCGGTTGAGGCTCATGTCCCACACGTACAGGCCGATGCCGGCGGTGAGCAGGTAGACCAGCGGCATGGCGCGCTTGGCCGGCCAGCGCAGGCCGACCAGCAGGATGGCGGCGAGCAGGATCGGGGAGAAGGCGAGCAGCGCAAGGATTCCGGGTTGCATGGCGATACCTCGGATCAGTGCGCGGTGCGCAGGCAGGTGGACAGGGTGTAACGGGCGAGCGGAGCAGACATGGCTGGACCTCGTTGGCCGGTTCTTGGACTTGTTGGCCTGAATTGGTAATACCAATTTACAGGCGGCGCCGGTCAGGTTAAAAAGTCAGCGGGGATGCTGTCAATTCACCCCGCTACGACTTTCGTCGGGCGGCGCCGCTCTGTAAGGTTGACGCCGACGGCGCTAGGCTTGCCGGCCGCCCCGATGGGGCGGGCGTTTGGTGGTCAAACCAGTGGAGAGGGGAGCAATGGGATTCGGTCCGGTTCGGCAGCGCCGTCTGTCGGATGACATCGTCGAGCGCCTCGAGGCGATGATCCTCGAGGGCTCGCTCAAGTCCGGCGAGCGCCTGCCGCCGGAGCGCGCGCTGGCCGAGCAGTTCGGCGTGTCGCGGCCCTCGCTGCGCGAGGCGATCCAGAAGCTGGCGGCACGTGGTCTGCTGGTCAGCCGCCAGGGTGGTGGCACCTTTGTTGCCGAGGCGCTCGGCGCGACCTTCAGCGATCCGCTGCTGCAGCTGCTGGAGACCAGCAGCGAGGCGCAGCGCGACCTGCTGGAGTTCCGCCACACCCTGGAGGGCGCCTGCGCCTACTACGCCGCGCAGCGCGCCACGCCGGTCGACCACGCGCGCCTGCGCGAGGCCTTCGAGCGCCTGCAGGCCTGCTATGCGGCGTCGCGGCCGGGCGGTGGGGCGGAGGAGGGGCTGGCCGATGCCAGCTTCCACCTGGCGATCGCCGAGGCCAGCCACAACGCGGTGCTGCTGCACACCATCAAGGGGCTGTTCGACCTGCTCAAGCGCAACGTGGTGACCAATATCGGCGGCATGTACGCGCAGCGCGGCGAGACCCGCGAGATGCTGATGCGTCAGCACCGCGAGCTGTACGAGGCGATCGTCGAGGGGCGCGCCGAGGACGCGCGGGCGATTTCCAGCCGGCACATCCACTACGTGCAGGAGGTGCTGGCCGAGGTGCAGCAGGAGGCACGGCGCGAGGCGCGGGCGCGGCGCCGGCAGGGCTTGCCGGAAGGCTAGGCAGGGGGCGCCGACCGCGGAGGACGGCGCCGGGCAGACTCAGTCGTCCTTGCCCTTGCTGCGGATAGCGCGCTGGATCTCGCGGTCGGAGTCGCGCTCCTTCGCCACGGCGCGCTTGTCGAACTCCTTCTTGCCCTTGGCCAGGGCGATCTCGCACTTGACCAGGTGCTTCTTCCAGTACAGGGCGAGGGCAACGCAGGCGTAGCCCTTCTGCTGCACGGCGCCGAACAGCTTGCCCAGTTCCTGCTTGTGCAGCAGCAGCTTGCGGGTGCGCGTCGGGTCGGCGATGACATGGGTGCTGGCGGCGTTCAGCGGAGTGATGTGGCTGCCGAACAGCCAGGCCTCGCCGTCCTTGAGCAGCACGTAGCTGTCGGTGAGCTGGCCCTTGCCGGCGCGCAGGCTCTTGATCTCCCAGCCCGCGAGGGCGATGCCCGCCTCGAAGCGCTGGTCGATGTGATAGTCGTGCAGCGCCTTCTTGTTGAGGGCGATGGTGCCGGCGGGGTGTTTTTTCTGTTTAGCCATAGGCCGCGCATTATAGGGACTTGCCGCGCGCAGCGCCATGCGTCTCGCGCGGTGTGGCGCTTGAGCCGTGCCGGCGAAATCCGGACAATGCGCGGATATTTTCCGGCGAGTCCTGCATGAGCACGCACATCCAACGTTCGGCCCTGCTGCCCTATCCGGCGCAGGCGCTGTATGACCTGGTCAACGACGTGGCCAGCTATCCGCAGTTCCTGCCCTGGTGCTCGGCGACCGAGGTGCTGGAGAGCGGCCCGACGCGCATGCGCGCCACCCTCAAGGTGGGGCGTGCCGGGATCAGCCAGCAGTTCACCACCTGCAATACCCTGGTGCCGGGCGAGTCGATCGAGATGAAGCTGGAGCAGGGGCCGTTCAGCGCCCTGTACGGCCTGTGGCAGTTCCAGGCGCTGAGCGACAGCGCCTGCAAGATCACCCTTGACCTGACCTTCGACTACTCCGGGGCGCTGGTCAAGGCCACCCTCGGGCCGTTGTTCAACCAGGCGGCGACCACCATGGTCGACGCCTTCTGCCAGAGAGCCAGGCAGCTGTATGGATAAGCCGGACAGCATCGCGGTGGAGGTGGTCTACGCCCTCGCCGACAGGCAGAAACTGCTGCGCCTCAGCGTGCCGCGTGGTACCAGCATGCGCGAGGCCGCCGAGCGCTCGGGGATCGCCGCGTTCTTTCCCGGCCTGGATGTGGCCAGCGCGCCCATGGGCATCTTCGGCAAGGCGGTGCCCAGGCCGGAGGAGCGGGTGCTGGAGGAAGGCGAGCGGGTGGAAATCTACCGGCCGCTGATCGCCGATCCCAAGGAGGCGCGCAAGCAGCGCGCGGCCAAGGTGGCCAGGGCCAAGGGCGGCGAGGACGCCTGACGCCCGTAAACGCAAACGCCCGAGACAGGTCTCGGGCGTTCTGCTATCTGCGCCGGGGGGTTCACTCGGCGTCGACATCCAGCGGCGCGGGCGTCGGCACCGGCACTGCCTTGGTCTCGTCGACTTCGCGCTGGATCTGCTCGAGCAGCGAGCCGGCTGCCGGGGTGGGTTCGACGACTTCGGGCGCTGCGGGGCGAGTGCCTTCGGTCGGAGCCTGCTCGACCACCTGGGTATCGCTGTCGCTGCCGAGAATGGCCTCGTCGCGGCTCTGGCCGGGCATGAAGTCGCCGGACAGGCCGACCAGCTGGTCGTTGCCGTCGAACATCAGGCTGATGCGCTCCTGCTGGCGCGCGCCGCCGCCGGGCTGGATGCTGTACAGGTAGTCCCAGCGGTTGGCGTGGAAGGTATCTGTGATCAGCGGGTTGCCCATGATAAACCGCACCTGGCGCCGGGTCATTCCGGGGCGCAACTGGTCTATCATGTCCTGAGTAACCACGTTGCCCTGCTGGATATCGATCTTGTACACCCCCGGAAACGAACAGCCGGCGAGTGCTGCAAGTCCCAGGAAGGTGAGGCCGGTCAGCATGAGCTTGGCTTTTTGCATCGGTGGGTCTCTTCCACTATCTTGGCGGGCAACAGAAACGGGATCATACCCGCATTGAGGGGGGCTGCGAAGCGCTCCCCCGCGAGAAAGCTGAACATGGTTGAAAACAACGAACTGCGCAAAGTCGGCCTCAAGGTCACCCTGCCCCGGATCAAGATCCTGCAGATGCTGGACTCTTCCGATAACCGTCACATGAGCGCCGAGGATGTGTACAAGGCGCTGATGGAGGCTGGCGAGGACGTCGGTCTGGCCACCGTCTACCGGGTGCTGACCCAGTTCGAGGCGGCCGGCCTGGTGGAGCGCCACAACTTCGACGGCGGCCATGCGGTGTTCGAGCTGTCCGACGGTGCCCACCACGACCACATGATCAACGTCGACAGCGGCGAGGTGATCGAATTCATAGATCCGCAGATCGAGAAGCTGCAGCGTGAGATCGCCGCCCAGCACGGTTACGAACTGGTCGACCACAATCTGGTGCTCTACGTGCGCAAGAAGGACTGAGGTCCGGACCGGACGACAAGGGCGACCCCGCGGGGTCGCCCTTGTCGTTTGTGGGGGGCGCTGTTTCAGGTCCGGGCGCTGGTGATCATCTTGCGGGCGTGGGCCAGAGACTCGCGGGTCAGATCGAGGCCGCCGAGCATGCGTGCCACTTCCTCGATGCGCTGGTGCGGTCCGAGCACCGCGACTGCGGTGCGCGTCGCGTCGCTGCCGCGCTGCTTGTGCACGAACAGGTGCTGATGGCCCTGGGCGGCGACCTGCGGCAGGTGGGTGACGGTGATCACCTGGCCGCGCTCGCCCAGGCGGCGCAGCAGCTGGCCGACCACTTCGGCGGTGGGGCCGCCGATGCCGACGTCGACTTCGTCGAACACCAGGGTCGGGGTGCGCGAGGTCTGCGCGGTGATCACCTGGATGGCCAGGCTGATGCGCGACAGCTCGCCGCCGGAGGCGACCCTGGCGATGTTCTTCAGCGGCTGGCCGGGGTTGGCGCTGACCTGGAACTCCACCTGCTCCTGGCCGTGCGGCTGCGGTTCCTCGCCGGCCTGCGGCTGCAGGGCGATGGCGAAGCGCCCGCCGGGCATGCCCAGGCGCTGCATTTCCGTTTCCACCGCAGCGGCCAGGCGACCGGCGGCGTCGCGGCGCCGTGCGCTCAGTTCGCCGGCCCGTTCCTGGTAGTGGCGGGCGTACGCCGCCAGCTCCTCGCCGAGTCGCTCGATGGCTTCGTCGCCGGCATGCAGTCCGGCCAGCTCGTCGCGCAGGCGCTGCTGCAGTTCGGCCAGTTCGGCCGGCTGCACGCGGTGCTTGCGCGCCAGGCTGTAGATGCTGTCCAGGCGCTCCTCGACCTGCTGCAGGCGGCGCGGGTCGGCGTCGAAGTGGTCGATGAAGCGGTTGAGGCTGCTCACCGCCTCCTCGACCTGGATCTGCGCGCTGGCCAGCAGGGTGATCGCTTCCTCCAGTGCCGCCGGCTGGCCCTGGCCGGCGGAGAGACGCTGCACGCTGCAGCGCAGGCTGCCCAGCACGGTGCCGCCGTCGTTCTCGCTGCAGATGTCGATGACCTGGCGGCAGGCGCCGAGCAGCGCCTCGGCGTTGCCCAGGGTGCGCTGCTCCTGTTCCAGCGCTTCCAGCTCGCCGGCGCCGAGGGCGAGGTTGTCCAGCTCCTCGAGCTGGTAGCTGAGCAGCTGCTGGCGGGCGCGCTGCTCCTCGCTGCTCTGGCTCAGGCGCTGCAGTTCGCTGCGCGTCTGCCGCCAGCGCTGGGCGGCCAGCTGCACCTGGCGCGCCAGTTCGCCGGCGCCGGCGTAGGCGTCGAGCAGGCGGCGGTGGGTGTCGGGCTTGAGCAGCGACTGGTGCTCGTGCTGGCTGTGGATGTCGATCAGCAGCTCGCCGAGGCTTTTCAGGTCGCCGAGCGGGCAGGGCGTGCCGTTGATGTAGGCGCGCGAGCGGCCTTCGACGGTGATCACCCGGCGCAGGATGCACGGGCCGTCGTTGTCCAGGTCGCGTTCGGCCAGCCACTGGCGGGCCTCGGCGATCTCGCCGAGCTCGAAGCTGGCGAGGATGTCGGCCTTGTCGGCGCCGGGGCGCACCACGCCGCTGTCGGCGCGATCGCCCAGCGCCAGGCCGAGGGCGTCGAGCATGATCGACTTGCCGGCGCCGGTCTCGCCGGTGATGACGCTCATGCCGGGGCGCAGCTCGAGATCGAGCTGCTCGACGATGGCGTAGTTGCGGATCGACAGGTGCGCGAGCATGGCGCGGGACCTCGCGGGTGGTTGTCTGTGTATTTGTACAGTATGTGTTGATTTATACAGTAGTCCACTTTGCGACGGCAATCCCCCTTGAAGCCGGCGCGGGCGCCCCCATATAGCGGGCTGAATCGCGGGCAGCGCCCGACCGTTGTTTTCAAGGAGACATCCATGGCTGACGAACAGAAGCTTGATCCGCAGGGCCCCGAGGCCGAGGTGCAGGGCGAGGCAACCGCCGCCGGCGAAGACCTGACGCAGCGCGTGCAGGCGCTCGAGGAGCAGCTGGCCGAGGCCCGTGACCAGGCCCTGCGCGCCGTTGCCGAACTGCAGAACGTGCGCCGCCGCGCCGAGCAGGACGTCGAGAAGGCGCACAAGTTCGCCCTGGAGAAGTTCGCCGGAGACCTGCTGCTGGTGGTCGACAGCCTGGAGCGCGGCCTCGAGCTGTCCGATCCGGCCGACGAGGCGCTGCGCCCGATGCGCGAGGGCATGGAGCTGACCCTCAAGGCCTTCCACGACACCCTCAAGCGCTACCAGGTCGAGGCGCTCGACCCGCACGGCGAGCCGTTCAACCCCGAGCACCACCAGGCGATGGCCATGCAGCCGAGCGACAGCGTCGAGCCGGGCAGCGTGCTCAAGGTGTTCCAGAAGGGCTACCTGCTCAACGGTCGGCTGCTGCGCCCGGCCATGGTGGTGGTCAGCAAGGCCGAATGAACCAATCGCCGGGAATGCCCTTGAAAGCCGTCGGGGCATCCCCATCTGTAGTGCCAAGCATCTGAGTCATCCGGGCAGCCGCCGTGCGGCTGCCGGAATCCAAGTTTCGGGAGAGTGAATATGGGCAAAATCATCGGTATCGACCTGGGCACCACCAACTCCTGCGTGTCCGTTCTGGAGAACGGCGTCGCCAAGGTGATCGAGAACGCCGAAGGTGCGCGCACCACCCCGTCGATCATCGCCTACACCAACGACGGCGAGATCCTGGTCGGTCAGAGCGCCAAGCGCCAGGCCGTCACCAACCCGCACAACACCCTGTTCGCGGTGAAGCGCCTGATCGGCCGTCGCTTCGAAGAGGACGTGGTGCAGAAGGACATCAAGCTGGTGCCCTACAAGATCGCCAAGGCCGACAACGGCGACGCCTGGGTGGAAGTGAAGGGCCAGAAGATGGCGCCGCCGCAGATCAGCGCCGAAGTGCTGAAGAAGATGAAGAAGACCGCCGAGGACTACCTCGGCGAGGCGGTCACCGAGGCGGTGATCACCGTGCCGGCCTACTTCAACGACAGCCAGCGCCAGGCCACCAAGGACGCCGGCCGCATCGCCGGCCTCGACGTCAAGCGCATCATCAACGAGCCGACCGCCGCGGCGCTGGCCTACGGCATGGACAAGGCCAAGGGCGACCACACCATCATCGTCTACGACCTGGGTGGCGGCACCTTCGACGTGTCGGTGATCGAGATCGCCGAGGTCGACGGCGAGCACCAGTTCGAGGTGCTGGCCACCAACGGCGACACCTTCCTCGGTGGCGAAGACTTCGACATGCGCCTGATCGACTACCTCGTCGACGAGTTCAGGAAGGAAAGCGGCATCGACCTCAAGGGCGACCCGCTGGCCATGCAGCGCCTGAAGGAAGCCGCCGAGAAGGCCAAGATCGAGCTGTCCTCCAGCCAGCAGACCGACGTCAACCTGCCGTACATCACCGCCGACGCCACCGGTCCCAAGCACCTCAACGTGAAGATCTCTCGCGCCAAGCTGGAAGCGCTGGTCGAGGACCTGGTCGCGCGCACCATCGAGCCGTGCCGCATCGCCCTGAAGGACGCCGGCATCGACGCCGGCAAGATCGACGAGGTGATCCTGGTCGGCGGCCAGACCCGCATGCCGATGGTGCAGCAGAAGGTCGCCGAGTTCTTCGGCAAGGAGCCGCGCAAGGACGTCAACCCGGACGAGGCCGTGGCCATGGGCGCCGCCATCCAGGGCGCCGTGCTGGCCGGCGACGTCAAGGACGTGCTGCTGCTCGACGTCTCCCCGCTGACCCTGGGCATCGAGACCCTGGGCGGGGTGATGACCGCGCTGATCGAGAAGAACACCACTATCCCGACCAAGAAGTCGCAGGTGTTCTCCACCGCCGACGACAACCAGAGCGCGGTGACCATCCACGTGCTGCAGGGCGAGCGCAAGCAGGCCGGGCAGAACAAGTCGCTGGGCCGCTTCGACCTCGCCGACATCCCGCCGGCGCCGCGCGGCGTGCCGCAGATCGAGGTCACCTTCGACATCGACGCCAACGGCATCCTGCACGTGTCCGCCAAGGACAAGGCCACCGGCAAGCAGCAGTCCATCGTGATCAAGGCCAACTCCGGCCTGTCCGAGGAAGAGATCCAGCAGATGGTCCGCGACGCCGAGGCCAACGCCGAGGAAGACCGCAAGTTCGAGGAACTGGTCGCCGCGCGCAACCAGGGCGACCAGCTGGTGCACGCCACCCGCAAGATGGTCACCGAGGCCGGCGACAAGGCGACCGCCGAGGAGAAGGCGGCCATCGAGACCGCGCTGGGCGAGCTGGAAGCGGCCGTGAAGGGCGACGACAAGGCGACCATCGAGGCCAAGATCAACGCCCTGTCCGCGGCGTCCGCGCCGCTGGCGCAGAAGCTGTACGCCGAGCAGGCCCAAGACGCCACCCAGCAGGGCGGCGGCGCCAAGCAGGACAAGGCGCCCGGCGACGACGTGGTCGACGCCGAGTTCGAAGAGGTCAAGGACAACAAGTAAGCGTCACGCTTGCTTCCGCCCCGGCCTGCCGCCCCTGCGGCGGGCCTGAACCGCCGCGCGGGAGCTTGCTCCCGCGTCGGCGTGTCTGGGGAAGATGAAACCGGAGTGCACGAGATCCATGGCAAAACGTGACTATTACGAGGTGCTCGGCGTCGAGCGCGGCGCCAGCGAGGCAGAGCTGAAGAAGGCCTACCGTCGCCTGGCGATGAAGTATCACCCCGACCGCAATCCCGACGACAAGGCGGCCGAGGAGAAATTCAAGGAGGCCAACGAGGCCTACGAGGTGCTCTCCGACGCCAGCAAGCGTGCGTCCTACGACCAGTACGGCCATGCCGGGGTCGATCCGAGCATGGGTGGCGGTGCCGGCTTCGGTGCCGGTGGCGCCAACTTCTCCGACATCTTCGGCGACGTGTTCAGCGACTTCTTCGGTGGTGGGCGCGGCGGTGCGCGCGGTGGCCCGCAGCGCGGCAGCGACCTGCGCTACACCCTCGAGCTGGACCTCGAGGAGGCGGTGCGCGGCACCACGGTGACCATCCGCGTGCCGACCCTGGTGGCGTGCAAGACCTGCGACGGCAGCGGCGCCAAGAAGGGCAGCTCGCCGGTGACCTGCACCACCTGTGGTGGCGTCGGCCAGGTGCGCATGCAGCAGGGCTTCTTCTCGGTGCAGCAGGCCTGCCCGCGCTGCCACGGCAGCGGCAAGATGATTTCCGATCCCTGCGGCAGCTGCCACGGTCAGGGGCGCGTCGAGGAGCACAAGACCCTGTCGGTCAAGGTGCCGGCCGGCGTCGACAGTGGCGACCGCATCCGTCTGTCCGGCGAGGGCGAGGCCGGAACCCTGGGCGGCCCGTCCGGCGACCTGTACGTCGTGGTCAATGTGCGCGAACATGCGATCTTCCAGCGCGACGGCAAGCACCTGTACTGCGAAGTGCCGATCAGCTTCGCCGATGCGGCGCTGGGCGGCGAGCTCGAGGTGCCGACCCTCGACGGCCGGGTCAAGCTGAAGATCCCCGAGGCGACCCAGACCGGCAAGCTGTTCCGCCTGCGCGGCAAGGGGGTGACCCCGGTGCGTGGCGGCGGGGCCGGCGACCTGATGTGCCGGGTGGTGGTGGAGACCCCGGTCAACCTGGACAAGCGCCAGCGCGAACTGCTCGAGGAGTTCCGCAGCACCCTGCAGGGCGACAGCTCGCACTCGCCCAAGGCCAGTGGCTGGTTCGAGGGTGTGAAGCGCTTCTTCGACGATCTTTAACCGAACAGGACGGCGGCGCGGGCCGCCCTCCGGAGCAGAGTTATGCGACGTATTGCAGTGATGGGCGCCGCCGGGCGCATGGGCAAGACGCTGGTCGAGGCGGTGCAGCAGGCGCCCGGCGCCGTGCTGAGCGCGGCGGTGGATCGTCCGGACAGCAGCCTGATCGGCGCCGATGCCGGCGAGCTGGCCGGTGTCGGCCGCCTTGGCGTGGCCCTGGCCGGCGATCTCGCCCAGGTGCTGGATGACTTCGACGTGCTGATCGACTTCACCCATCCGAGCGTCACCCTGAAGAATCTCGAAGTCTGCCGCGCGGCCGGCAAGGCCATGGTCATCGGCACCACCGGCTTCACGCCGGAGGAGAAGCAGCAGCTGGCAGAGGCGGCGCGCGAGATTCCCATCGTGTTCGCCGCCAACTTCAGCGTCGGCGTCAACCTGTGCCTGAAGCTGCTGGATACCGCGGCGCGCGTGCTGGGCGACGAGGTGGACATCGAGATCATCGAGGCCCATCACCGTCACAAGGTCGACGCGCCGTCCGGCACCGCCCTGCGCATGGGCGAGGTGGTGGCCAGCGCCCTGGGGCGTGACCTGCGCAAGGTCGCGGTCTACGGCCGCGAGGGTCAGACCGGTGCGCGCGAGCGCGAGACCATCGGCTTCGCCACCGTGCGTGCCGGCGACGTGGTCGGCGACCACACCGTGCTGTTCGCCGCCGACGGCGAGCGGGTCGAGATCACCCACAAGGCCTCCAGCCGGATGACCTTCGCCAAGGGCGCGGTGCGCTCGGCGCTGTGGCTGGAAGGGCGTGCGCCGGCGCTGTACGACATGCAGGATGTGCTCGATCTGCGCTGAACGGCCCGCGGCGGCCGGCGGTCGCCTGCACTGCAAGGGTGCATGGGCTGCGGTCGTCCGGCCGACCGGCCCTTTCCGTTGGCTGATTTTTGCTCTAAAATGCCGCTTTAGTGTGTCCACTACGAGCATGCAAGCAATATGACAAAGAAGCGGGGTGATGTGGTTCTCACGTCATTCCGCTTTTTTGCAACCTGAATTTGCATGAACCGCTTCAATCTACGGGAGGTCTTCTTGACTAAGCCAGCCATACTCGCGCTTGCCGACGGCAGCATTTTCCGCGGTGAAGCCATCGGCGCTGACGGCCAGACCGTCGGCGAGGTGGTCTTCAACACCGCCATGACCGGCTATCAGGAAATTCTCACCGATCCTTCCTACTGCCAGCAGATCGTCACCCTGACCTACCCGCACATCGGCAACACCGGCACCACGCCGGAGGACGCCGAGTCGAACAAGGTGTGGGCCGCCGGCCTGATCATCCGCGACCTGCCGCTGCTGGCCAGCAGCTGGCGCAACCGGCAGTCGCTGCCGGACTACCTGAAGGAGCACGGTACCGTCGCCATCGCCGGCATCGACACCCGCCGCCTGACCCGCATCCTGCGCGAGAAGGGCTCGCAGAACGGCTGCATCCTCGCCGGCGACGACGCCACCGAGGAGAAGGCGCTGGAACTGGCGCGCAGCTTCCCCGGCCTCAAGGGCATGGACCTGGCCAAGGTGGTCAGCTGCAGCGAGACCTACGAGTGGCGCTCCAGCGTGTGGAGCCTGGAAAGCGACAGCCACCCGGAAATCCCCGCCAGCGAGCTGCCCTACCACGTGGTGGCCTACGACTTCGGCGTCAAGCTGAACATCCTGCGCATGCTGGTGGCGCGCGGCTGCCGCGTGACCGTGGTGCCGGCGCAGACCCCGGCCAGCACCGTGCTGGCGATGAATCCGGACGGCGTGTTCCTGTCCAACGGCCCGGGCGACCCCGAGCCGTGCGACTACGCCATCCAGGCGATCAAGGACGTGCTGGAGACCGAGATCCCGGTGTTCGGCATCTGCCTCGGCCACCAGCTGCTGGCCCTGGCCTCCGGCGCCAAGACCATGAAGATGGGCCACGGCCACCACGGCGCCAACCACCCGGTGCAGGATCTGGACAGCGGCGTGGTGATGATCACCAGCCAGAACCACGGCTTCTGCGCCGACGAGACCAGCCTGCCGGGCAACCTGCGCGCCACCCACAAATCGCTGTTCGACGGCACTCTGCAAGGCATCGAGCGTACCGACAAGGTCGCCTTCAGCTTCCAGGGCCACCCGGAAGCCAGCCCGGGCCCGCACGACGTGGCCCCGCTGTTCGACCGCTTCATCGCCGAAATGGCCAAGCGTCGCTGAGTTTGCCGACAGATCAACGGATTCGTGTGAGAGACCATGCCAAAACGTACAGACATTAAAAGTATCCTGATCCTCGGCGCCGGCCCCATCGTCATCGGCCAGGCCTGCGAGTTCGACTATTCCGGCGCCCAGGCCTGCAAGGCCCTGCGCGAGGAAGGCTTCCGCGTCATCCTGGTGAACTCCAACCCGGCCACCATCATGACCGACCCGGCCATGGCCGACGCCACCTACATCGAGCCGATCAAATGGCAGACCGTGGCCAAGATCATCGAGAAGGAGCGTCCCGACGCCCTGCTGCCGACCATGGGCGGCCAGACCGCGCTGAACTGCGCGCTGGATCTGGAAAAGCACGGCGTGCTGGCCAAGTTCGGCGTCGAGATGATCGGCGCCAACGCCGACACCATCGACAAGGCCGAGGACCGCTCGCGCTTCGACAAGGCCATGCGCGACATCGGCCTGGCCTGTCCGCGCTCCGGCATCGCCCACAACATGGACGAAGCCTACGGCGTGCTCGACAAGGTCGGCTTCCCCTGCATCATCCGCCCGTCGTTCACCATGGGCGGCACCGGTGGCGGCATCGCCTACAACCGTGAAGAGTTCGAGGAAATCTGCACCCGCGGTCTCGACCTGTCGCCGACCAGCGAGCTGCTGATCGACGAGTCGCTGATCGGCTGGAAGGAATACGAGATGGAGGTGGTCCGCGACAAGAAGGATAACTGCATCATCGTCTGTGCCATCGAGAACTTCGATCCGATGGGCGTACACACCGGCGACTCGATCACCGTCGCGCCGGCGCAGACCCTGACCGACAAGGAATACCAGATCATGCGCAACGCCTCGCTGGCGGTGCTGCGCGAGATCGGCGTGGAAACCGGCGGCTCCAACGTCCAGTTCGGCATCAACCCGAAGGACGGCCGCATGGTGGTGATCGAGATGAACCCGCGCGTGTCGCGTTCCTCGGCACTGGCTTCCAAGGCCACCGGCTTCCCGATCGCCAAGATCGCCGCCAAGCTGGCGGTCGGCTACACCCTCGACGAGCTGTCCAACGACATCACCGGCGGCCGCACCCCGGCCTCCTTCGAGCCGTCGATCGACTACGTGGTCACCAAGATCCCGCGCTTCGCCTTCGAGAAGTTCCCCAAGGCCGACGCCCGCCTGACCACCCAGATGAAGTCGGTCGGTGAAGTGATGGCCATCGGCCGCACCTTCCAGGAGTCGGTGCAGAAGGCCCTGCGCGGCCTGGAAGTCGGCGCCACCGGCTTCGATCCGAAGCTGGAACTGACCGATCCGGATGCCCAGAGCATCCTCAGGCGCGAGCTGACCGTGCCGGGCGCCGAGCGCATCTGGTACGTCGCCGACGCCTTCCGCGCCGGCCTGAGCATCGACGACGTCTATGCGCTGACCAAGATCGACCACTGGTTCCTGGTGCAGATCGAGGACCTGGTCAAGGACGAGGAACAGGTCAAGACCCTCGGCCTGTCCAGTCTCGACCGCGACCTGATGTGGAAGCTCAAGCGCAAGGGCTTCTCCGACGCCCGTCTGGCCAAGCTGCTCGGCGTCACCGAGAAGAACCTGCGCAGCCACCGCCAGAAGCTCAAGGTCGTGCCGGTGTACAAGCGCGTCGATACCTGCGCCGCCGAGTTCGCCACCGACACCGCCTACATGTACTCGACCTACGAGGAAGAGTGCGAGGCCAACCCGTCGTCGCGCGACAAGATCATGATCCTCGGCGGCGGTCCGAACCGCATCGGCCAGGGCATCGAGTTCGACTACTGCTGCGTCCATGCCGCCCTCGCCATGCGCGAAGACGGCTACGAGACCATCATGGTCAACTGCAACCCGGAAACCGTCTCCACCGACTACGACACCTCCGACCGCCTGTACTTCGAGCCGGTGACCCTGGAGGACGTGCTGGAGATCGTCCGCGTCGAGCAGCCCAAGGGCGTCATCGTGCAGTTCGGCGGCCAGACCCCGCTGAAGATCTGCCGTGCCCTGGAAGAGGCCGGCGTGCCGATCATCGGCACCACCCCGGACGCCATCGACCGCGCCGAGGACCGCGAGCGCTTCCAGCAGATGGTCCAGCGCCTCGGCCTGCGCCAGCCGGCCAACGCCACCGCGCGCAGCGAGGACGAGGCCCTGGCCCACTCCAAGGTCATCGGCTATCCGCTGGTGGTGCGTCCGTCCTACGTGCTGGGCGGCCGGGCGATGGAGATCGTCTACCAGGAAGAAGAACTCAAGCGCTACATGCGCGAAGCGGTGAAGGTGTCCAACGACAGCCCGGTGCTGCTCGACCACTTCCTCAACTGCGCCATCGAGGTCGACATCGACGCGGTGTGCGACGGCCAGACCGTGGTGATTGGCGCGATCATGCAGCACATCGAGCAGGCCGGCGTGCACTCCGGCGACTCCGCCTGCTCGCTGCCGCCGTACTCGCTGCCCAAGCACATCCAGGACGAGATCCGCAGCCAGGTCAAGAAGATGGCCCTGGAGCTCGGCGTGGTCGGCCTGATGAACGTGCAGATGGCCGTGCAGGGCGAGGACATCTACGTCATCGAGGTCAACCCGCGCGCCTCGCGTACCGTGCCGTTCGTCTCCAAGTGCGTCGGCGAGTCGCTGGCCAAGGTCGCCGCCCGCGTGATGGCCGGCAAGAGCCTCGAGGAAGTCGGCTTCACCGCCGAGGTGATCCCGCCGTACTACAGCGTCAAGGAAGCGGTGTTCCCGTTCGCCAAGTTCCCCGGCGTCGACCCGATCCTCGGCCCGGAGATGAAGTCCACCGGCGAGGTGATGGGCGTGGGCGACAGCTTCGCCGAGGCCTTCGCCAAGGCCCAGCTCGGCGCCAGCGAGATCCTGCCGACCGGCGGCACCGCGTTCATCAGCGTGCGCGAGGACGACAAGCGCTTCGTCGCCCAGGTCGCCCGCGACCTGATCGACCTCGGTTTCGAAGTGGTGGCCACCGCCGGTACCGCCAAGGTGATCGAGGCCGAAGGCCTGCCGGTGCGCCGCGTCAACAAGGTGACCGAGGGCCGTCCGCACGTGGTCGACATGATCAAGAACGACGAGGTCAATCTGATCATCAACACCACCGAAGGCCGTCAGTCGATCGCCGACTCCTTCTCCATCCGTCGCAACGCCCTGCAGCACAAGATCTGCATCACCACCACCATCGCCGGTGGCCAGGCGATCTGTGAAGCGCTCAAGTTCGGTCCCGAGAAGACCGTGCGCCGTCTGCAGGATCTCCATGCAGGAATCAAGGCATGAGCAAGTTCCCGATGACCGTCCAGGGCGCGCGCGCCCTGGAGGACGAGCTGAAGCATCTGAAGACCGTGCTGCGCCCGCAGATCACCCAGGCCATCGCCGAAGCGCGCGAGCTGGGTGACCTGAAGGAAAACGCCGAATACCATGCCGCCCGCGAACAGCAGGGCATGGTCGAGGCGCGCATCCGCGACATCGAAGGTCGCCTGCAGAACGCCCAGATCATCGACGTGACGGCCATCCCCCACACCGGCAAGGTGATCTTCGGCACCACCGTGGAGATCGCCAACTGCGACACCGACGAGAGCGTGACCTACCAGATCGTCGGCGACGACGAGGCTGACATCAAGGCCGGCAAGCTCTCGGTCAGCTCGCCCATCGCCCGCGCCCTGGTGGGCAAGGAGGAGGGTGACGTGGTGGTGGTGCAGACCCCGAGCGGCAAGGTCGAGTACGAGATCGTCGAGGTGCGCCATCTCTGACGCGCTCCGCTCCCGCATGCCGCCGCGCGCCGGCGCCATCAGCTGGCGTCTGGCGCAGACCTTCTGGGTCGGCGGCCTGTGGCTGCTGTATTTCGTGCTGCTGCCGGCGCTGGAGCATTACGGTCTGGCGCCGCTGCTGCTGGAGGATATCGCCGCCAGCCTGATTCCGCTGCTGCTGGCCTTCGCCGGTTTCTGCGCGCTGCTGCAGAAGCTGGTGCTGGCCCAGGTACAGGGGATGCGCGGGTTGTGGGCGGATTTTCGCGGCCAGCTGCTGCTGGCGGTGCTGCTGCTGGTGGGTGGCTACTTCGTCGGGCCCTGGCTGGGCCTGGCGGGAGGCAGCTGGCAGTCGTTCTGCTACATGGCGGTGGCGGCCTGCGGCCTGGTGCTGGTGTTGCAGCCGGTGCCCGGCGAGCAGTGAAGGGACGGGCGCTGCCGGTGGCAGCGCCCGTTTGCGTCTTACAGCGCGTGGCGCACGATGTTGGACAGCTGGCGGTTCTGCTTGGCCGCCTTGCGGTAGACCAGCGCCATCTTGCCGATGACCTGTACCAGTTCGCAGCGTGCCTGCTGGCACAGCTCGTCGATCAGGGCGCGGCGATCATCGCGCTCGGTGAGGGCGAACTTGATCTTGATCAGCTCGTGATCGTTGAGCGCGCGCTCCAGTTCGGCCAGCACGCCTTCGGTCAGCCCGTTTTCCGCCACGATCAATACCGGATTCAGGTGGTGGCCGATAGATTTGTACTGTTTCTTCTGCTCGTTGGTGAGCGGCATAATCTGACCCTTGCGTCTGATCCAGTTGAAAGCGGCGGCTAGTGTACCCGAGTGTCCCCTGAGCCGCACAGATGAGGTACCCGTGGCCCGTTCCAAGACCAGCCCGCGTTGGCTGAAAGAGCATTTCGACGATCCCTGCGTGAAGATGGCGCAGAAGGACGGCTACCGTTCGCGCGATCAGTATCTGCTCGCACGCGGGTTCTGCGGCGCCTAGACTGCAGGCAATGGCCCGGTGCCGGGTCAAACGACGTTACAACCCGCTCTGCCAGCAATCGGGCGGCTGTAGTAAGTTAGGTCGGTAGAGAACCGGCCGTCATGTGAAGCGGTTTCCAGGCGGGGCCGGTCAGCGAGGGTAGTCAATTGAACGACATGGCAAAGAACCTGATCCTGTGGCTGATCATCGCAGCCGTGCTGGTGACGGTGATGAACAACTTCTCCACTCCGAACGAGCCGCAGTCGCTCAACTATTCGGAGTTCATCCAGGAGGTCAAGGACGGCAAGGTCGAGCGTGTGACCGTCGACGGTTACATCATCACCGGCCGCCGTGTCGACGGCGAACCCTTCCGCACCGTGCGCCCGGCGATCCAGGACAACGGCCTGATCGGCGACCTGATCGACAGCAAGGTGGTGATCGAGGGCAAGCAGCCCGAGCAGCAGAGCATCTGGAGCCAGCTGCTGGTGGCCAGCTTCCCGATCCTGGTGATCATCGCCGTGTTCATGTTCTTCATGCGCCAGATGCAGGGCGGCGGCGGCGGTCGCGGCGGCCCGATGAGCTTCGGCAAGAGCAAGGCGCGCCTGCTCTCCGAGGACCAGGTGAAGACCACCCTGGCCGACGTCGCCGGCTGCGACGAGGCCAAGGAGGAGGTCGGCGAGCTGGTCGAGTTCCTTCGTGATCCGGGCAAGTTCCAGCGCCTTGGCGGGCGTATCCCGCGCGGCGTGCTGATGGTCGGCCCGCCCGGTACCGGCAAGACCCTGCTGGCCAAGGCCATCGCCGGCGAGGCCAAGGTGCCGTTCTTCACCATCTCCGGTTCCGACTTCGTCGAAATGTTCGTCGGCGTCGGTGCCTCGCGCGTGCGCGACATGTTCGAGCAGGCCAAGAAGCATGCGCCCTGCATCATCTTCATCGACGAGATCGACGCGGTCGGCCGCCATCGCGGCGCCGGTCTCGGCGGCGGGCACGACGAGCGCGAGCAGACCCTCAACCAGCTGCTGGTGGAGATGGACGGCTTCGAGATGAACGACGGCATCATCGTCATCGCCGCCACCAACCGCCCGGACGTGCTCGACCCGGCGCTGCTGCGCCCGGGCCGCTTCGACCGCCAGGTGGTGGTCGGCCTGCCGGACGTGCGCGGTCGCGAGCAGATCCTCAAGGTGCACATGCGCAAGGTGCCGCTGGGCGACGACGTCGAGCCTTCGGTGATCGCCCGCGGCACCCCCGGCTTCTCCGGCGCCGACCTGGCCAACCTGGTCAACGAGGCCTCGCTGTTCGCCGCGCGCAACGGCAAGCGCCTGGTCGAGATGAAGGAGTTCGAGCTGGCCAAGGACAAGATCATGATGGGCGCCGAGCGCCGCTCCATGGTCATGACCGAGGACGAGAAGCTGATGACCGCCTACCACGAGTCCGGCCACGCCATCCTCGGCTGCCTGTTCCCCTCCGACCCGGTGCACAAGGTCACCATCATCCCGCGCGGCCGCGCCCTGGGTGTGACCATTTCCCTGCCCGAGCGCGACCACCACGGCTACAGCCGCATCTGGCTGCACAACAAGCTGAAGATGATCTTCGGTGGGCGCATCGCCGAGGAGATCATCTTCGGTCACGACAAGGTCACCAACGGCGCTACCGGCGATATCGGCCAGGCCACCCGCATCGCGCGGACCATGGTCACCCAGTGGGGCATGTCCGACAAGCTGGGCTTCCTGTCCTACGCCGACGAGGAGGAAGAGGTGTTCCTCGGCCGCTCGGCCGGACGCGGCAGCAACGTTTCCGCGGAAACTGCGCGGCTGATCGACGAGGAGGTGCGTGCGGTGATCGACGGCAACTACACCCAGGCCGAGCAGGCCCTGCGCGACAACCTCGACAAGCTGCACGCCATGGCCGATGCGCTGATGAAGTACGAGACCATCGATGCCGAGCAGGTCGCCGACATCATGGACGGCCGCGAGCCGCGCGAACCCAAGGGCTGGGGCGACTCCGGCAGCGGCTCCGCGGGAGGCAGCCGGCCGCAGGCCGAGGCCGGTCCGCGGGCCGACAAGCCGATCGGCGGCCCGGCCGGAGAACACTGATCCTTCGATGAGCAAGCATCCCCACCTCGACCGGCTGCCCTGTGGCAGCCGGTTTCTCGATCTGTCCCGTCCGCAGGTGATGGGCATCCTCAACGTCACCCCCGACTCCTTCTCCGACGGTGGCCGCTTCAGCCGCCTGGATGCCGCGTTGCGGCACGCCGAGGCGATGGTGCGCGCCGGCGCCACGCTGATCGATATCGGCGGCGAGTCGACACGTCCGGGAGCACCACCGGTTTCCGAGCAGGAAGAGCTGGAGCGGGTCTGTCCGGCGGTCGAGGCCATCGCCCGCGAGCTGGACGTGATCATTTCCGTCGACACCTCCACCGCCGCGGTGATGCGCGATTCGGCGCGCCTCGGCGCCGGCCTGCTCAACGACGTGCGCTCGCTGCAGCGCCCCGGTGCCCTCGCCGCGGCGGCCGAAAGCGGCCTGCCGGTGTGCCTGATGCACATGCGCGGCGAGCCGGGCAACATGCAGGACGATCCGCAGTACCCGGACATTCATGCCGAGGTGCGCGACTTCCTCGCCGAGCGCATCGCCGCCTGCGAGGGCGCCGGCATCGCTCGCGAGCGCGTCGTGCTGGATCCCGGGTTTGGCTTCGCCAAGACCCTGGAGCACAATCTGCGCCTGTTCCAGCATCTGGAGCGGCTGCATGCCTTCGGCCTGCCGCTGCTGGTCGGCGTGTCGCGCAAGAGCATGATCGGCAAGGTGCTGGACAGGCCGGTGGGCGAGCGCCTGTACGGCAGTCTGGCTCTGGCCGCCCTGGCGGTGGCCAAGGGAGCGCAGATCATCCGCGTGCACGATGTCGCCGAGACCGTGGACGTGGTCCGCATGATTGCCGCCGTGGAATGGGCGGAGTGACGAGAACAGAAGCAGGAAGACAGGATGGCTAGAAAATATTTCGGTACCGACGGTATCCGCGGTCGCGTGGGCGAGTTTCCCATCACCCCCGAGTTCATGCTCAAGCTGGGCTGGGCCGCCGGCATGGCGTTTCGTCGCCAGGGCCACTGCAAGGTGCTGATCGGCAAGGACACGCGCATCTCCGGCTACATGTTCGAGTCCGCCCTGCAGGCCGGTCTGATCGCCGCCGGGGCCGACGTTATGCTGCTCGGGCCGATGCCCACTCCCGCGGTGGCCTACCTGACCCGTACCTTCCACGCCGACGCCGGCATCGTCATCAGCGCTTCGCACAATCCCCACGACGACAACGGCATCAAGTTCTTTTCCGGCAAGGGCACCAAGCTGCCGGACGAAGTGGAGCTGATGATCGAGGAACTGCTCGATGCGCCGATGCATGTGGTCGAGTCGGCGCAGCTGGGCAAGGCCTCGCGGATCAACGACGCCGCCGGCCGCTACATCGAGTTCTGCAAGAGCAGCGTGCCGACCAGCACCGATTTCTCCGGCCTCAAGCTGGTGCTCGACTGCGCCCACGGCGCCACCTACAAGGTCGCGCCCAGCGTGTTCCGCGAGCTGGGCGCCGAGGTGGCGGTGATCGCCGCGCAGCCGGACGGCGTCAACATCAACGCGGGAGTCGGCTCCACGCACATGGGGGCGCTGCAGCAGGCGGTACTCGAGCAGGGGGCCGACATGGGCATCGCCTTCGACGGCGACGGCGACCGTGTGCTGATGGTCGACCATACCGGTGCCGTGGTCGATGGCGACGAGCTGCTGTACATCGTCGCCAGCGACCTCCAGGAGCGCGACCGCCTGCCGGAAGGCACCGGCGTCGTCGGCACCCTGATGAGCAACCTGGGGCTCGAACTGGCCCTTGCGGCGCGCAACATCCCGTTCGTGCGCGCCAAGGTCGGCGACCGCTACGTGATGGCCGAGATGCTCGAGCGCGGCTGGGTGCTGGGCGGCGAGAAC
This sequence comes from Pseudomonas sp. A-1, assembly GCF_004801855.1. GTDB lineage: Bacteria > Pseudomonadota > Gammaproteobacteria > Pseudomonadales > Pseudomonadaceae > Geopseudomonas. Next base: position 4,418 of record NZ_SSTC01000052.1, on the reverse strand, counting down.
TCCGGACACATCGTCTGCAAGCAGCACGTCACCACCGGCGACGCGATTGTTGCCGCGTTGCAGGTCCTGCTGGCCCTGCGTCGACGCGAGCAGAGCCTGGCCGAGGCGCGCCACGGCCTGCACAAGTGCCCGCAGGTACTCATCAACGTGCGCTTCGGCGGTGGTCAGGACCCGGTGGCGCACCCGCAGGTGCAGGAAGCCTGTGCGCGGGTGACCGAGGCCATGGCCGGTCGCGGCCGCGTGCTGTTGCGCAAGTCGGGTACCGAGCCGCTGGTGCGGGTGATGGTCGAGGGCGACGACGAGGCAATGGTGCGTGCCCATGCGGAAACCCTCGCTGCCCTCGTGAAAGAGGTATGTGCTTGATTTCGCTTGCCAGTTTGCCTGCGCTTGAGTAACATCTGCGCCCACTTTGGACGACGAGGTTTAGCATGCGCCGCCCCCTGGTCGCTGGTAACTGGAAGATGCATGGCACACAGGCCAGCGTTTCCGAGCTGATCAAAGGTTTGCGCATGCTGGCCCTGCCGGCGGGTGTCGATGTGGCGGTGATGCCACCCTGTCTGTACGTGACCCAGGCAATTGCCGGGCTGTCGGGCAAGCAGATCGCCGTCGGCGCGCAGAATTGCGCGGTCGAGCCGATGCAGGGTGCGCTGACTGGCGAAATTTCCGCCAGTCAGTTGGCTGATGCGGGTTGCAGCTATGTACTGGTGGGGCATTCCGAGCGCCGCCAGTTGCTGGGCGAGGGCGATGCGATTGTCTGCCGCAAGTTCTCCGCGGCGCAGATGCATGGGCTGGTCCCGGTGCTGTGCGTCGGCGAGACGCGCGAGCAGCGCGAGGCCGGCCAGACTCTGGCGGTGGTGATGCAGCAGCTCGGCGCGGTGATCGACGAGCTCGGAGTCGGAGCATTTGCCAAGGCGGTGATCGCCTACGAGCCGGTCTGGGCTATAGGTACCGGGCTGACGGCGACTCCGCAGCAGGCCCAGGAGGTGCACGCTGCGATTCGTGCCCACTTGGCGGCGGAGAATGCCAGCGTGGCGGCAGGTGTCAGGATTGTTTATGGCGGCAGCGTGAAGGCCGCCAGCGCGGCCGAGTTGTTCGGCATGCCGGATATCGATGGGGGGCTGATCGGTGGGGCCTCCCTCAATGCGGACGAGTTCGGTGCGATCTGTCGTGCCGCGGGAAGCTGAAGATGCTTGAGACTGTGGTGATCGTTGTGCATTTGCTGGTGGCGCTGGGGCTGGTTGGCCTGGTGCTGGTGCAGCAGGGCAAGGGTGCCGATGCCGGCGCTTCGTTCGGTGCGGGGGCTTCGGCAACCGTGTTCGGTAGCCAGGGTTCGGCTACCTTCCTGAGTCGTTTTACTGCTATACTTGCTGCTGTTTTTTTTGCTACCAGCCTCGGTTTGGCCTTTTTTGCCAAAGACAAAGCTGATATGCTTAATCAAAGCGGTCTGCCGGATCCGGCAGTGCTAGAAGTTCCAAGCAAGCCTGCTGCAGATGATGTGCCAGTGCTTGAAGCGCAAAAGCCCCAGTCCTCGGATGTTCCGGCAACTGAAGGACAGAAGCAGTAACGGGTAGTTTGCGAAAAAGAGTTTGCCGAGGTGGTGGAATTGGTAGACACGCTACCTTGAGGTGGTAGTGGCCATAGGCTGTAGGGGTTCGAGTCCCCTCCTCGGTACCAAACACGACAAAGCCCGCTGATGCGGGCTTTGTCGTTACCGGAACTTCAGTTGACCGCCAGGGGCGGGCACTGTATAGTTCATCATCTTTGACGCGGGGTGGAGCAGTCTGGTAGCTCGTCGGGCTCATAACCCGAAGGTCGTAGGTTCAAATCCTGCCCCCGCAACCAGTTTTTCAAAAGGCCCCTTTTAAGGGGCCTTTTGCTAGTTGGACAGTCTGTACCACTCTCCATTCTGGCGAGTGGTCACCTACGGGATGGGCGCTTCGCCCATTTTTTGTTTGCACAGCATGCGGAGGCGATCAGGTGTCGAGCAAGCTAGAACAGTTGCAGGCCTTGCTGGCCCCGGTAGTCGAGGCCCTCGGCTACCAGTGCTGGGGCATCGAATTCATTTCCCAGGGGCGGCACTCCCTGCTGCGGGTCTACATCGATAATCCCGATGGCATCCTGATCGACGACTGCGAAAAGGTCAGTCGCCAGATCAGCGGTGTGCTGGATGTCGAGGACCCGATCAGCGGCGAGTACACCCTGGAAGTTTCTTCACCGGGAATGGATCGCCCCTTGTTCACCCTCGAGCAGTTCGCTGCCCATGCCGGCGCGCAGGTGAAGATCAGGCTGCGCTCGCCCTACGAGGGTCGACGCAATTTCCAGGGCGTGCTGTGTGGCGTCGAGGAGCAGGATGTGGTGGTCCAGGTCGACAACCATGAATACCTGCTGCCGATCGAGTCGATCGACAAGGCCAACATCATTCCCCGTTTTGACTGAGGCGCGGATCCGGCGGATCCCAATGGATTGCGAAAGGCGAGGCGTACGATGAGCAAAGAAGTACTGCTGGTAGTAGAGTCGGTGTCCAATGAAAAGGGCGTACCGGCCGGCGTGATTTTCGAAGCGCTGGAACTGGCTCTGGCCACTGCCACCAAGAAACGTTACGAGGACGAGGTCGACGTGCGCGTGTCGATCAATCGTCACAATGGCAACTATGAAACCTTCCGCCGCTGGACCGTGGTCGAGGAAGAGGCCCTGGAGAATCCGGCGGCCGAGCTGACCCTCGCCGAGGCGCAGGAGAAGCAGGAAGGCGCCAAGGTCGGCGACCTGATCGAGGAGAAAATCGAGTCGATCGAGTTCGGCCGCATCGCCGCACAGACCGCCAAGCAGGTCATCGTGCAGAAGGTCCGCGAGGCCGAGCGCGCCCAGGTGGTCGACGCCTACCGCGAGCGGGTCGGCGAGATCATCTCCGGCACAGTGAAGAAGGCCTCCCGCGACAGCGTGATCGTCGATCTGGGCAACAATGCCGAGGCCCTGCTGGCCCGCGAGCACATCATCCCGCGCGAGTCGTTCCGCGTCGGTACCCGCGTGCGCGCCCTGCTCAAGGAAATCCGCAGCGAGAACCGCGGCCCGCAGCTGATCCTGTCGCGCACCGCGCCGGAAATGATCATCGAGCTGTTCAGCATCGAGGTGCCGGAGATCGCCGAAGGGCTGATCGAGATCATGGCTGCCGCCCGTGACCCGGGTTCGCGCGCCAAGATCGCCGTGCGCTCCAAGGACAAGCGCATTGACCCGCAGGGTGCCTGCATCGGCATGCGCGGTTCGCGCGTGCAGGCCGTGTCCGGCGAGCTGGGCGGCGAGCGCGTCGACATCGTGCTGTGGGACGACAACCCGGCGCAGTTCGTGATCAATGCCATGGCTCCGGCCGAAGTGGCGGCGATCATCGTCGACGAGGACACCCACACCATGGACATCGCCGTGGCGGCCGACAACCTGGCCCAGGCCATCGGCCGCAGCGGGCAGAACGTGCGCCTGGCCAGCCAGCTGACCGGCTGGACCCTCAACGTGATGACCGAGGCCGACATCCAGGCCAAGCAGCAGGCCGAGACCGGCGACATCCTGCAGCGCTTCATCGACGAGCTGGAGGTGGACGAGGAACTGGCAGAGGTGCTGGTGGAGGAGGGTTTCACCACCCTGGAAGAGATTGCCTACGTGCCCATGGAAGAGATGCTCAGCATCGAGGGCTTTGATGAAGAGATCGTCAATGAGCTGCGCGCCCGTGCCAAGGATCGCCTGCTGACCAAGGCGATCGCCACTGAAGAGAAGCTCGCGGACGCCCATCCGGCAGATGACTTGCTGGAACTGGACGGCATGACCAAGGAGCTGGCTGTCGAGCTGGCCCTGCGTGGCGTGCCCACCCGCGAAGACCTGGCCGAGCAGTCGATTGACGACCTGCTCGAGATCGACGGCATGACTGAAGAGCGTGCCGGCAAGCTGATCATGGCCGCCCGAGCCCATTGGTTCGAGTAAGTGGTCGCGGCCTGAGGAGAGAAGTGCATGACGCAAGTCACGGTGAAAGAACTGGCCCAGGTGGTCGATACACCGGTAGAGCGCCTGCTGCAGCAAATGCGTGAGGCAGGTCTGCCGCACAACCGCGCCGAGCAAGTAGTGACCGACGAAGAGAAGCAGAAGCTATTGGCGCACCTGAAGAGCAGCCACGGTGAAAAGCTGGAAGAGCCCAGCAAGATCACCCTGAAGCGCAAGACCACCAGCACCCTGCGGGTGGCTGGCAGCAAGACCATCAGCGTCGAAGTGCGCAAGAAGAAGACCTTCGTCAAGCCGGAAGCGGCCGAAGCGGTGGTCGCGCCCAAGCGCGAGGTGGACGACAAGCGTGTTGCCGAGGAGCGTGCGGCAGCCGAGCGCGCCGCCGCCGAGGCCGCGCGCCAGAAGGCCGAGGCCCCGGCCCCCGCGCCGGCCCGGCC
>NZ_SSTC01000051.1 GCF_004801855.1 Pseudomonas sp. A-1 | reverse complement strand
GCTTCGGCTTCGGCTTCGGCTTCGGCTTCGGCTTCGGCTTCGGCTTCGGCTTCGGCTTCGGCTTCGGCTTCGGCTTCAGGATGTGCAGGCAGGGCGCCTGCCGGCAAGTCCGGCATCTCCCCCTGACGCAGGGCGCGCATCTGTTCGAGCAGTGCGCCCGCTGCGGTCAGCGGCAGGCCCGACTGCAGCTCCTCCACCTGCCGGGCCAGCAGGTCGTGGCCCTCGTGCAGCAGGCCGACAGCGCCCTCGGCGAGGTCGAAACGACCATCGGTGAGACCTTCGTAGACGAACTCCAGCTCGTGGGCCAGATCGCCGATGGCACGGACCCCGGCCATGCGCGCACCACCCTTGAGGGTGTGCAGGTCACGCTGCAGCGAAGCCAGGGCGGAGCGGGCCTGGGGCTGGGCGAGCCAGCGCTCGAGTGCCTCGCCGGCACTCTCCAGGATATCGCCCGCCTCCTCGAGGAAGATCTCGACCATCTCCGCATCGGGCGCCTCGTCCTCGGGCACCACCGGCAGGGCTGCCGGTTCGGCAACGCCATGGGCCAGCGGCGGATCGAGCTCGGCCATCGGCTCGGCTTCTGCCGCCAGCTCGATCCCGGGCAGCGAAACAACATCGACCTCGGTCTGTGCGAGCAGGTCGAACTCCAGACCCGCGGCGGCTGCGGGCTCCGCCACCGGCTCGTCGGCCAGGGACAACTCGAACCCGAGCGGCGGGACGACATCCGCATCGGCCTCGACCACCGGTTCGGCATCCGCCAGCGACTCGAACTCCAGGCCCGCGGCGGCTGCGAACTCCGCTTCCGGCTCCTCGGCCAGGGACAACTCGAACCCGAGCGGTGGGATGGCATCGGCCTCGGCCACCGGCTCGGCATCCACCAGCGACTCGAACTCCAGGACCGCAGCGGCATCGGACTCCGCCGCCGGCTCATCGGCCGGCGACGGCTCGAGTCCGGCCAGCGGGACGGCATCGGCCACCGGCTCGGCATCCGTCAGCGACTCGAACTCCAGGACCGCGGCGGCTGCGAGCTCCGCTTCCGGCTCCTCGGCCAGGGACAACTCGAACCCGAGCGGCGGGACGGCATCGGCCTCGGCCACCGGCTCGGCATCCGCCAGCGACTCGAACTCCAGGACCACGGCGGCTGCGGACTCCGCCGCCGGCTCATCGGCCGGCGACGGCTCGAGTCCGGCCAGCGGGGCGGCCTCGGCATCGGCCACCGGCTCGGCTTCCACCAACAGATCGAACTCCGGGGCCTCGACCACGCTGCTGGCCTGAACCAGCAACTGCTGCAGAGCCTGCACGCGCGCCGGCTGCGGAGCGACCTCGAGGCCGGCGGCAACCTGGTCCATCATGCCGATCAGGGCTTCGTGGGCCGCCTCCACCTCGCGGAAGAACGGGCCGTCCACCACCAGCCGCGACTCGCCGACGGCCGCATAGATCGCCAGCAGGGCGATGCACAGCTGATCGACCTGGGGCAGCTCGGCGTGCTGCGCACCGCGCGACAGGGTCGCCAGCTCGCTGCGCAGGGCCTCGAGTTCCTCGCGTTCGGCCGGATGCTGACGCCAGCGCGCCAGCAGATCGTCGGCATCCAGCAGGATGTCCATGCCCTCGGCGAGGAACTGGCTGATCAGCTTGGGATCGCGCCGGTCCTGGCTGCGCCAGCCGGCCTCGGCGGCATCCAGCTGCTCCTGGTGCAGCAGCTGCACCCGGGTCAGCAGCTCCTCGCTGCCCGGCAGGCGCGCCAGCGGCTCGCTGCCGAGGCGCTCCAGGCCGCGGCGCAGGAGCTTTTCCGCATCGCGCAGCAGCTCGGCGGCGGCCAGGCCGAAGGGTATCAGGTTGGTCTTGAACTCCTTCGCCAGTCTTTCCAGCGGCGCCGCCACTTCGGCGATCGGCTGGATACCGGCCATGTAGGCGCTGCCCTTGAGGGTGTGCAGGGCACGCTGCAGTTCGTCGGTGACCGCCTGCGGCAGTTCGCGGTCGCAGGCGCCGAGGAAGCGGACGATGGCTTCCAGATGGGCTTCGGCCTCGGCGAGGAACACCTCCAGCAGTTGCGGGTCGAGCAACTCCTCGTCGGACGCAGCCTCGGCGGATGCGACGGTGGACTCTGCCGGCAGGCCGGCGGCGACCGCCTCGATCGCCGGTACGGCGCCAGGCAGGGGCTCGCCGCGCGACAGGGCATGGGCGCTGGCGGCCAGGCGGTCGACGTCGTCGCGCTGGCGCTGGGCCTTGGCGGCATATTCATCGACCAGCGCCGGCAGCAGGTCGACCACGTCGCGGATCACCTGCAGCAGCGGTGCATCGACCTGGATGCTGCGGTCGATGACCCGGTTGAGCATGTTCTCGATCGACCAGGCCAGCTCGCCGATGACCAGGGCGCGCACCATCCGGCCACTGCCCTTGAGGGTGTGGAACGCGCGGCGCACCTCGGTGAGCGCTTCGCGGTTGCCGGTGTCGGCGGCCCACTGCGGCAGGAACTCGTTGATGGTGTCGAGGACCTCGCCGGCTTCCTCGATGAACACCTCCTGCAGGTCCTCGTCCACCGGCTCCTCGTCGGCGGGCGGCGGCAGCAACTGCGGCGGGGCGTCCTGGGCCGGCGGATTGATCGCCGCCACCGGCGTCGCCAGCACGGCGGCCAGGCTCAGCTCGGCCGCCGGCTCGGACGCCGGTTCAGACGCCGGTTCGGACACCGGTACTGACGGCTGCGGCACCTCGGCGGGCACTACGACCGGCTCCGCGGTCAGCAGGGCCTCGGCTTCGACAGCCGCGGCCTGGGGATCCACCCCGACCGCCGCTTCGGCGGCCTCGACCGGCGCCGGAGCTTCGACCGCCAGCGGGGTTGCCACGGGCGGCGTCTCGGCCAGGGGCTCCAGCCGCGGCGCGGAAATGTCCGGCTCGGGCTCGGCGATGACCGCAACGGCCGGTTCGGCGCGCAGCTCCACCAGCTCGGGCATCGGCTCGTCGAGGATCGAGCGGGTCGGCTGCAGGCCATAGCCCAGCGTCGTCAGGCTTTCCTCGGCGACGTCGAGGATCAGGTCGCCCTGGGTCACATGATCCTCGGCGATCCGCTCGAGGTAGTACTCGACGCTGGTGATGGCGTCGGCCAGGGTGTCCAGGCTCTGCCAGCTCGGCACCGCCTGGCGCACCAGCAGCTGCTCGCGGATGTAGCGGCAGCAGGCATCCAGCAGGGCCGCGGCACGCGGCAGCGGGATCATGCCGAGACCGCCGCGCACCTGGGTCAGCAGCTCGGGCACGCGGGCCAGATGCTCGTGATTCCACTGGGAACCGATGAACTCGATGATGGCATCCTTGGACTGCTCGAGGCCGTTGCGTGCTTCCTTGATCACCAGCTGGTGGATCTGCCCCACATCGGTGGTCGGCAGCAGGTTGTCCTCGCCACGCTCGCCTTCGGCCGGACCGACCATGCCGGACAGGGTGGCCTCGACGAACAGCAGCGCGCCGGCGATGTCCATCAGCACCGCGTCGTTGGGCTGACACTGACCGCCGATCAGTTGGCCGATGGTCAGCAACTGGTCGGCGATCACCTTGCGCTGCTGGCCGAAGCCGAGCACCGCCAGGGTATCGCCGATCTGCTTGAGCGGCACCTGCAGGCCGACCAGATCGCTCAGCTGGCGCCGATCGCTGCGCACGAACAGGTCGAGGCTGTCCTTGACCCGCACCAGTTCCTCGCACAGGGCCCCGACCACCGAGCGCATGGCGTCGCGGTCGGGGCCGGCCATGCGGGCGCGCTCCTCGTCCACCAGACGGCTGTCGGGCATCGCCTCGGCCAGCTGGAAGCGCGCCTTCAGCTCGGCGGTACGCCCCGCCTCGCTGGGGCTCTTGGCCACATAGAACAGCAGGTTCTTCAGCAGTTGGTCGGGCGCCGGCTGGTTGAGCGCCGGCATGCCGTCGTCGATCAGGCGCTTGAGCTCGTGGTCGACCTCGCGCAGCAGGGTGCGCAGGGTGTTGCTGGCGGCGATGCTGCCGTCGAGCAGTCCCTCGACCACGCCGGCAGCCACCGACCACAGCGGGCCGACGGGGGCAGTGGCGGTCAGGCTTTCCAGCTTGGCGAACACCTTGACCAGATAACCCAGCTGGGTCGCCGGTTCCTGGTTGCGGATGTAGCCGGCCAGCGCCACCTGCAGCATCTGCCGCAGCTTGCGCAGCAGGGTCGGCAGGCCGGCACGCTCCAGTCGCTCGAGGGCAGCCGGAGCCAGCGCTGCGGGCCGTGCAGCCGACAGGTCGGGGGAAAACAGGCTGGTTTCCGACAGCAGGCTCTCGCCACGGGCGGCGCGCAGGTCGTTGAGCAGCGGCAGTACCACCAGCGGCAGGTCGCGGCGGGCGCTCTGGATTCGCTCGAGGTAGACCGGCAGCTGCAGGATCGCCTGCATCAGCACTTCCAGCGCCTCGCCACGGCTGCCGCGCCCCTCGATCAGGGCCTGCAGCAGCCGCTCCATTTCCTCGGCCAGCAGAGCGGCGCCATAGAACTCGACCATCTGCAGGGTGCCTTGCACCTGATGGACGTGGTTCAGGCAGAAACGCAGGCGCGTCAGGTCCTGCGGGCTCTCGACGAACGCCTCCAGGGCCTGGCGGGCCTGCTTGAGGGTTTCCGCGATTTCGCCTTTGACCCACTCCAGGGCGACATAGTCGTGCCGATCACCCATAGCGACTCCACACATTGATCATGGTTACCCCTTTCGGGTAAAGGCCAGAACCCGCTCATCGGCGACCGGCTGCAGCTGCGGGTGACGCCAGTCGGCCACTTCGCCGACGCCGATCACCAGCAGCCCGCCCGGTACCAGACGCTCGACCAGGCGCGACAGGATCTCGCGCCGGCGCCAGCGCCGAAAGTAGATCAGCAGGTTCTGACAGAAGATGACATCCATGCCGCGCTGCGGCGCACGCTCGAGTTCGAGCACGTTCAGTCGGGCAAAGCAGACGCGTTCGCGCAGGGACTCGCAGACCTGGTAGCTACCGTCGGACTGGTCCAGGAAGTAGCGCTCCAGCAGCTCGGCAGGCAGCTCGCCGACCCGCCGGGCGCCGTAGCGCCCCTCGCGGGCCCGGGCCAGGGCGCTGAGGCTGAGGTCGGTGCCGGTGACGCCGAAGCGGCGCCCTTCCAGACCGGCCTCGCGCTGCACCTCCGCCGCCACCACGGCCAGCGAGTAGGCCTCCTCGCCGCTGGAGCAGCCCACGCTCCACAGCTGCCAGGCACGTCCGCGCTCAAGTTGCTCCAGCCGCTCTCGCAGGTAACCGGCGAGATGCTCGTAGGACGCGGGATGACGGAAGAAACGGGTTTCCTGCACGGTCAGACGGTCCATCAGGTGCGACCACTCCACAGCACCGCGCGGGCCGTCGGTCACCTGCTGGTAGTAGCTGGCGTAGCTGTCCAGCCCCAGCTCGCGCAGGCGCTTGCCCAGGGTGGTCTGCAGGAAGGCGCGGCGCTGCTCGTTGAGCACCATGCCGCTGCGGGTTTCCAGCAATTCCTGCCAGGCACGGAATTCCGCTGCCGTGATATCGGGCAGCGGCTTCATCGCCCAGACCGCGCTTGGCTGCATGCCGCGCCCCTCGCTCATGCTCGTCCGGCGGCAGCCCGTTCAGGCTGCCGCGCTCCATGGTTTCAGGCCTGCTCCCGGCGTTCCGGCAGGGTGAAACCGGATACCGACTTGCGCATGTCGCTGGCCATCTTGGCCAGGGTACCGATGCTGCGCGCCGTCGCGGTGGTACCCGACGAGGTCTGCGTGGTGATTTCCTGAATCACGTACATGGTGTTGGAGATGTGGCCGGCCGAGGAGGACTGCTGGCGGGCGGCGTTGGAGATGTTCTGGATCAGCGCCGCGAGGCTGCGCGATACCTTCTCGATCTCTTCCAGGGCCACACCGGCGTCCTGTGCCAGACGGGCACCGCGCACCACCTCGGTGGTGGTCTGCTCCATCGAGATGACCGCCTCGTTGGTGTCGGTCTGGATGGTCTTCACCAGTGCCTCGATCTGCTTGGTCGCCGCCGAGGAGCGTTCCGCGAGGCGCTGTACTTCGTCCGCAACCACGGCGAAGCCGCGACCGGCGTCACCGGCCATGGATGCCTGGATCGCCGCGTTGAGTGCCAGGATGTTGGTCTGGTCGGCAATGTCGTTGATCAGGCTGACGATGTCACCGATCTCCTGGGACGATTCACCGAGACGCTTGATCCGCTTGGAGGTGTCCTGGATCTGCTCGCGGATGTTGTCCATGCCGGCGATGGTGTTCTGCACCACCTCATTGCCCTTGTTGGCGATGGCCACCGAGCGCTCCGCCACCGCGGAGGATTCGGCGGCGTTGGCCGATACCTGGTCGATGGAGACCGCCATCTCGTTGATCGCCGCGGAGGCGCCGGCGATTTCCTGGGCCTGGTGCTCGGAAGCCTCGGCCAGGTGCATCGCGGTGGCCTGGGTTTCCTGGGCGGCGGCGGCCACCTGCACGGCGGTCTGGTTGATGGTTTCCACCAGGTCGCGCAGCTGGTCGATGGAGTAGTTGATCGAGTCGGCGATGGCGCCGGTGAAGTCCTCGGTCACCGTGGCCTGCACGGTCAGGTCACCGTCGGCGAGGTCGCCGATCTCGTCGAGCAGACGCAGGATCGCGGTCTGGTTGCGGTCGTTCTTCTCGGCGGTCTCGGCCAGACGGCCGCGGGTATCGCGTACCAGGATCAACGCCATCAGCATGATCGAGGCCAGCGCCACCAGGCCCAGCAGGTAGCCGGCCAGGGTGTTGAAGGCGCGCTCTTCGACCAGGCCTTCGAAGTCGTCGGCCAGCTGGGTGGTGTGCTCCAGCACCTTCTGCGACACGCCGAAGATGTTGTTGGCGGACTCGCGCACCTGGAACAGCTGCGGCGAGGTCTCGAGGATCTCGTCCACCGAACCGGAAACGAAGGCGAACAGTTCGGAAATCTCGTTGAGGCGGCTGATCGCCTCGGCATCGGTCACCTTGGTGATCGACATCGCCGGGTTGCCCTCGTTCATGCCTTTCAGTACGCGACCGAACAGGCTGGCGTCGCGGCCGAAGCTGTCGGCGGCCTGCACCGAGTCCTCGGCGCCAGCGAGCACCTTGTTCACCGAGGCGAGGATACGCTCGGCCAGCAGGGTCTGGCGCTGGGCCACCGCCACCTGGTCGGGCGAAGCGCCGTTCTCGAGGAGGATGTCCACCACTTCCTCGTATTCGGCCTGCAGCTGCGGAATGGTCTCGGCCAGGGTCTCGGCCACCTGGTGCAGCGACAGCACGGTCTGCTGGCTGGCCAGGATGGCGTCGGCGCTGTCGCGCAGGCGCGTCCACTCGCCCTCCAGGGCGGCCATGTCGGCGGCGACCGCCTCCGGGCTGGCCGGCAGGCCGGTGGCCGGGTCACCCTTGGCCAGCCAGTCCCAGCGCTGCTGGAAGTCGTCGCGCTCGCTCTTCAGCAGGGCGAAGGCTTCGCCCTTGCCCGCCGCCGCCTCGATGGCGTTCTTGGCGATCCCCTGCGACAGCAGTCGCAGCTCGCCGGCGTGGCCGATATACTGCTTGTCGTGCTCGGCCTGCTGGTTGAGGTACGCGAAGTTGGCGAACAGCAGCACCACGGAGACGATCAGGATGGCGAACAGCCCCCCGATCAGCGTGCTGCTGCGCATGCCGGTGAACAGATTGCCTGCGTTGAGTTTTTTCATCGTCTGGCCCCCGCCTGGACCTTCCACACTGAAACGGATCCCAAGTAACACCGCGGGCCGGCAACGCCGACCCGCCCGAAAGATCTAGCTGTAGCTATACGGCAACATCGAGAAACGCCTGCTCCCTGGCCAGCGCATGCGGGCTGAATACCAGCCAGGGTCGCTCGCGCAGGAACACGCCATGAATCAGGGGCTGGAGAGCCGCCTCGAGCGGCGGCAGCTGCTCGGTGAAGGCTTCCACGGAGAAGTGCTGCATGCCGAACACTTCGTCGACCACCAGGCCGGCGAACACCTTGTCGTGCTCGACCACCAGCACCCGGCGCTGCTTGCGCAGCGGCGACAGTTCGCCCCCCAGGAAGCCGCACAGATCCATGATCGGCAGCAGGCGTCCGCGCACGTTGGCGACGCCCTTCACCCAGTTCTTGACCCCGGGCAGCAGGGTGTAGCGCGGCTCGTGCAGGACTTCGGTGACCTCGCCCATCGGCGAGACGAACAGCCGCGTGCCCATGCGAAAGCCGATGCCGCTCCAGCTCTGCGCCACTTCCTGCTGGGCCGGCAGGCCCGCGGAATAGCGCCGGCAGAGCTGGTCGATGCCGAGCAGTCGCTGGAAAGGTGTGATGACATCGGACATGCCGGCCCTGGCCTTCTTCTTGTCTGGGGTTGTCGTGCTCCGCCCCTCAGCCAGCCTGGACGGCGGCGATGGTCTTGAGCAGGGTGTCTTCTTCGACCGGCTTGGTCAGGTAGTCGCGCGCGCCCTGGCGCTTGCCCCAGACCTTATCGGTTTCCTGATCCTTGGTGGTGACGATGATGACCGGAATGTGACCGGTTTCCGGATCCTTGGTCAGCTGACGGGTGGCCTGGAAACCGTTGAGACCCGGCATGACCACGTCCATCAGCACCACGTCGGGCTTTTCCTGGCGCGCCAGGGCGACACCGTCGGCGCCGTTCTCCGCCTTGAGTACCTGATGGCCATGCTTCTCGAGCATGGCGGTCAGCTTGTACATCTCGGTCGGCGAGTCATCAACAATCAGAATACGAGCCATGGAATCCCCCAAAAAAAGGCACGCGTCGGCAGCCGGAAGGCCGGACGTCAGGTGGTTGCTTGCTCCACCGGCACAAAGCCCGGAACGTGCGCCTTGATCGCACCGAGCAGCTCCTCCTTGCTGAAGGGCTTGGTCAGGTACTGGTCGGAGCCGACGATACGTCCCTTGGCCTTGTCGAACAGACCGTCCTTGGAGGACAGCATGATCACCGGCGTGGATTTGAACGCACTATTATTCTTGATCAGGGCGCAGGTTTGGTAGCCATCCAGGCGCGGCATCATGATGTCGACGAAGATGATGTTCGGATGCGAGTCGGCGATCTTGGCCAGGGCATCGAAACCGTCGACGGCAGTGATGACGTCACAACCCACTTTCTTCAGCAGCGTTTCGGCGGTCCGACGAATCGTCTTCGAATCGTCGATCACCATGACTTTCAAGCCTTCGGAGTGTTGATCCATGTCTGCCCTACCATTGCCTCGGTGAGTCGTTGTTGTCCATCGCCCATACGCATGCAGCGCTGCCACTCACGGGCTGCAACCTGATCGCCGGGGCTTTTTAGCACACTATTCCGAAGCAAAGCCATAAGCCCCGGAAGTGCAAGGTTTTTCCTTGACTCAAGGCAAACTCGCGGCCACCTTGGGCTACCGTCAATCGCCTTGTTCGGCTGCCAAGCCGTGGTTTCGTTGTGGAGGACTTCCCTTATGAGCGTTCGCCTGGGCATCGTCATGGATCCCATCGCCCGCATCGCCTTCAAGAAGGACAGCTCGCTGGCCATGCTGTTCGCCGCCCAGGCCCGCGGCTGGTCGCTGTTCTACATGGAGCAGAGCGACCTCTACCTGCGCGACGGCCAGGTACGCGCCCGCACGCGGCCGCTGCAGGTCATCCATGACCCCAAGCACTGGTTCCACCTCGACGACGAGCAGGATCTGGCCCTGCACGAACTGGACGTGGTCCTGATGCGCAAGGATCCGCCCTTCGACAACGAGTTCCTCTATTGCACCCACCTGCTCGAGCAGGCCGAGCGCGAGGGCCTGCTGGTGGTCAACCGCCCGCAGAGCCTGCGCGACTGCAACGAGAAGCTGTTCGCCACCCGCTTCCCGCAGTGCACTCCGCCGACCCTGGTGAGCCGGCGCGTCGACATTCTGCGCGAGTTCGCCGACGAGCAGCGTGACATCATTCTCAAACCCCTGGACGGCATGGGCGGCTCGTCGATCTTCCACCACCGCCACGGCGACCCCAACCTGTCGGTGATCCTCGAGACCCTGACCGCCCACGGCAGCCGGCAGATCATGGCGCAGCGCTACCTGCCGGCGATCAAGGACGGCGACAAGCGCATCCTGATGATCGACGGCGAGCCGGTGCCCTACTGCCTGGCGCGCATCCCGGCGCAGGGCGAGACGCGCGGCAACCTGGCCGCCGGCGGGCGCGGCGAGGCGCGCCCGCTGACCGAGCGCGACCGCTGGATCGCCGCCCAGGTCGGCCCGACCCTGCGCGACAAGGGCCTGCTGTTCGTCGGTCTCGACGTGATCGGCGAGCACCTCACCGAGATCAACGTGACCAGCCCGACCTGCATCCGCGAGATCGACGCCGCCTTCGGCACCGACATCGCCGGCCAACTGATGGACGCGATCGCCGGCAAGCTGGCCGCTCGCCAGGGCTGAGCCGCAGACGGCGGCACGCCGTGGCAAAGCGCCAAGGCGCGGAGCACTTCATGGACTTTTGCCGGAGCCGGCGGCAGACTGCGCCGACTCCCTGCCATGCGCCAACCGATGAACGCTGCCGTCCACACCTCCTACCCCAGCTCCGCCGGCGTGCGCCCGGCGGACCGTCTGGGCTTCACCCTGTTCCTCGCCGCCGCCGTGCACCTGGCGCTGATCCTCGGCGTGAGCTTCGCCCTGCCCGAGCCGAGCCTGGTGAGCAAGACCCTCGACGTCACCCTGGCCAGCTTCAGGAGCGCGGAGAAGCCCAGGCAGGCCGACTTCCTCGCCCAGCACGACCAGCAGGGCAGCGGCAGCCTGGAGCACAAGGCCACGCCGAAGACCACCGAGCTGGCGCCGTTCCAGGACAGCGAGATCCGCCGCATCGAGCCGCCGGCACAGCCCAAGGCCAGCCAGCCGCCGCAGCCGAGCAAGGCCGCGGTCGCCACCCGCACGCCGCAGCCGCAGAAGACCCAGGCCAAGGCGGAAGCCCCGCGCCCGCCGCAGCCGGTACAGAAGGCGCCGGAATTCGACAGCAGCCAGCTGTCCTCGGAGATCGCCAGCCTGGAAGCCCAGCTCAGCCACGAGCGCCAGCTGTACGCCAAGCGCCCGCGCATCCACCGCCTCAACGCCGCCTCGACCATGCGCGACAAGGGTGCCTGGTACAAGGAGGAATGGCGGCGCAAGGTCGAGCGGGTCGGCAACCTCAACTATCCCGACGCCGCCCGTCGCGAGCGCATCTACGGCAACCTGCGCCTGCTGGTGGCGATCAACCGCGACGGCACCCTGCGCGAGGTGCAGGTGCTGGAGTCCTCCGGCCAGCCGATCCTCGACCAGGCCGCCCTGCGCATCGTGCGCCTGTCCGCGCCCTTCGCGCCGTTCAGCGGCGACCTCAGCGACGTCGACGTGCTGGAGATCATCCGCACCTGGCGCTTCGAGCGCGGCGACCGCCTCGGCAGCTACTGAGGCCGCACCAGCCAGGGCGTACGGCCCCTTGCAGCGACTGCCCCCACCGCCGAAACTAGGGCCCATGAACACAGACTCCGGCTACCTCAAGCACCACTTCCTGATCGCCATGCCGCACATGGCCGATCCCAACTTCGCCCAGACGCTGATCTACCTGGTCGAGCACAACCAGCACGGCGCCATGGGTCTGGTGGTCAACCGCCCCGGCGAACTCGACCTGGCCGACGTGCTCGAACAGCTGCGCCCCGGCAGCGAACCGGCCGAACACTGCCGGCAGGTGCCGATCTACGCCGGCGGCCCGGTGCATACCGACCGCGGCTTCGTCCTCCATCCGCACGGCTGGCACTACCAGGCCACCCTCGAGCTGGGCGAGCTGGCACTGTCCACCTCGCAGGACGTGCTGCTGGCCATCGCCGACGGCAGCGGCCCGGACCGCCACCTGATCGCCCTCGGCTACGCCGGCTGGGAAGCCGGCCAGCTGGAGGCCGAGCTGATCGACAACGCCTGGCTGACCTGCCCGGCCGAGCCGACGGTGCTGTTCGACGTCGCCGCCGACCAGCGCCTGCAGCGCGCCGCCGCGGAGCTGGGCGTCGACCTCGGCCTGCTCACCAGCCAGGCCGGCCACGCATGAGCGCCCCGCGCCTGCTGCTCGGCTTCGACTACGGCACCCGGCAGATCGGCGTCGCCGTCGGCCAGGCGATCACCGGCCAGGCCCGCGAGCTGTGCGTGCTCAAGGCGCAGAACGGCGTGCCGGACTGGAGCCAGATCGAACGACTGGTCAAGGAGTGGCAGCCGGACGCCATCGTCGTCGGCCTGCCGCTGAACATGGACGGCACGCCCAGCGAGATGAGCGCCCGCGCCGAGAAGTTCGCCCGCCGCCTGCACGGCCGCTTCAACCTGCCGGTGTTCACCCACGACGAGCGCCTGACCACCTTCGAGGCCAAGGGCCGGCGCCTGGCCGAGGGCCAGCGCGGCGGCTATCGTGAACGCCCGGTGGACGCCCTGGCCGCCGCCCTGCTGCTCGAGGGCTGGCTGGAACAGCAGCCCGCCCACCCGCTTTGACTGCCCGAGGAGTGCCCATGACCCTGCCCGATCCCGCCGCCCTGCTGTCGCAGATGGCTGCCGACCTGCGCGCCCATCTCGACCGCCGCGGCATCCGCGACCCGCTGTTCGTCGGCATCCACACCGGCGGCGTGTGGGTGGCCCGCGCCCTGCTCGCCGAGCTCGGCCAGGACGACACCGCGCTGGGCGTGCTCAACGTGTCCTTCTACCGCGACGACTTCAGCCGCCACGGCCTGCACCCGCAGGTGCAGCCCTCGGCGCTGCCGTTCGATGTCGAGGACCGCCACCTGGTACTGATCGACGACGTGCTGATGAGCGGGCGCACCGTGCGCGCGGCGCTCAACGCCCTGTTCGACTACGGCCGCCCGGCCAGCGTGACCCTGGCCTGCCTGCTCGACCTGGACGCCCGCGAGCTGCCGATCCGCGCCGACGTGCTCGGCGCCACCCTGTCGCTGGCCCCCGACCAGCGGGTAAAATTGCACGGTCCCGCACCGCTCGCCCTCGAGCTGCAGACCCTCGCCGCCTCCCACTGAGAATTTCCGCGATGACGCCAACCGACGCCAAGCGCCCGTTGCAGCTCAACGACCAGGGCCAGCTGCGCCATTTCCTCTCGCTCGACGGCCTGCCCCGCGAGCTGCTCACCGAGATCCTCGACACCGCCGACTCCTTCCTCGAGGTCGGTGCGCGCGCGGTGAAGAAGGTGCCGCTGCTGCGCGGCAAGACCGTGTGCAACGTGTTCTTCGAGAACTCCACGCGCACCCGCACCACCTTCGAGCTGGCCGCCAAGCGCCTGTCCGCCGACGTGATCACCCTCAACGTGTCGACCTCCTCGACCAGCAAGGGCGAGACCCTGTTCGACACCCTGCGCAACCTCGAGGCGATGGCCGCCGACATGTTCGTGGTGCGCCACGCCGACTCGGGCGCCGCGCACTTCATCGCCGAGCACGTCTGCCCCGACGTGGCCATCATCAACGGCGGCGACGGCCGCCACGCCCACCCGACCCAGGGCATGCTCGACATGCTGACCATCCGCCGCCACAAGGGCGGCTTCGAGAACCTCTCGGTGGCCATCGTCGGCGACATCCTGCACTCGCGGGTGGCGCGCTCCAACATGCTGGCGCTGAAGACCCTCGGCTGCCCGGACATCCGCGTGATCGCACCGAAGACCCTGCTGCCGGTCGGCATCGAGCAGTACGGCGTGCGCGCCTACACCGACCTCGCCGAAGGCCTCAAGGACGTCGACGTGGTGATCATGCTGCGCCTGCAGCGCGAGCGCATGCAGGGCGGCCTGCTGCCCAGCCAGGGCGAGTTCTACAAGCTCTACGGCCTCAGCGAGCAGCGCCTGGCGCTGGCCAAGCCGGACGCCATCGTCATGCACCCGGGGCCGATCAACCGCGGCGTGGAGATCGAGTCGGCGGTGGCCGACGGCGCCCAGTCGGTGATTCTCAACCAGGTAACCTACGGCATTGCCATCCGCATGGCGGTCCTGTCCATGGCCATGAGCGGCCAGCAGGCCCAGCGCCAGCTCGCACAGGGAGACGGCCAGTGAAAGTCAGCATCCACGGCGCCCGCGTCATCGATCCGGCCAGCGGCCTCGACCAGGTCAGCGACATCCACATCGAAGGCGGCCGCATCGCCGCCCTCGGCGCGGCCCCGGCCGGCTTCGATGCCGAGCAGCAGATCTCCGCCCACGGCCTGATCGCCGCACCCGGGCTGGTCGACCTGGCGGTGAGCCTGCGCGAGCCGGGCTACACCCGCAAGGGCAGCATCGCCAGCGAAACCCGCGCCGCCGCCGCCGGCGGCGTCACCAGCCTGTGCTGCCCGCCGCGCACCAAGCCGGTGCTGGACACCTCGGCGGTGGTCGAGCTGATCCTCGATCGCGCCGCAGCGGCCGGCCACGCCCGCGTGTTCCCCATCGGCGCGCTGACCAAGGGCCTGGAAGGCGAGCAGCTGGCCGAGCTGGTCGCCCTGCGCGACGCCGGCTGCGTGGCCTTCACCAACGGCCTGGCGCCGCTGGCCGGCAACCGCGTGCTGCGCCGCGCCCTGGAATACGCCGCCACCTTCGATCTGACCGTGGTGTTCAAGTCGCAGGATGCCGATCTGGCCGAGGGTGGCCTGGCCCACGAGGGTCCCACCGCCAGCTTCCTCGGCCTGCCGGGCATCCCGGAAAGCGCCGAGACCGTGGCCCTGGCCCGCGACCTGCTGCTGGTCGAGCAGAGCGGCGTGCGCGCCCACTTCAGCCAGCTGACCAGCGCGCGCGGCGTGGAGATGATCGCCGCGGCCCAGGCCCGCGGCCTGCCGGTGACCGCGGATGTGGCGCTGTACCAGCTGATCCTCACCGACGAGGCGCTGACCGGCTTCTCCAGCCTGTATCACGTGCAGCCGCCGCTGCGCTCGCGCGCCGACCGCGACGCCCTGCGCGAGGCGGTGAAGGCCGGCGTGGTGTCGGCCATCGCCAGCCACCACCAGCCCCACGAGCCGGACGCCAAGCTGGCGCCGTTCGGCGCCACCGAGCCGGGTATCAGCAGCGTGGAGATTCTCCTGCCGCTGGCGCTGACCCTGGTCGAGGACGGCCTGCTCGACCTGCCGACCCTGCTCGCCCGCCTGACCTGCGGCCCCGCCGCTGCCCTGCGCCTGCCGGTCGGTCGGCTGGGCGTCGGCGAGCATGCCGATCTGGTGCTGTTCGACACCAAGGCGCAGACCCTGGCCGGCGAGCGCTGGCTGTCGCGCGGCGGCAACAGCCCGTTCCTCGGCCACTGCCTGCCCGGCGCGGTGCGCCACACCCTGCAGGGCGGCCGCATCAGCCACCAGGGCTGAGCACCGAGCGCAAACGACAAGGCCCGCCGATCGGCGGGCCTTGTCGTTGCAGCGCCGCGCTCAGAACCAGCGCGCGTTGCGGATCGAGATCTGGTCGTTGAGCGTCCAGAAGTCGTAGAGCACGCCGACGAGGAAGAAGCCGCCGGTGCACAGGTAGAGGATGCCGGTGATCCACTTGCCCATGTACATGCGGTGCACGCCGAACACGCCGAGGAAGGTCAGCAGGACCCAGGCCACGTTGTAGCTGGTGCGCCCGCTGTGATAGCGCAGGTCGGCCTCGCGGTCCATGCCGGGGATCAGCAACAGGTCGATCAGCCAGCCGATGCCGAGCAGGCCGAGGGTGAAGAACCAGAGGGTGCCGGTGACCGGCCTCCCGTAGTAGAAGCGGTGCGCGCCGAGAAAGCCGAAGATCCACAGCAGGTAGCCGATGGTCTTGCTGTGGGTGTCCCGGTTCAGTGTCGTCATGCTGCCCTCCAGTCGGAAAACGGGGTGACAGCCCGAGGCTGCCACCCGGTTTGACCCCGCTCGGCCTGCGGCGTTCCGCCGACGGGCCCCTCAGCGCCGGCGCAGGCCGCTCTGCGGCTCGTCGCTGCCTTCCAGGCTGAGACTGCGGGTCAGGTTGCTCAGGTGCTCGGCATCGGTCTCCGAGCCGAGCTTGATCATCAGGCGCAGGTCGTTGGCCGAGTCGGCGTGGGCCAGGGCGTCCTCGTAGGTGATCTCGGCATTGCTGTACAGCTGGTAGAGCGCCTGGTCGAAGGTCTGCATGCCCTGCTCGGTGGAGCGCTTCATCAGGTTCTTCAGCTCGTGCACCTCGCCCTTGCGGATCAGGTCGGCGGCCAGCGGCGTGTTGATCAGCACCTCGATCACCGCGCGGCGCCCCTTGCCATCGGGCGTCGGCACCAGCTGCTGGGCGACGATGGCCTTGAGGTTGAGCGACAGGTCCATCCACACCTGCTCGTGACGGTCCGGCGGGAAGAAGTGGATGATGCGGTCGAGCGCCTGGTTGGCGTTGTTGGCGTGCAGGGTGGCCAGGCACAGGTGACCGGTCTCGGCGAAGGCCACCGCGTAGTCCATGGTCTCGCGGGTGCGCACCTCGCCGATCATGATCACGTCCGGCGCCTGGCGCAGGGTGTTCTTCAGCGCCACCTCGAAGGACTCGGTGTCGATGCCCACCTCGCGCTGGGTGACGATGCAGCCCTGGTGCTGGTGGATGAACTCGATGGGGTCCTCGATGGAGATGATGTGCCCCTGCGAGTTCTTGTTGCGGTAGCCGATCATCGCCGCCAGCGAGGTGGACTTGCCCGCGCCGGTGGCGCCGACGAACAGCACCAGGCCGCGCTTGGTCATCGACAGCTGCTTGAGCACCTCGGGCAGCTGGAGTTCGTCGAAGGTGGGGATCTGCGTCTCGATGCGGCGCAGCACCATGCCCACCAGGTTGCGCTGGTAGAAGGCGCTGACCCGGAAGCGGCCGATGCCGCGGGCGCTGATGGCGAAGTTGCACTCGTGGTTGCCGGCGAACTCGCGGCGCTGGTGCTCGTTCATCACGCCCAGCACCGTCTCGCGGGTCTGCTCCGGCGACATGGCGGTCTTGGTCACCGGCAGGATGCGCCCGTTGACCTTCATCGACGGCGGCACGCCGGCGGTGATGAACAGGTCGGAGCCGCCCTTCTCGACCATCAGGCGCAGCAGTTTCTCGAATTCCATGGATTTCCTCGACGTTCCGGCGCGGCCGTCCGCCGCGCCGGAGACTGTATCAGATGCTTTCCGGTGCCTTGGCCTTCTCGCGGGCGGCCTCGCGGCTGACCAGCCCCTTGGTCACCAGCGTCTTCAGACAGGCGTCGAGGGTCTGCATGCCCAGCGCGCCGCCGGTCTGGATCGCCGAGTACATCTGCGCCACCTTGTCCTCGCGGATCAGGTTACGGATCGCCGGGGTGCCGATCATGATCTCGTGGGCGGCCACCCGGCCGCCGCCGACCTTCTTCAGCAGGGTCTGCGAGATCACCGCCTGCAGCGACTCGGAGAGCATGGAGCGGACCATGGACTTCTCCTCGGCGGGGAACACGTCGACGATACGGTCGATGGTCTTGGCCGCCGAGGTGGTGTGCAGGGTGCCGAACACCAGGTGGCCGGTTTCCGCCGCGGTCAGCGCCAGGCGGATGGTTTCCAGGTCGCGCATCTCGCCGACCAGAATGATGTCCGGGTCCTCGCGCAGCGCCGAGCGCAGCGCCTCGGCGAAGCCGAGGGTATCGCGGTGCACCTCGCGCTGGTTGACCAGGCACTTCTTCGACTCGTGGACGAATTCGATCGGATCCTCGATGGTGAGGATGTGGTGGTACTTGGTGTTGTTGATGTAGTCGAGCATCGCCGCCAGGGTGGTCGACTTGCCCGAGCCGGTCGGGCCGGTGACCAGCACCAGGCCGCGCGGCACGTCGGAGACCTTCTTGAACACCTCGCCCATGCCGAGGTCTTCCATGCTCAGCACCCGCGAGGGAATGGTCCGGAACACTGCGCCGGCGCCGCGGTTCTGGTTGAAGGCGTTGACCCGGAAGCGCGCCACGCCGGGCACCTCGAAGGAGAAGTCGGTCTCGAGGAACTCCTCGTAATCCTTGCGCTGCTTGTCGTTCATGATGTCGTAGATCAGCGCATGCACCTGCTTGTGCTCCATCGGCGGCAGGTTGATGCGACGCACGTCGCCGTCGACGCGGATCATCGGCGGCAGGCCGGCGGAGAGGTGCAGGTCGGATGCGCCCTGCTTGGCGCTGAAGGCCAGCAGCTCGGTAATATCCATGGGGGTCCCCAATCACAAACTAGCGGGTAGAATGCCGCGACAGCCAGCGGCCGGGCAGGAAGCGGAACCAAATGTCCACGATCCCAGACAATATTGCAAAGGTCCGAACACGCATCCGTGAGGCAGAGCAAGCCGGCGGCCGTGCCGCCGGCAGCGTGCAGCTGCTGGCGGTGAGCAAGACCAAGCCGCCCGCAGCGCTGCGCGAGGCCTTCGCCTGCGGCCAGCGCGACTTCGGCGAGAACTACCTGCAGGAGGCCCTGGCCAAGCAGGCCGAGCTGGCCGATCTCGACCTCGCCTGGCACTTCATCGGCCCGATCCAGTCGAACAAGACCAGGCCGCTGGCCGAGCACTTCGCCTGGGTGCACTCGGTGGACCGCCTGAAGATCGCCGAACGCCTGTCCGCCCAGCGCCCCGCCAACCTGCCGCCGCTGAACGTCTGCCTGCAGGTCAACGTCAGCGGCGAGGCCAGCAAGTCCGGCTGCTCGCCCGAAGAACTGCCGGCACTGGCCGCCGCCGTGGCGGCGCTGCCCAACCTGCGCCTGCGCGGCCTGATGGCCATCCCCGAACCCACCTCCGATGTCACCGCCCAGCGCGCCGCCTTCGCCCGCCTGCGCGCCCTGCGCGACAGCCTGCCGCTGCCGCTCGACACCCTGTCGATGGGCATGAGCGACGACCTCGAGGCCGCCATCGCCGAGGGCGCCAGCTGGGTGCGCATAGGCAGCGCGCTGTTCGGCGCCCGCGACTACGCTTCCCGAAATGCTTCCGAGGGCCCGGCCGCCTGAGCCGGCGCCGCCCTCCCCGACGACCAAGGAATCCCCCATGAACCATCCCCGCATTGCCTTCATCGGCGCCGGCAACATGGCCGCCAGCCTGATCGGCGGCCTGCTCGCCCGCGGCCTGCCCGCCGCCAACCTCAGCGCCAGCGAGCCGCTGGCCGAGCAGCGCCAGCGCATCGCCGCCGAGCACGGCATCGCCGTGCTGGACGACAACGCCGCCGCGGTGGCCGGCGCCGACATCGTGGTGCTGGCGGTCAAGCCGCAGGTGATGAAGGAGGTCTGCCTGGCGCTGGCCCCGGCGCTGCCGGCCGACGCGCTGGTCGTCTCCATCGCCGCCGGCATTCCCTGCGCCAGCCTGGAGCGCTGGCTGGGCGCCAAGGCCATCGTGCGCTGCATGCCCAACACCCCGGCGCTGCTGCGCGAGGGCGCCAGCGGCCTGTACGCCAACGCGCGCACCAGCGCCGCCCAGCGCGCCCAGGCCGAGGCACTGCTGGAGGCGGTCGGCCTGGCACTGTGGCTGGACGAGGAGGCGCAGATCGACGCGGTCACCGCCGTGTCCGGCAGCGGCCCGGCCTACTTCTTCCTGCTCATGGAGGCGATGACCGCCGCCGGCGAGCGCCTCGGCCTGTCCGCCGAGACCGCCAGCCTGCTGGCGCGGCAGACCGCCCTCGGCGCCGCGCGCATGGCCCTGGCCAGCGACGTCGACCCGGCCGAACTGCGCCGCCGGGTGACCTCGCCCAAGGGCACCACCGAGGCGGCGATCAAGACCTTCCAGGCCGGCGGCTTCGAGGCGCTGGTCGAACAGGCCCTGCAGGCCGCCGCCCACCGCTCGGCGGAGCTCGCCGAGCAGCTCGGCCAGTAAGGAGGCACGATGAACGGACTCAATACCGCGGCCATCTACGTGCTGCAGACCCTCGGCAGCCTGTACCTGCTGATCGTCCTGCTGCGCTTCATCCTGCAGCTGGTGCGCGCCGACTTCTACAACCCGCTCAGCCAGTTCGCGGTCAAGGCCACCAAGCCGCTGCTCAATCCGCTGCGCAAGGTGATCCCCGGCTTCGGCGGGCTGGATCTGGCGTCGCTGGTGCTGGCGATCCTGGTCCAGCTGCTGCTGATGGCGCTGACCCTGCTGCTGATGGGCATCGGCATCGCCGCCCTGCTGCCGCAACTGCTGATCTGGGCGGTGATCGGCGTCACCGCGCTGTTCCTCAAGGTGTTCTTCTTCGCCCTGATCGCCAGCGTGATCCTCTCCTGGGTCGCCCCGGGCAGCTACAACCCGGCGGCGCAGCTGATCAACCAGATCTGCGAGCCGCTGCTGATGCCGATCCGCCGCCTGCTCCCCAATCTCGGCGGCCTGGACATCTCGCCGATCTTCGCCTTCATCGCGCTGAATCTGGTCGACATGCTGGTGATCCGCAACCTCGCGGCGATGAGCCAGATGCCGCAGCTGCTCAGCCCGTTCCTCTGATGGCTTGGTTCCGCTGGGACGGCGCGGACCTGGTCCTCGACTGCCACCTGCAGCCCAAGGCGAGCAAGGACGAGTTCGCCGGGCTGCACGGCGAGCGCCTGAAGATCCGCCTCACCGCGCCGCCGGTGGAGGGCAAGGCCAACGCCCACCTGCTGGCCTTCCTCGGCAAGGCCTTCGGCGTGGCCAAGAGCCAGGTGCTGCTGGAGAGCGGCGAACTCAACCGGCAGAAGCGCGTGCGCATCCGCGCGCCGCAGAAACTGCCGGCCGAGCTGGCCGGCGAACTCGAAGGCAGCCGCCCGATGTAGGCTGCGCCATGCGCACCATCGCCGTGGTGGTGGTGCGCACGGCGCACCCTACGCCCGCATCCGCCGCGCCCTTGCCCCCCGGGGACGCGCTCTTTAGACTTGCCGACTTCACTTTTCGAGAGCAGGGTCGATGCCCACCGTCTTCGCGGAAGATTCCGTCGGCCTGGTCAGTCCCCAGGTCCTGCATTTCAAGGATCCCCTCCCGCTCGCCTGCGGCCGCCAGCTGGCCGACTACGAGCTGGTCTACGAAACCTACGGCGCGCTCAACGCCGAGCGCAGCAACGCCGTGCTGATCTGCCATGCGCTCTCCGGCCATCACCACGCCGCCGGCTACCACAGCCCCGAGGACCGCAAGCCGGGCTGGTGGGACAGCTGCATCGGCCCCGGCAAGCCGATCGACACCCGCAAGTTCTTCGTCGTCAGCCTCAACAACCTCGGCGGCTGCAACGGCTCCACCGGCCCCGGCAGCCGCAATCCGGAGACCGGCCGCGCCTACGGCGCCGACTTCCCGGTGCTGACCGTGGAGGACTGGGTGCACAGCCAGGCACGCCTGGCCGACGCCCTCGGCATCAATCAGTGGGCCGCGGTGGTCGGCGGCAGCCTCGGCGGCATGCAGGCCCTGCAGTGGAGCATCAGCTACCCCGAGCGCCTGCGCCACTGCGTGGTGATCGCCTCGGCGCCCAAGCTGTCGGCGCAGAACATCGCCTTCAACGAGGTGGCACGCCAGGCGATCCTCACCGACCCGGAGTTCCATGGCGGCCACTTCCAGGAACAGGGCACCATTCCCAAGCGCGGGCTGATGCTGGCGCGCATGGTCGGCCACATCACCTACCTGTCCGACGACGCCATGGGCGAGAAATTCGGCCGCGAGCTGAAGACCGACCAGCTCAACTACGACTTCCACAGCGTCGAGTTCCAGGTGGAGAGCTACCTGCGCTACCAAGGCGAGGAGTTCTCCGGGCGCTTCGACGCCAACACCTACCTGCTGATGACCAAGGCGCTGGACTACTTCGACCCGGCCGCCGCCCACGACGGCGACCTGGTGAAGACCCTCGAACCGGCCCGCGCCAACTTCTGCGTGGTCTCCTTCTCCACCGACTGGCGCTTCTCGCCGGCGCGCTCGCGGGAGATCGTCGACGCCCTGGTGGCGGCGAAGAAGAACGTCAGCTACCTGGAGATCGAGTCGGCCCACGGCCACGACGCCTTCCTCATCCCGAGCCCGCGCTACATCCAGGGCTTCGGTCGCTACATGAACCGTATTGCCGTGTAAGGAAGTCTGTCCGACATGCGTGCCGATCTGGAAATCATTCAGGAATGGATCCCCTCCGGCAGCCGGGTCCTCGACCTCGGCTGCGGCAGCGGCGAACTGCTGGCCTTCCTCCGCGACCACAAGCAGGTGCACGGCTACGGCCTGGAGCGCGATCCGGACAAGATCGCCCAATGCCTGGACCACGGCGTCAACGTCATCGAGCAGGACCTGGACCAGGGCCTCGACCACTTCGGCGACGACAGCTTCGACGTGGTGGTGATGACCCAGACCCTGCAGGCCGTGCACTACCCCGACCGCCTGCTGCGCGACATGCTGCGCGTGGGCAAGACCTGCATCATCACCTTCCCCAACTTCGGCCACTGGCGCTGCCGCTGGTACCTGGCGCGCCGCGGCGAGATGCCGCGCTCCGATTTCCTGCCCTACACCTGGTACAACACACCGAACATCCACTTCTGCACCTTCCGCGACTTCGAGGCGCTGTGCCGCGAGCAGCAGCTGCGCGTGCTCGACCGCCTGGCCGTGGACCGCGACCACCGCCTGCGTGCGCTCGCCCGGCTGTGGCCTAATCTGTTGGGTGAGATCGGCATCTACCGCGTTACCCGCTGAAAGGAGAACTGCCCATGCGTCGTCTAGCTCTCATGCTGCTCACCCTGAGCCTGGCCCTGCCGGCCGCCGCCGAGCGTCTGCAACGCTTCGGCGACCTCGAGGTGCACTACAACGTGTTCAACTCCAGCTTCCTGCAGCCGGACATCGCCGCCGCCTCCGGGCTGACCCGCAGCAAGACCCAGGGCGTGGTCAACGTCGCCGTGATGCGCGCCGGCAAGGCGGTGCCGGCCGCCGCGGTCAGCGGCACGGTGAAGAACCTGCTCGGCCAGAGCAAGCCGCTGGCCTTCCAGCGCGTCAGCGAGGGTGAAGGCGACAAGCAGGCGGTCTACCACCTGGCGCAGTTCCCGGTGACCGAGCGCGAGGTGCTGACCTTCGACCTCAAGGTGCAGGAAGGCGGCGCCACCCACAACCTCACCTTCAACCAGGAAGTGTTCCCCGACGAATGAAAGCCCTGACCGAACTGGTGCTGGCCAGCCACAACGCCGGCAAGCTCAAGGAACTGCAGGCCATGCTGGGCGACGCCGTGCGCGTGCGCTCGGTCGCCGAGTTCAGCACCGTCGAACCGGAAGAGACCGGCCTGTCGTTCGTCGAGAACGCCATTCTCAAGGCCCGCCACGCCGCCCGGGTGTCCGGCCTGCCGGCGCTGGCCGACGACTCCGGCCTCGCCGTGGACGCCCTCGGCGGCGCGCCGGGCATCTACTCGGCGCGCTACGCCGGCGGCAAGGACGACGCGGCCAACAACGCCAAGCTGCTCGCCGAACTGGCGGACGTGCCGGACGCCGAGCGCGGCGCCCAGTTCGTCTGCGCCCTGGCCCTGGTCCGCCATGCCGACGACCCGCTGCCGATCCTCTGCGAGGGCATCTGGCACGGTCGCATCCTGCATGAGGCGCGCGGCGAGCACGGGTTCGGCTACGACCCGCTGTTCTGGGTGCCCGAATGCGACTGCGCCAGCGCCGAGCTGCCCGCCGCCGAGAAGAACCGCCTGAGCCACCGCGCCCGTGCCATGGCCCAGCTCAAGCAGCGGCTGGGGCTCGCTTGAGCCTGTTCCAGCTGCCGCCGCTGGCGCTGTACGTGCACATCCCGTGGTGCGTGCGCAAGTGTCCGTACTGCGACTTCAACTCCCATGCCGCCGGCCCCGAGCTGCCGGAGGAGGCCTACGTCGACGCCCTGCTCGCCGACCTCGACCTTGACCTTCCCGCCGCCCACGGCCGCGAGCTGGGCTCGATCTTCTTCGGCGGCGGCACACCCAGCCTGTTCTCGGCGCGCGCCCTCGACAGCCTGCTGCAGGGTGTCGAGCGGCGCCTGGGCTTCGCCCGCGACATCGAGATCACCCTCGAGGCCAATCCCGGCACCTTCGAGCAGGCCAAGTTCCGCGACTACCGCAGCCTCGGCATCAACCGCCTGTCGATCGGCGTGCAGAGCTTCCAGACCGAGCAGCTCAAGGCACTGGGGCGCATCCACGACGGCCTCGAGGCGGTGCGCGCCGCCGGGATGGCCCGCGCGGCCGGCTTCGACAACTTCAACCTCGACCTGATGCACGGCCTGCCCGGCCAGGACGTCGAAGGCGCGCTGGCCGACCTGCGCCAGGCCATCGACCTGGGGCCGACCCACCTGTCCTGGTACCAGCTGACCCTGGAGCCGAACACGCTGTTCTGGAGCCAGCCGCCGGAGATCCCCAAGGACGACATCCTCTGGGACATCCAGGAGGCCGGCCAGGCGCTGCTCGCCGCCGAGGGCTTCGCCCAGTACGAGACCTCGGCCTACGCCCGCGATGGTCGCCGCGCCCGGCACAACCTCAACTACTGGACCTTCGGCGACTTCCTCGGCATCGGCGCCGGCGCCCACGCCAAGCTGAGCGAGCCGGACGGGCGCATCCGCCGCAGCTGGAAGACCCGCCTGCCCAGGGACTATCTCGACCCGGCCAAGCGCTTCCAGGCCGGCGAGCGGGTACTGGAGGCGAGCGAGCTGCCCTTCGAGTTCCTGATGAACGCCCTGCGCCTCACCGCGGGCGTGCCGGCCGCGCTGTTCGAGCAGCGCACCGGCCTGCCGCTGGCCACCCTCGCCGAGGGCTGCGCCGCGGCGCGCGCGGCCGGGCTGCTGGACAGCGATCCGCAGTGGCTCAGGCCCACCGCCCGCGGCCAGTTGTTCCTCAACGACCTGCTGCAGCACTTCCTGCCCTGAAAGGACGTCCAGCCCCGTTCGCGGGGCTACGACCATCCGCTGCCGCCCCCCGGCTGGCAGCACGCAAAAACCTGATAGACTGCGCGTCAATTCTGTGATCGCCGACAAGGAGTCTGCATGGAAGCCATGCTCGAGCTTTTCGTCACCGCTTCGCGCTGGTGCCGTGGTCATCTCGACGAGATCGCGCTGGGCCTGATGGCCGCCCTGCTGGTCGTACTGGGCCCCAGCTTCAAGGCATGGACGCAACAGAGAGTCGGCAGCATGAACTTCGTGCTGCGCACCCTGATGTTCGTTGCCCTCTGCGCCGCAGTGTATGGCGCTGCCATCGTCTACCTGCCGCCCTGGCTGGTCAGGGGGCTGGAGCAGCTGAACAACTACACCCTGGCGCCGGTGCTGGTCACCACCCTGGTCGCCATCGGCATGCTGGCCGAGCGCAACTGAGGCCCGCCTGCCGGGTGGCCGGCAACGCGCAAGCCGGGCGATGCCCGGCTTGCGCGATCTCGATCAGTCGACGCGCTGGAACTTGAGGTCCCACACGCCGTGGCCGAGGCGCTCGCCGCGACGCTCGAACTTGGTGACCGGGCGCTCCTCCGGGCGCGGCACGTAGCCGCCGTCCGCCGCCAGGTTGCGGTAGCCGGGCGCCGCGCTCATCACCTCGAGCATGTGCTCGGCATAGGGCTGCCAGTCGGTGGCCATGTGCAGCACGCCACCGACCCTGAGCTTCTGCCGCACCAGCTCGGCGAACGCCGGCTGCACGATGCGGCGCTTGTTGTGCTTGGCCTTGTGCCAGGGATCGGGGAAGAACAGCAGCACGCGATCCAGGCTGGCGTCGGCCACGCACTGGCGCAGCACGTCCAGCGCATCGCAGCTGTACACGCGGATGTTGGTCAGGTCCTGCGCCAGGGCGCCGCTGAGCAGGGCGCCAACGCCCGGCCTGTGCACCTCGACGCCGATGAAGTCCTGCTCCGGCGCCGCGGCGGCCATCTCCAGGGTCGCGTGGCCCATGCCGAAGCCGATCTCGAAGGTGCGCGGCGCGGTGCGTCCGAACAGCTGGTCGAAGTCACGCAGGCCGTCCTCCAGCTGCAGGCCGAACTTCGGCCAGCCCAGCTCGAGGCCGCGCTGCTGCCCTTCCGTCATGCGCCCGGCGCGCATCACGAAGCTCTTGATGGTGCGCATCCGCCGCGCTTCGCCGGCGGTGTCCGGCGCTTGTTGGATTTCGTCGGTCATGAACCCTTCCTGAAAGACGAACGAGCCCTGCCGCAGGGCAGGGCTCGCGTGTGGGGAGGACGGCGCCGGGCGCCGTCCGGACGATTAACGGATCAAGCCTTCCAGCGGCGACGAGGCGCTGGCGTACAGCTTCTTCGGCATGCGCCCGGCCAGGTAGGCCAGGCGGCCGGCGACGATGGCGTGCTTCATCGCCTCGGCCATCAGCACCGGGTCCTGGGCGTGGGCGATGGCGCTGTTCATCAGCACCGCCTCGCAGCCCAGCTCCATGGCGATGGCCGCATCCGACGCGGTGCCCACGCCGGCATCCACCAGCACCGGCACGCTGGCCTCCTCGAGGATGATGCGCAGGTTGTACGGGTTGCAGATGCCCAGGCCAGTGCCGATCAGGCCGGCCAGCGGCATCACCGCGATGCAGCCGATCTCGGCCAGCTGGCGGGCGATGATCGGGTCGTCGCTGGTGTAGACCATCACGTCGAAGCCGTCCTTGACCAGGGTCTCGGCGGCCTTGAGGGTCTCGATGACGTTGGGGAACAGGGTCTTCTGGTCGGCCAGCACTTCCAGCTTGACCAGCTTGTGACCGTCGAGCAGCTCGCGGGCCAGGCGGCAGGTGCGCACCGCCTCCACCGCGTCGTAGCAGCCGGCGGTGTTGGGCAGGATGGTGTACTTGTCCGGGCTGATCACGTCGAGCAGGTTCGGCTCGCCGGGGTTCTGGCCGATGTTGGTGCGGCGCACCGCGACGGTGACGATCTCCGCGCCGGAAGCCTCGATGGCGCGGCGGGTCTCGTCGAGATCCTTGTACTTGCCGGTACCGACCAGCAGGCGCGAGTTGTAGGTGCGGCCGGCGAGAACCAGCGGCTTGTCGGTGCGGGAGGACTGGGTCATGGGAGGCTCCATTCGAACGGGCGGAAACGGGGGACGGACGGGCTCCGGACGCTAGCCGCCGCCGATGGCATGCACCACCTCGACCCGGTCGCCGTCGCCGAGCCGGGTGACGGCGTGCTGGCTGCGCGGCACGATATCGAGGTTGAGCTCGACCGCCACGCGCTTGCCGGCCAGGTCGAGGCGGCTCAGCAGGTCGGCGACGGACAGGCCGTCGGGCAGATCGAGAGCTTCGCCATTCAGCTGAATGCGCATGGGTATCCGCTCGCAAACTCAGGGAAAGCCGGCATTCTAGCGCCGATCGCAGGGGATGACCAAGGCGCCGGCCAGGCGGCTCAGCCGGCCTGCGGCCGGGCCCGCCAGGCGGCCAGCGCCAGGCACAGCCAGCCGGCGAGGAAGCAGACGCCGCCCAGCGGGGTGACCATGCCGACCCTGAGGCCGCTCAGGGTCAGCAGGTACAGGCTGCCGGAGAACAGCAGGATGCCGGCGGCGAACAGGCCGCCGGACGCCGCCAGCAGGCGCGAGCGCCAGTGCAGGGCGAGCGCGCCGACGCCGAGCAGGGCCAGGGCGTGGACCAGCTGGTAGAGCACCCCGGTCTGGAATACCGCCAGGTACTCGGGGCTGAGACGGCCACGCAGGCCATGGGCGGCGAAGGCGCCGAGGCCGACCCCGGCGAGACCGAAGACGGCGGCGAACAGGACGAACAGGCGGGACATGGCAGGCTTCCGGCGGGGGCGACAGCGGCACATGATCGCCGCCCCCGCCGGCGCTGGCAAACCCGCCGGCGCGACGGACTGCCGGCAGCGCTGCGGGCGGGCCGCTATACTGGCGCCTTCGTCCGCCCTGCCCCGGTCCGCCATGCGTCGCCTCCCGCTCCGCCGCCTGTCCGCCCTCGCCGCCCGCACACTGCTCGGCGCCCTGCTCGCCAGCGTCCTCGTCGTGCTGCTGCTGCGCTGGCTGCCGCCGCCGGGCACGGCGCTGATGGTCGAGCGCAAGCTGGAATCGTGGTTCACGGGCGAGCCGATCGACCTGCAGCGCACCTGGCGGCCGTGGACCGAGCTGCCGGACGACCTCAAGGTGGCGGTGATCGCCGCCGAGGACCAGAAGTTCGCCGAGCACTGGGGCTTCGACACGGCCGCGATCCGCGCCGCCCTGGCGCACAACGAGCGCGGCGGCAGCCTGCGCGGCGCCAGCACGCTCAGCCAGCAGGTGGCCAAGAACCTGTTCCTGTGGTCCGGGCGCAGCTGGCTGCGCAAGGGCCTGGAGGCCTGGTTCACCCTGCTGATCGAGACCCTGTGGCCCAAGCAGCGCATCCTCGAGGTCTACCTCAACAGCGCCGAGTGGGGCAACGGCGTGTTCGGCGCCGAGGCGGCGGCGCGCCACCACTTCGGCCGGGGCGCCCCCTACCTGTCGCGCCAGCAGGCCAGCCTGCTCGCCGCCGTGCTGCCCAGCCCGCGCACCTGGAGCGCCGGCCGGCCGAGCGCCTACGTCAGCCGCCGGGCGAACTGGATCCGCCAGCAGATGTGGCAGCTGGGCGGCAGCCACTACCTCCAGCGTCTGTAGCGCGCAGAAACGCGAAAGCCGCACCCGGGGATGCGGCTTTCGCGTTGCGCGGCGCTTGCCGGTCAGGCCAGCAGGCGCCCCTTGAGCTTGGTCATGGCGTTCTTCTCCAGCTGGCGGATGCGCTCGGCGGAGACGTTGTACTTGGCCGCCAGCTCGTGCAGCGTGGCCTTCTCCTCGGCCAGCCAGCGCTGGTGGAGGATGTCGCGGCTGCGCTCGTCGAGACCGTCCAGCGCGTCGTGCAGGCTGGCGTTGGCGCTGTCGCTCCAGTCGGCCTCCTCCAGCTGGCGGGCCGGGTCGTAGCGGTTGTCTTCCAGGTAGTGGGCCGGAGCCTGGAAGGCGGTGTCGTCGTCGGCGTCGCTGGCCGGATCGAAGGCCATGTCCTGACCGGTCAGCCGGCTCTCCATCTCGCGCACTTCGCGCGCCTCGACGCCGAGGCTCTCGGCCACTGCCTCGACCTCGGCGTTGCTCAGCCAGGCCAGGCGCTTCTTCTGGCTGCGCAGGTTGAAGAACAGCTTGCGCTGCGCCTTGGTGGTGGCGACCTTGACGATGCGCCAGTTGCGCAGGATGAACTCGTGGATCTCGGCGCGGATCCAGTGCACGGCGAAGGACACCAGGCGCACGCCCATTTCCGGGTTGAAGCGCTTGACCGCCTTCATCAGGCCGACGTTGCCTTCCTGGATCAGGTCGGCCTGGGCCAGGCCGTAGCCGGAGTAGCTGCGGGCGATGTGCACGACGAAGCGCAGGTGCGCGAGCACCATCTGCCGCGCAGCCTCGAGATCCTGCTCGTAGTACAGACGCCCGGCCAGCTCGCGCTCCTGCTCGGCCGACAGCAACGGGATGCTGTTGACCGAATGCACGTAGGCCTCCAGGTTGGCGCCGGGAGCCAGGGCATAGACAGGCTGCAGAGAGGTGGACATGGACATCCTCCAGGTTACCGAATCGGCTGGTGACTATAGCACTGTGCCGATAAGACTGTGAATGCCCGCGAAAAGTTCCCTTACAAGCCGGAAAACCCTTACAAAACAATAACTTACAACGGAGTAACGACGCTTCGTCTCACTGCGGGGCGAGCTGGCGCAGGTGGCGCGCCACCGCCAGCCAGGCACCGACCCAGCCGAGCAGCAATGCACCGACCAGCAACGACAGGCCGTCCTCGGCCGGCACGCCGCCGAGGGCGAAGTCGCTGTCGTACAGCCCGGCCAGGCCGACCACCGACTGGTTCAGCCAGTTCAGCCCGTACTCCAGCACGCCCCAGGCCAGCAGGCCGGCGCCGATGCCGTAGAAGGCGCCGGTGTACAGGAACGGCCGGCGCACGTAGCCGTCGGTGCCGCCGACCAGCTTGATCACCTCGATCTCGGCGCGGCGGTTCTCGATGTGCAGGCGGATGGTGTTGCCGATCACCAGCAGCAGGGCGAGGATCAGCACCACGGCCAGACCGAAGATGAAGCGCTCGCCGAGGTGGAGGATGGCGCCCAAGCGCTCGACCCACAGCAGGTCGAGCTGCGCCTGCTCGACGCCGGGCAGCTCCGCCAGGCGCGCGCGCAGTGCCTCCAGGCCGGCCTTGTCGACCTCCTGCGGGGTGACCAGCACCACCGCCGGCAGCGGGTTGTCCGGCAGTTCCCTGAGCGCATCGCCGAGGCCGGAGTGCTGCTGCAGCTGCTCGAGCCCCTGCTCGCGGCTGATCCACTCGGCGGCGAGCACGCCGTCCATCCCGGCGATCTGCTCGCGCAGCGCCTGGCCTTCGACGTCGGCCACCTCCAGGTCGAGGAACACCGAGATCTGCGCGGCGCGCTGCCAGGAGCCGCCGAGGCGCTCGACGCTGTCCAGCAGCAGGGACAGGCCCATCGGCAGCGCCAGGGCGATGCCCATCACCAGGCAGGTGAGGAAGCTGCCGAACGGCTGGCGGGCCAGGCGACGCAGGCTGTCGGCCAGGCTGGCGCGATGACTGTCCAGGTAGGCACGCAGCAGGCCACCCCAGTCGGTGGTCTCGGCCTCCTGCAGGCGGCGCTGGCGCTGCTCCGGGGCGCCTTCCTCGGCGCCGCGCGGCAGTTGCTTGCTGGCCCCCATCAGCTGGGCTCTCCGTCGCCGATCAGGCGACCGCGTTGCAGGGTCAGCAGGCGATGGCGCATGCGCGCGATCAGGGCAAGGTCATGGCTGGCGATCAGCACGGTGGTCCCCATACGGTTGATGTCCTCGAACACGCCCATGATCTCGGCCGCCAGGCGCGGGTCGAGGTTGCCGGTGGGCTCGTCGGCGAGCAGCAGGGCCGGCTGGTGCACCACCGCACGGGCGATGCCGACGCGCTGCTGCTGGCCGCTGGACAGGTCGGCGGGCAGCGCCTCGCCCATGTCCTTCAGCGATACCCGCTCCAGCGCCTCGCCGACCCGCTGCTCGATCTCGGCGCGCGGCAGGCCGAGGATCTGCAGCGGCAGGGCGACGTTGTCGAACACGCTGCGGTCGAACAGCAGGTGGTGGTTCTGGAACACCACGCCGATCTGCCGGCGCAGGAAGGGAATCTCGGAATTGCCGATGGCCCCGATGTCCTGGCCGGCCAGCAGCAGCTTGCCGCTGGTCGGCCGCTCCAGCGCCAGCAGCAGGCGCAGCAGGGTGCTCTTGCCGGCCCCCGAGTGCCCGGTAACGAAGAGGAACTCGCCGCGCCGGGCGCGGAAGCTCAGTTCGTGCAGGCCGACGTGGCCGTTGGGATACCGCTTGCCCACCTGCTCGAAACGGATCATGCGCTCTCCTGTCCTGCGAACAGCGCCTTGACGAAGGCCTCGGCCTCGAACGGGCGCAGGTCGTCGATGCCCTCGCCGACGCCGACGTAGCGGATCGGCAGCGCCATCTGCTTGGCCAGGGCGAAGATCACCCCGCCCTTGGCGGTGCCGTCCAGCTTGGTCAGCGCCAGGCCACTGAGGCTGACCGCCTGGTGGAACAGGCGCGCCTGGCTGAGGGCGTTCTGTCCGGTGCCGGCATCCAGCACCAGCAGGGTCTCGTGCGGCGCGCTCTCGTCGAGCTTGCCGATCACCCGACGGACCTTCTTCAGCTCCTCCATCAGGTTGTCCTTGGTGTGCAGGCGGCCGGCGGTGTCGGCGATCAGCACGTCGATGCCGCGCGCCTGGGCGGCCTGCACCGCGTCGAAGATCACCGAGGCGGAATCGGCGCCGGTGTGCTGGGCGATCACCGGGATGCCGTTGCGCTCGCCCCACACCTGCAGCTGCTCGACGGCGGCGGCGCGGAAGGTGTCGCCGGCGGCGAGCATGACCTTCTTGCCCTCGTCCTGCAGCTTCTTGGCCAGCTTGCCGATGGTGGTGGTCTTGCCGGCGCCGTTCACGCCGACCACCAGGATCACGTAGGGCTTGCTGCCGGCCTCGATCGCCAGCGGCTGCTCGACCGGGCGCAGGATGGCGGCCAGCTCCTCCTGCAGCGCCTGGTACAGCGCGTCGCTGTCGGCCAGCTCCTTGCGCGACACGCGCCTGGTCAGGCTCTGCATGATCGCGCTGGTCGCCTCGACGCCGACGTCGGCGGTCAGCAGGCGGGTCTCCAGCTCGTCGAGCAGGTCGTCGTCGATGGCCTTCTTGCCGAGGAACAGGCTGGCCATGCCCTCGCCGATGCTGGCGCTGGTCTTGGCCAGGCCCTGCTTGAGACGGGCGAAGAAGCCGAGCTTGGCAGGCTTCTCCGCGGCCACCGGGGCCGCGGCCACGGGCTCCGCCAGCGGCTCGGGCCTGGCAGCGGGTGCCGGCGGCGGCACGGCAACCGGGGCGGACGGGGCGGCGACCGG
>NZ_SSTC01000050.1 GCF_004801855.1 Pseudomonas sp. A-1 | reverse complement strand
GATTCGCCGCCCGGGGCGCGCGCGTCTGGATGGGCATCTTCGGGCGACGCGCGGCCTGTCCGCCGCCGCGGCGGCACGGCTGCCCGCCGGCAGGCGGGGCCGAACTGCGCGACCTGCCGTTCATCGCCTGGGGCGCCGTGCGCGGCGCAGGCAGGAGCCATGCACGCCGACGCAGGCGGTGTATGATCCGGGCCAGCCGATTCTCGAAACCCTCTGCAGGAACCTGTTCATGGAAGCCAACAGCCGTCCCCTGATGCGCATCTTCGAGCCCACCGTGTGCTACCAGATCCCGCTGTTCCAGCGCCCCTACGTCTGGCGGCGCGAGTGCAACTGGCAGCCGCTGTGGGACGACTTCGAGCGGTTGCTCGACCAAGCGCTGGCCGGCCAGCGCCTGCGTCCGCACTTCCTCGGCGCGGTGGTGATCGAGCAGCTGTTCGACGCCAGCGGCTGGGTGCAGCTGCGCCAGGTCATTGACGGCCAGCAGCGCTTCACCACCCTGCAACTGCTGCTGATCGCCCTGCGCGACCTGTGCGGGAGCCTCGGCAGCGCGCGCTACTTCGAGCGCTTCGACTCGCTGGTCTCCAACCGCGCCGCGCTGGTCGACCGGCCGGAGGAGATCTGCAAGCTGCTGCCGACCAACTTCGACCGCCGCGCCTACGCCCTGGTGCACCAGGCCGGCAGCCCCGCGGCGCTGCTGGCGCAGCTGCAGGAAACCGGCGAGGCCGTCGACCTGGAGCAGGGCATCGCCGGCGCCTACCTGTACTTCCACGCCCAGTTCGCCGACTGGCTGGCGCAGCCGGTCGAGGAGCGCCCCTACCTGGAGCTGGAGGACCGCCTCGAAGCGCTCTGGGCGGTGGTGCAGAAGGGCCTGCAGTTCGTGGTGATCGAACTCGGCGAGCACGACGAAGCCCAGGTGATCTTCGAGACCCTCAACGCCCGCGGCACCCAACTGCTGCCGGCCGACCTGATCAAGAACCTGCTGTTCCGCCGCGCCCAGGCCGAGGGCGACGACATCGACCTGCTCTACCGCACCTGCTGGGCCCAGTTCGACGGCGAGTTCTGGCGCGAGGAAATCCGCCAGGGCCGCGACAGCCGGCCGCGCATCGACATCTTCATCCGCCACTTCCTGACCCTGGCCATGCGCCGGGACGTCCGCTTCGTGCACCTGTTCGACGAGTACAAGCACTACGTGCAGTACACCGACGACTGGCGCTCGTGCCTGATCGGCGAAGCCACCAGCGCCCGCGAACACCTGGCGCTGCTCGCCGGCTACGCCGAGCACTTCCGCGAGTTCGCCAGCCCCGCGCCGGGCTCGCACCTGGCGCGCTTCCTCAAGCGCCTGGAGGCGCTCGACACCTCGACCATCCACCCGCTGCTCCTGCTGTGCAGCCAGCAACTGCGCCCGCAGCAGGAGGACGAGTTCGAGGCGATCCTCAATGTGCTCGAGTCGTTCCTGTTCCGCCGCATGATCTGCGGGCTGACCAGCAAGAACTACAACCGCCCGTTCCTCGACCTGATCCGCCATCTGGAGGACCGGGGCAGCATCAGCGCCCGCGCCGTCGAGCAGTTCCTGCTGGCCAGCGAAGGCGAGGGCGCACGCTTCCCCACCGACGCCGAACTCAAGCGGGCGATCCTCGACCACCCGCTGTACCAGTGGTGGCCGCAGTACCGCGTGCGCGCCGTGCTGGAAGCCCTCGACGCCGCGCTCGGCAACCAAGAAAGCGCGGCGGACGCCCAGCCGTCCGCACTGGCCATCGAACACATCCTGCCGCAGAAGTGGGATGAGCACTGGCCGCTGCCGAAAACCGTACAGAAGAACCCGCAAGGCAAACAGGCCTTCACCGAACAGCGCGACCGCCTCAAGCACACCCTGGGCAACTTGACGCTGCTCGCCGGCAGCCTGAATCCGACGCTGTCGCGCTCGCCGTGGGAGGTGAAGAAGGCCGAGCTGCTCAAGTACAGCCAGCCGGGCCTGAGCCGCGAGCTGCATGAAGTGGAGGACTGGGCGGAGCGGGAGATTCTGGCCAGGGGAGAGGTGCTGGCGGAGGTGGCCTGTGCGCTCTGGCCCTATCCGCCAGCGGTTCAGGCGGCGCCGTATCGCGAGGCGTAGATCGGCTCGCGGGATGGCCTGGGCCGTTACCAGGGGCATCGGTCCTGCGCGGTGCGTGCCGATGGCCGATGCGGCGATCCCCCCGCATCCCATTCCCGATCGGGAATGAATCGCCCGTGCAGGCGCCGGAATGCGCAGGATCTTCCCGATCAGGAATGCTGGCTTGCATTGGCGCGATTTTGATCGAATAATTTCCCGATCGGGAAAACAATCGAGCACGGCATGATTCCTATCGACTCCACACAAGCGCTCGGCGCAGCCCTGCGAGCCGCACGCAAGCAACTGGGCCTGACGCAAGCCGATCTGGCCCTGGCCGCCGGGGTGGGCGTGCGCTTCGTGGTCGATCTGGAGGCCGGCAAGCCCACGGTGCGGCTGGAGCAGGTGCTCCGCGTGATCGATGCCCTGGGCGGCCGGGTCCGACTGGACGGACTGGCGGGTTCTCCGACTCCAGCAGAGCCCACTCGTCATGGCGCATGAACTCGAAGTCTGGCTGTTCGCCGAGCAGGTCGGCACCTTGGCGCTGGTGGATGGTCGCCTGAGCTTTGCGTATCACCCCAGCTGGCTGGCGAACCCCGACGCGGTAGCGCTGTCGTGCTCCCTGCCGCTGCAGGCGGCCCCCTTCGATGACATTCGTACCCGGCCTTTCTTTGCCGGGCTGTTACCGGAAGGCCATCTGCGGCGCTTGATCGCCCAACGGTTCCAGGTATCGAGGCAGAACGATTTCGCCCTGCTGGATGCCATCGGCGGCGAGTGCGCCGGGGCCATCACGCTGCTGCCGAAGGATGCAGTCCCGCAGGTCGCCGGCGCGGGCGAGGTGTCGTGGCTGGACGATCAACGACTGTCCGCGATCCTCGACGAGCTGCCCCGTCGCCCGATGCTGGCCGGTCAGGACGGCCTGCGCCTGTCGCTCGCCGGCGCTCAGGACAAGCTGCCGGTGGTGTTCGACGGGCAGCGCATCGGCTTGCCTCTGGGAGGACAGTCCAGCACGCATATCCTCAAGCCGCCGATCCACGCCCTCGATAATACGGTGCTCAATGAAGGCTTCTGCCTCGCCCTGGCCCAGGCGATGAAGTTGCCAACTGCCGAAGCGCGGATTCATCAGGCTGGCGACCGCCGCTTCCTGCTGGTCGCACGCTATGACCGCCAGCGCGATGCACAAGGCAACCTGGTACGTCTGCATCAGGAGGATTTCTGCCAGGCGCTCGGCGTGGTGCCGGAAATGAAGTATCAGAACGAGGGCGGCCCCGACCTGAAAGCCTGCTTCGATCTGCTGCGGCGCGTCACTCGCCCCAGCGCCCCCCAGGTGCTGCGTCTGTTGGACTACGTGGTGTTCAACGCACTGGTCGGCAACCACGATGCGCATGCCAAGAACTTTTCGCTGCTGTTCGCCCCACCATCATCCAGAGCGGCACCGACCCTGGCTCCACTCTACGACGTGCTGTCGACCGCCATCTACCCGAGCCTCACCCCGAATATGGCGATGAAGCTGGGCAGCAAGTACAAGTTCAGCGAGGTCCAGCTCCGGCACTGGGAGCAATTCGCCGAAGCCGCCGGGCTGGCACGCGCACAGACCCGCAAGCGAATCCTTGGCATGGCGCAGGCGCTGCCCGGGGCTGCGCGCACCTTGCAGGCGACGCCCATGTTTGCGGGAG
Organism: Pseudomonas sp. A-1; assembly: GCF_004801855.1. GTDB lineage: Bacteria > Pseudomonadota > Gammaproteobacteria > Pseudomonadales > Pseudomonadaceae > Geopseudomonas. The sequence continues at coordinate 28,452 of NZ_SSTC01000050.1, read as the reverse complement.
AGCCACTGATCGAACAGATTGCCACCCTGATCGAACAACGCGCGGCACTGACTACCCGACGCCTCACAGAAGAAGGCGATGATTCAGCCTGATGAGCGCGGGCCAGAAGTGGGACGAGCACTGGCCGGTCCGAAAACCGTGCAGAAAAGCCCGCAAGGCCGGCAGACCTTCATCGAACAGCGCGACCGCCTCAAGCACACCCTGGGCAACCTGACCCTGCTCGCCGGCAGCCTCAACCCGTCGCTGTCGCGCTCGCCTTGGGACGTGAAGAAGGCAGAGCTGCTCAGGTACAGCCAGCCGGGGCTGAGCCGTGAGCTGCATGAGTTGGAGGACTGGGCGGAGCGGGAGATTCTGGCCAGGGGGGAGGTGTTGGCGGAGGTGGCTTGTGGGGTTTGGCGGTATCCGGTGGACAAGGGAGGTGTAGTGTGAGCGCAGCTTGATGCGTTCTGATGATGCAAGTAAGCCGGCTATCGATTTTTGGTTTTCAGCAGACGACACCAGTTCATCCGCTTTTATAATTCAGTAGGGTGGGTAACTCGCGAAGCGATTACCCACCGTTTGCATCGGTAGACAAGGCTGCGCCGTTGTCTACCCTGCGCGCTATTTACGAGTCTTTCGCTTAGTGGCTAGCCCGAATTGAGATTTGTATTTTCGCTGCTCTGCAATCAGATAGTCTCGAAAAACAGGGTGGATTTCCCAGAGAGATTTCTGGATGTCGTTCCATCTCTGTTTGTCAACGAGCCCAGGCTCTTCGTGAGGATAAACAAAGCGGTATCCATCTGGCTGGTTTCTGTCTGAGACTCTCGGGTAGAAAAAACCTGCTTCGAATAGTAGGTTCCAGAGCTTAAATACATCATCATCTCTGTCGGGTCGGATGGCGATGCCGTTTATCTCAACGGAAAATCCCCCAAGCATGTTGGTTAGATGAGTTTTTACAGTCTCCGCATCGGCTAAGAATGCTCCATGCTTACAGTCTAGTTTGTGGAACATTCGTATAACTTCAAGCAGTTTTGGGCATTCGTCTGCATACTCGCCAGCGACCAAGCCTGCTCGCTCTTTAGAGTATTCTGGCATTACTGTTGAGAGTATGTTTTCATCTATTTTTTTTGGCTCTCCCTGTAGGGCAAGGCTGGCCATTTTTCCTACTAGCTGAACGGCATCGCGAGGGCGCTCTCGTGATCGGGATTTTATAATGTCTGGCCAAGAGCTCAGTGTTTCGCTATTGGGCATTCTCGGTCTAGATCCCTTAAAGAATAGAGAGTAGTCCGGCCGATCCGTGTGGCTTCCTGCTTTGCAGGCTGCCAAAATAAGCCGCTTTTCGATAATGCTCTGAACGTGATCTAGAGTTGGATTTAGTTTGTAAACCAAAGGCTGAAAATGGTCGATTTGATCGCGCTGGGCGCTACCCTCGTTTTCAAGTCTTCTCCAGATTTCATCTCGGAGGGATATAACGCATCTGACTTTTGGGTTGTTTTGGGTTAACTCTCGTGCAGCTAGTATGCAGGCCCAGATTCTGTTGAGGTGATTTGGTGTTCCAGGGTTTGCTACTTGATCCGTGTCGTCGATTAGCAAGTAGAATGCACTTCCGGATTTTTCAATATTTTTCTTTACGGCTCTTTCAAGCTTTCTGCATTTTTCAGGGCTGGTATTTTTTAATATTTTCGAGAAATCATAGCCGGTGAATGGTGATGAAAAAGAATTCAACAGGTTGGCAAATTTAGAGAAAAAGTCTGCGTCTTTTGTGCCGGCATCAAGTGCGTCTTGAAGTATTAATTTGTTGTCGCCGACTACGAGTCCGGTTAGTTGTGTGGCAACACCTCTAGATATTGATTTTAATAGGGTTTCATAAGCTATTCTGGTTAGCTCTCCCGACGAGGAGTTTTCACCCATGGAGGACAGGTCCATATGCATGGGCTTTATAAGTATTCCTGGAATATTGCTTTCCGAGAGGAATCTCATTGTAAAGTCAAGTATTGCACTTTTTCCAGAGCCCTTCTTTCCCACTAGAAGTCTAGGGCTTCCAATTGGAGGGGCAATGATATCGGCGTACTCATGGGTCTGAACAAAAGCTTCCTCGAGAATTAGCTTCTCTCCTTCGGCAGTACCAGTTGGGACGTAGTACTCCAGGGCATCCATCAGGTCTTCAATGCAAGGCGAGCTGTCTGGGTTTGCCATAAATCCTCCGTGTGAGCAAAGCTGATATTCAATGAGTTTTCAGTAAAAATAATGTTTAAATATATTTTGGTTTTGTGGTGTCACTGTCAGATTTGTTTGAAGTGAATTTAGTCTGATTTTAGGTGGGCAATATTGGAATAGATGAATCCTGGTTCTATTTGCCTAGGTTATGTGTCGAGATTAGCGCGAGGCTCAGATAAAAAACAACCGAGAGCAGCAGTTGTAACCCCCCGCCAGTAGCCATCTCCAAGCCTTGCGCCATCAGCGCTCACACCCGCCACCCCATTCCTTGCTCCAGATCAACAAAACCCCCACTACCCGCGCGGCTACTCCATTCGGATGATGTCGCCCCCCGGCCCCCGCCAAAGAATCCGTCCCGTGTCACACAGGGCGAGCCGCTGCGCAAACGCTGGCGGCCCGCGACTTCTTCCCGCACGACCATGGGTGAGTCGATGGAGCAAACAACAAGAATTTCCCCCGAGCAGTTGGTGGCCCGCGCCCGGGCGCTGGTGCCGCTGCTGGCTGAGCGTGCCGCGCAGGCCGAGGCCGAGCTGAAGGTGGCCGACGACGTGATTGCTGCGCTGCAGGAGGCGCAGCTGTTCCGCGTCATGCAGCCGAAACGCCACGGCGGCTTCGAGTTCGGGCCCAAGGTGTTCGCCGAGATCCAGCAGACGCTGGCCGAGGGCTGCATGTCCACCGCCTGGATGTACGGCGTGGTGGCGGTGCATCCGTGGCAACTGGCGCTGTTCCCCGAACAGGCGCAGCAGGAGGTGTGGGGCGAGGATGCCTCGACGCTGGTGGCCTCGACCTACATGCCGGTGGCCAGGGTCACGGAAGTGGAGGGCGGCTACCGCATCAGCGGGCGCTGGGGCTTCTCCACCGGCTGCGAGCACTGCGACTGGGTGTTCCTCGGCGGCAACATCACGCCCGGCGTCGGCAAGGGCAACAGCTACCGGACCTTCCTGGTGCCGAAGAGCGACTACCGCATCGAGCGCAACTGGGACGTGATCGGCCTGCGCGGCACCGGCAGCCACGACATCGTGGTCGAGGATGCCTTCGTGCCGCTGCACCGCACCCACGCCACCCAGCAGCACGACGACGCGGCCAACCCCGGTCGCGAGCTGAACACGGCGCCGCTGTATCGGGTGCCGTTCGCCCAGATGTTCATCCCGGCGGTGTCCAACGCCTGCCTCGGCGGCCTTGCGGCGGCCATCCAGCACTTCAAGGACTACGCCAAGCAGGGCATCAGCAAGAACGTCGGCATGCGCACGGTGGACGATCCCAACGCGCAGCTGGCCTACGCCCGCGCGGTGGTGGCCCACGAGCAGATGGTGGAGAACCGCAAGCGCCACTACGAGGTGCAGATGGCCTGGGCCGAGCGCGGCGAGGCGGCGCCGGTCAACGAGCGGCTGCGCCAGCGCTACCAGCTCGCCCAGGTGGCCAACGAGTGCGCCCACCACATCAACGAGCTGCTGCGCTGCTGCGGCGCTGCCGGCACCTACCGCAGCTATCCGCTGACGCGGATCTTCCTCGACGTGTTCACCGGCCGCGCGCACATCGCCAACAACGTCGACCTGTTCGGCCGCGCCTTCGGCTTCATCGCCCTCACCGACCAGACCACCACCGACAGCTTCCTCTGAGCCCAGGAGACCCGACCATGTCCATGAATCGCGCAAAGATCATCGCTGACCCGATCCCCGAGCGTTACGCCCGCGGCTGGCACTGCCTGGGCTCGGCGCAGAAGTACAAGGACGGCAAGCCGCATACGGTGAACGCCTTCGGCTACCGCCTGGTGGTGTTCCAGACCTCCGACGGCGCGCTGCAGGTGCTCGACGCCTGGTGCCCGCACATGGGCGGCGACCTCAGCCACGGCCGGCTGGAGAACGACAACGTGGTCTGCCCGTTCCACGGCTGGCAGTTCGACCGCGAAGGCAAGGCGGTGAGCATTCCCTACTGCAAGCGCGTGCCGCCGAAGGCGCGGGTGGGCCGCTGGGCCACCGCCGAGCTGAACGAGGCGCTGTTCATCTGGCACGACCCGGACGGCAACCCGCCGATCGAAGGCCAGGAGATTCCGCGTCTGGAGGAGCTGTATTCGCCGGAGTACAGCGAGATGCGCTGGGCCGAGTGGGTGATCAACGCCAACAGCCGCGAGCTGGTGGACAACATCGTCGACATGGGGCACTTCGACGAGACGCACCAGTCGCCGTCGCTGTTCTTCGCCAACCTGTTCGAGGACTACAAGGCCACCCAGGTGCAGATCTCCGGCTCGCGGATCATGAGCGCGGGCGAGGCGGTGATCACCTACGCCACCTACTACGGGCCGGGCGTGCTGCTGGTGTCGCTCAAGGGGCCGTACAAGGGCCACTACATGGAGACCATCTACATCGTCGGCAACACCGCCATCGACCACAACAGCTTCACCCTGCACTTCGGCGTGGCCACCAGGAACATCCCGGGGCTGAGCAAGGCGGAGAACCAGCAACTGATCGCCGAGTGGACCGAGCTGCAGCAGGTCGCCCTGGGCACCGACGTGGCCATCTGGGACAACAAGGTGCGCATCGGCAACCCGATGCTGTGCGAGAGCGACGGGCCGATCTACCACGCGCGCAAGTGGTACGACCAGTTCTTCCAGCCGATCAACGAGGCGTCCGAGGAGTCGACCCGCCGCTACGAGCACGAGATCGACATGGACTACGTCGGCGTGAAGCCGGAACTGCGCCACCTGAGGGGCTGATTGCGAGCAGTGCGCCGGGCGTGGCGACGCGCCCGGCGCCGCGACGAGGAGAATCCGATGATGGACATTCGTGGACTGGCCTACGTGGTGGCGTCGAGCCGCGACCTGGGCGCCTGGCGCCGACAGGCCGAGCAGGTGCTGGGCATGATGGTGGAGGAGGGGCCGCTGGGCGACCTCTATATCAAGATGGACGAGCGGCCGTTCCGGCTGTTCGTCTCGGGTGGGCCGGCCGACCGCTACGTGGCCAGCGGTTGGGAGCTGGCGGGCGAGGAAGCTTTCGAGCAGGCCTGCGTGGAATTGGAGCGCGCCGGGGTGCCGTTCGAGCGCGGCTGCGCCGAGCTGTGCGCGGTGCGCCGGGTCAACGGCCTGGCCAGCCTGCGCGACCCGTCCGGCAACCTGCACGAGCTGGTATGGGGCGTGCGCTCGGACTTTCGCCGCTTCGTCTCGCCGGCCGGTGTGCCGGGTTTCGTCACCGGCGAGCTGGGCATGGGCCACACCGTGCTGCCGGCGTCGAACTTCGATGAAACCTGGGCCTTCCTGCGCGATGTGATGGGCTTCGGCCTGTCCGACATCCACCGCTTCCAGCCGGCGCCGGACGCCCCGGCCATCCCCATCTACTTCCTGCACTGCAACAACGGCCGCCACCACAGCCTGGCGCTGTTCGGCGCGCCGGTGCCCAGCGGCTGCGTGCACCTGATGGTGGAGGTGGAGAACCTGGTGGAAGTCGGCCGCGCCCACGACCGCATGCAGCGCGCGGGCGTCAAGCTGATGGCCACCCTCGGCCAGCACGTCAACGACCGCATGACCTCCTTCTACATGGACACCCCCTCGGGCTTCGCCATCGAGTACGGCTTCGGCGGCCTGGTCCTCGACTGGACGCGGCACAGCGTTTACGAGGCCAGCGAGGTGAGCGTGTGGGGGCATGACTTCGGGGTGGGGTTCAACGCGCCGGCGGGGTGATGAGTGGGTCGGTCGCTCTCTCTGGCCGTCGTTGGAGCTCTGGCCCTGACATCTGGGTTGTCGTGATGTGTTCGACAGGTGGTTCTTGCTTTTCTGGTTTCTCTCAATGAGCATTGTCCCAGGTCCCGGGACCTGGGACATAGGCTCTGTGGTGGTCATGAAAAGTCAAGATATAGGGGTGCTGCTGAAACTGGTCTGCCTGCAGCGGCAGGAAATGGCTGCCCGTGCAGAAGTTTCGGACAAGGCCTGGCCCCACGACTGGCAGGACTGGAGTGAGGAGAACGCCCCGGAACATCCGGGCGAGGTGGATCTGGCTGCACTGCCGGTCGGAAGTCCGTCGCTCTACACGGCGCGCGCCCTGGAGCTGCAGACCGGCATCAGCAAGACGCAGATCAACCGCTCGCTGAAGCATTGCATGGACATCGGTCTGGCCAGGGAGGATCGCAAGCTGGGCGTGCCGCGTGCCAATACCAGGGTGCTGCTGGAGTTTATCGTTCATGGTCTGAAATATGTGTTCCCTGCGCGTGCCGGGGAGCTGACCAGGGGCATCGGCACTTCCTTCGCTGCTCCGGTGCTGGCGGGCAGGTTGCTGAGTGCCGGCGAGCACCTGCTGGTCTGGCCCGATGCCTACGGCAACACCAAGGGGCTGAAGGTCGAGCCGCTGTTCAAGACGGCGACCTATGCCGCCAAGCGGGATCCGGAGATGTACGCGCTGATGGCGCTGATCGATGCCATCCGCCTTGGCCAGCCGCGCGAGAGCAATCTGGCCACGAGCCTGCTCAAGGAGCGCCTAGAGATCCGATGACGACATTCAACACCCAGAGAGACATGCTCAAGCTGGTCGCCAAGGCTCTGGGACCGGATCTGTGTCGGCAGATGACTTTCGTCGGTGGGTGCACCACCGGCCTGCTGTTGACCGATGCCTTCACCCGCGAGCAGGTGCGCAGCACCGACGATGTCGACCTGATCGTGCATGTCATGAGCTACACAGGCTTCTCCTCTCTGCAGGAGCAACTGATCCGGCGTGGTTTCCGTCTGGATGTCGCGGAGATGGATGACGACTTTCCGATCTGCGCCATGCGCCTGGGCGATCTGCGCGTCGACTTCATGCCCGACGACGAGCAGGTGCTGGGTTTCAGCAACCGCTGGTACCGGGAGGCGATGGCGACCTCGACGGTCTATGCCTTGGACAAGGAGACCACCATCAATCTGGTCCACCCCGTCTACTTTGTCGCCACCAAGCTGGAGGCCTATAAAGGACGTGGTGGTGGCGATGCACTGTCCAGCCGGGATATCGAGGACATTCTCAACCTGGTCGACGGGAGGGAGGAGCTGCTGGAAGAGATCCGCGCTGCGGCTGCCGAGGTGCGCAGTTACATTGCTCGGGAACTGTCCAGTTTGCTCGCTGATGCCGATTTCGAGTACGCCGTCGCCAGTCAGGCCTATGGCTCCCGGGAGCGCGAGGCGCTGCTTTTCGCCCGCTTGGAAGCGCTGGCCGGGGAACACGGCTGATGCGCGTGGAGTGGACCAGCCAACAAGGATCTCAGACGCGCACCAACAACGATGCAGCAGCTGTGGGGCGCAAGGGAAACTGCCTGTTGGCCATGCTGGTCGACGGAGCCGAACGTGGCGAGGGGCAGGCGCTTGCGAGGCACTGGGCGATTAGCATCATCACCGATGCCTTGGCGGCGGACGAACCGCTTGAAGCATCCGCACTCGTTCGCTTGATGCAGGCGCGGCAGCGTGAGTTGCGTCAGCACTACCTGCACGAAATCGCCAGCTATTGCTGCGTGCGGCTCGATCTGAACAGCCGTCGGCTGGATGTCCTGCATGTCGGCGACTGCCTGGCCGGAGTCTGTCAGCCCGATGGGCAAATCGACTGGCTGACGATCCCGCACACCCTGAGCAGACAGCCCTTCTATCACTCGACCCCGCAGGCCAGTGATCCCGCGTCCAGACATCTGCTGACCCGCTCCTTGAATGCCCGACGTTTTTGCGCCCCGGAGCATCGGGTGACGATGCTAGCGACCGGTACCGAACTGCTGCTCTGTACCGACGGATACTGGTACGAGCATCGGCAGCAAGGAGTTGCGCTATCGCGAGTGCATGACGATGCCAGCGAGTTGCGCTTGAGCCCGGGGGCCATGCGTGTGATCCAAGCGCCTGACAGCGACAATTTGTTCATCATCGCGGACTGATCTGCCCCTCCCGCGCGCCGGGCGCGCAAAGGCCTCTCTGGCGCCTGCAATCGCCCGGATATCCCTCAAATGGGTGATGTGTCACCCACCCGCCCATTCCCACACTGGCCCCGTCCCCGCCGCGCCGGATTCACGCGCGGCGGGGTCATGGACCTGCCCGCGTGGTGGCTTTGTCCGAGCGCGGGCCTGCAATGCCAGAAAAACAATAATCCGGAGGCAGTATGCCCAAGGCAGCAAGAAAGGAGTGCCGGCGCGCCGGCCAGCCGCCGTACCTGCGCGAGTTGCTCGCAGTGGCCGTGGCATTGAGCAGCGGGGCGGCGAGCGCCCTGCCGACCCTCGAACTCGGCGAGTCGACCACCCTCGAATCGTCGCTGACGGTCAACTACACCGCCTCGGTGCGGACCGAGAAGCCCGCCGACGAGTACCTCAACGATATCAACTCCGACGACGGCACGCGCAACTTCGACCGTGGTTCGCTGATCACCAACCGCGTCAGCCTGTTCGGCGAGGCGCTGCTGCGCCACGACAACGTCGGCGCCATGGTCCGCGCCAGCCACTTCTACGATGCGGCCTACCACGGCAGCAACGACAACGACTCGCCGGCCACCGTCAACAAGTTCGGCGCCCACGACCACTTCATCGAGAAGACCCGCGAGCGCAGCGGCGGCGAGTTCCGCCTGCTGGACGCCTTCGTGTTCGGTAGCTGGAATTTCGACGACCGCTACCTGTCGGCGAAGGCCGGTCGCCACCTGGTGGCCTGGGGCGAGAGCCTGTTCTGGCCGAACATCAGCCAGGGCCAGGCGCCGGTGGACGCCACCAAGTTCAACGTGCCGGGCACCGAGGCCAAGGACGCCTACCTGCCGGTCGGCCAGCTGTCGGCATCCTTCTCGCTGACCGACGACCTGACCCTGGTCGGCTTCTGGCAGTACGAGTGGGAGGAGACCCTGATCAACCCGGTGGGCGACTTCTTCGGCAGCGACTACTTCGGACCGGGCGCGCAGTTCTTCCGTCTGCCCGGGGGGGCAGTGGTCAACTACGCCGGCGAGGTGGAGCCGGATGACGATGGCCAGTGGGGCCTGGGCTTGCGCTACCAGCTGGCGCAGAACACCGAGGTCGGCCTCTACCACTACCGCTACCACGACCGGGTGCCGGCGCTGTTCTTCGATTTCACCGGCAACACCCAGTACTCCTCGCTCAAGCGCGTGGGCCGCGGTACCGGGCCGGGCAACGCGCCTGCCTACCAGCTCGGCTACTTCGACGACATCGCCCTGACCGGGTTGAGCCTGAGCACCAAGCTCGGCGATGCGGTGCAGATCGGCAGCGATCTCAGCTACCGCGAGGACGCCGCGGTCTACCTGTCCAACGGCGCGCCGACCCGCGGCAACCTGATCCAGGGCAACCTCAACGCCGTGTACATGATCGGCCCGAGCGCACTGGCCCACCAGACCACGCTGATGGGCGAGGTGGTGCACCAGCGCATCGACAGCGTCGAGGATCTGGTCGTGACCGGCGGCATTCAGAACGGCACCTTCGACGACTTCGAGTACGACGGCCAGACCCGCGGCAGCACGCTGGTCGGCGTCGGCGCGATGTTCGACTACCCGAGCCTGTTCAGCGGCTGGGACCTGACCACCAAGGTGTTCTGGAACCAGAACGTCTCCGGCAGCGCCTATTCGGGCCTGGGCCGCGACGAGAAGCGCATCACCGTCGGCGGCGACTTCAAGTACCTGGGCAACTTCCAGGTCGGCCTGACCTACGTCGGCTACCTCGGCTCGGCCGACATCGCCAACGGCCGCACCCTGGCGGATCGCGACTACCTGTCGCTGAACGCCAAGTACACCTATTGAGAAGGGGAGGGACCCATGAAGAAGCACACGCAACTCGCCAGCCTGTTCGCCTGCGGCGCGCTGTTCGCGCTCGCCATGCCGGCACTGGCCAAGACCGATGAAGCGGCCCAGCTGGACAGCAGCACCCTCACCTGCATGGGCGCCGAGCGCGCCGGCAACGCCGACGGCAGCATTCCGGAGTATTCCGGCAAGTGGCTGGGCGCGCCGCCCCATGTGAATTTCCAGGGCACCGGCAACCATCCGCTCGATCCCTATGCGGACGAGAAGCCGCTGTTCACCATCACCGCGGCGAACATGGCCGAGTACGAGCAGCACCTCACCGACGGCATGAAGGCGCTGTTCCGGCAGTATCCGGAGACCTTCCGCATGCCGGTCTATCCCTCGCACCGCGACTTCCGCTTCAACGACAGCGTGTGCCAGGCGACCAAGGCCAACGTCGGCTACGCGCACCTGACCGATGACGGCGAGGGCGTGGTGGCCAAGACCGGCGGCACGCCATTCCCGCTGCCGAAGACCGGCCTGGAGCTGCTGAAGAACGCCTCGCTGTTCACCGTGCGCGCGTGGACCGAGGAATACGTCTCGGACAACGCCTATGTGCTGCGCGACGGCAAGGTCAACTGGGGCCGCGTGCACTCGAAGAACCTGGCACCGCACCTGGAGCCGGGGCGCATCGGCGACACCAGCGGCCAGTCGTCCTTCTACCTCAACGAGACCCTGCTGCCGCTGCGCGACAAGGGCGAGGTGAACACCGGCATGGAGTTCTGGAACGACAAGACCGAGCCGCGCCAGAGCTGGCGTTACGACCCGGGCACCCGCCGCGTGCGCCAGGCCCCCGGCTATGGCTTCGACATGGCGTTCCCCGGCACCGGCGGCTCGATCACCGTGGATGAGGTACGGCTGTTCAACGGTTCCGGCCAGCGCTACGACTGGAAGATCGTCGAGAAGAAGGAGCTGTACATCCCCTACAACGCCTATCGCATCCACTCGCCGGAGCTGAAGTACGCCGACCTGCTCAAGCCGGGCCATATCGACCCGACCCACATGCGCTACGAGAAGCACCGCGTGTGGGTGCTGGAAGGCACCCTCAAGACCGACTATCGCCACCTGTACGGCAAGCGTCGCCTGTACATCGACGAGGACACCTGGTTCCCCATCGTCGCCGACAACTACGACAGCCGCGGCGAGCTGTGGCGCACCTCGATGCTCAACTTCTTCTACGCCTACGAGACCCAGACGATGCAGGCCGGTGTCGGCCTGTACCACGACCTGCTGGAGAACACCTATCTGGCGTTCAACCTGATCAACGAGCAGCCCAAGGGCTTCAAGCTGAACGTGGCGGGCTTCCGCCCGGCGATGTTCGGACCGGAGGCGGCCCGCCGGGGCGGTCTGTGATGGACGGGGCAGGGGGCGCGTGCGCCCCTTGCCTCGCTGCGGGCACCAGCTACGCCGAGCTGCAGGGGCTGATCGGCCTGGTCTACGACGGCCTGCTCGAGGACAAGCCGTGGAACGCCCTGCTCGACGCCCTGCGCCGGCAGTTCCGCGCCAACTACGCCTCGCTGACCATCCGCCTGCCCAGCGCCGAGGACCGCGGCCTGGTGGTGTTCGCCGGCGAGGCGCGGCCGCACATCCATGCCCTCTACAGCAGCTCGCTGTACACGGTCGATCCGTTCGTCAACCTGCCGCGCGACACCGTGGTGATGCTCGAGGAGCTGATCGACGAGCGCGAGTGGCTGGCCAGCGTGATCTACCGCGATTTTCTCGAACCGCTGCAGGTGCGCTACATGATGGGCGCCGACATCCGCAGCGACGACGGCCGCGAGCGCGAGTTCCGTCTGCGTCTGAGCCGCCCGCCGCAGAGCGGGCCGTTCAGCGAGACGGAGCGGGCTCTGTGCGCCCTGTTGCTGCCGCATCTGCGGCGCGCGCTGCGCCTGTACGCCCACCTCGACCGGGTGGAGAGCGCCTGCCGGCTGTACGTCGGCACCCTGGAGCGCATCGGCATCGGCTCGATCCTGCTCGACGAGAGCGGCGGCATCTGCCGGATCAACAAGGTCGCCGAGGAGATCCTCGCCGAGGGCGACAGCCTGCAGCTGCACAACGGCATGCTCGAAGCCGTCGCCCCGCGCGACGACCGCCGCCTGTGGCGACTGATCAAGCAGGCCGCCGCCGGCCGCAACGGCAGCGGCCTGGTGGAGGCCATCGCCCTGGATCGCGGCGGCCAGCCCGGCGGCCTCAGCGTACTGGTGCGCAGCATCCCGCTCACCGCCAGCGCCGAAGCCGGCCGCGCCGCGGCCGTCGAGCTGATCCTGCGCGACAGCAGCCGCCCGGCACAGCCTTCCGAACCCCTGCTGCGCCAGCTCTACCAGCTCACCCCGGCCGAAGCCGCACTGGCCGTGCTGCTCGGCGAAGGCCTGACTCTCGAGGAAAGTGCCAGCCGCCTCGGCATCAGCCGCAACACCGCCCGCAGCCACCTGCGCGCGGTGTTCGCCAAGACCGGGGTGAAGCGGCAGACCGCGCTGGTGCAGCTGTTGTTGTGCAGTGTGGTGGCGTTGGATTGAGGGGCGTGAGCCGATTGCGGCGGTTATTCGGCTCATCTGGTGAGCCGAATAGGTGGATTAATCGGCTCAGGGGCCAACTGGGCAGCTCCGGGAGCTGGCCGGACAATCGTGCGCGGCGTTCAGCAAGATACTCCGGTAGGGTGCGCCGTGCGCACCTTGTCCGCGTGCGGACAAACGGCGCACTGGATGGTGCGCAGGGCGCACCCCACGGCAAGGCGTGCGGGTCATTCCGACTCGCTTGTGTAGTCGCTATGACAGCTGTTTTTCGTGTCGTTTCGACCGCAAATGTCCGAGCTCTTCGCTAGGTTATTGATCTGCAAGCCCCCGCCCGCCTGGCACGGTTCCTGATTGGTCTTCTGCAACTGCTGAAACCCGTTGTGGAGGTACCTGAGATGTCCGGTGTGCTTGAATCCCCCAGCAAAGTCTTCCATCTGGCCAACAATCTGGTCGTGTCCGGCGTGGTCATCCTGCTCGTCGGCGTGCTCGGCGCCTACTGCTTCGACGAGGCCATCGGCCTCGGCCTGGTGGTCGGCTCGCACATGCTGACCATCGTCGGGCCGTCGCTGGTCAAGCTCGGCTATGTGATGCGGCTGTCGGTGCAGGACAAGCTGGTCGCCTGCTGAGGAAGGCCCTCAACGCCCCTCGAAGCGCGGCTTGCGCTTGTCGATGAACGCCTGCATGCCTTCCTTCTGATCGCGCGAGGCGAACAGCAGGGCGTTGGCCTTGCGTTCCAGGGCCAGGCCCGCCTCCAGCGAGGCGTCCATGCCGGCGAGGATCACTTCCTTGATCTGCTCGGCGGCCAGCGGCGGCATGGCGGCGATGTCGCGGGCCATCTCCAGGGCGCGTTCCTGCACCTCGGTGTCGTCGACCAGCTCGCTGACCAGCCCGGCGACCCAGGCTTCCTCGGCGCTGATCGGCGCGCCGGTGAGCGCCATGCGCATTGCCTTGGCCTTGCCCACCGCGCGCACCAGGCGCTGGGTGCCGCCGATGCCGGGCATGATGCCGATGCGGATTTCCGGCTGGCAGAAGCGCGCGCTGCGCCCGGCGATGATGATGTCGGCGTGCATCGCCAGCTCGCAGCCGCCGCCGTAGGCGTAGCCGCACACCGCGGCGATCACCGGCTTGGGGCAGTGCTGGATCGGCGCCCAGACCCGCTCGGTGTGGCGCTGGTAGATGTCGATGGCGCCGACCCCGGCCATGCTGGTGATGTCGCCGCCGGCGGCGAACACCTTGTCGCCCCCGGTGAGCACGATGCAGCGCACCGCCGGGTCCTCGCCCAGTTCGGCGAAGTGCCGGGAGAGCAGCGCCTGCAGCTCCAGGCTGAGGGCGTTGGTGGCCTGCGGGCGGTTCAGGCGCAGGCGGGCGACGCCTTCGGCGGGAAAGTCGAGAAGCACGGGAACAAGGTTGTCGGCGGACATGCGCGACCTCTCTGCAAGACGGGAGCGATGGGCGATTGTTCGCAGGTGCGGGGCCGTCACTCATCGTCCGTTTGAACGACGAGTTCGGCGACGGCCAGTCCCTAGAGTGAAGCCATGCAGCTATCAAGGAGCATGCAATGGCCACTCAGAACCTCGATTTCACCGGCAAGGTGGTGCTGGTCACCGGCGGCACCAAGGGCGTCGGCGCGGGCATCGCGCAGAGCTTCCTCGCCGCCGGCGCCCGCGTGCTGGTCTGCGGTCGCAACGCCCCGGAGGCGCTGCCGCAAGCCGACGGCCGCCAGGCCGAATTCCTCCCCGCCGACGTGCGCGACGCCGACTCGCTGGCCACCCTGTTCGCGGTGATCGAGGAGCGCTGCGGGCGCCTCGACGTGCTGGTCAACAACGCCGGCGGCAGCCCCCACGTGCTGGCCGGCGAGGCCTCGCCGCGCTTCCACGAGGGCATCATCCGCCTCAACCTGATCGCCCCGCTCAACGTCGCCCAGCACGCCAACCGGCTGATGCAGCGCCAGGAAGAGGGCGGGGTGATCGTGTTCATCGGCAGCATCAGCGCCCTGCGCCCGTCGCCGGGCACCGCCGCCTACGGCGCGGCCAAGGCCGGCGTGCTGGCGCTGGTGACCTCGCTGGCGGTGGAGTGGGCGCCGAAGGTGCGCGTGGTCACCGTCAGCCCGGGCCTGGTGCGCACCGAGCAGGCGCACCTGCACTACGGCGACGAGGCGGGCATCGCCGCGGTCGCCGGCACCATCCCGGCCGGACGCATGGCCACTCCCGAGGACATCGGCAACGCCTGCCTGTTCATCGCTTCCCCGCTGGCCGGCTACGCCAGCGGCTGCAACCTCCTGCTGCACGGGGGCGGGGAAAGTCCCGCCTTCCTTGCCGCAGCCAATTCCGCCCATCAATGACCGAAGCCGGCGCGTCCGCCGTGCGGCGGGCCGCCCTCAACTCCGAGGAGAACATCTTGGCTGAACAAGAATTCATGCCCGCCGTGCGGGCCATGGTGGGACGCGAGTACGGTCGCGTCTACGCCTGGGACGCGGTCAACGCGCCGATGATCCGCCAGTGGTGCGAGGTCATGGGCATCGACAACCCGCTGTACCTCGACGCCGACTACGCCGCCACCACGGAGCACGGCAGCATCGTCGCGCCGCCGGCGATGCTGCAGGCCTGGTGCCTGGAAGGCCTGCATCAGAACAACTACGCGCCGGGGTCCACCGACGCCAACCCCTACGAGGTGCTCAAGCTGCTGGAGGCCAACGGCTTCGCCTCGGTGGTGGCGGTCAACTCCGACCTGAGCTTCGACCGCTACGTGAAACTCGGCGAGAAGCTCTACTACACCACCCGCCTCGACGCGGTGGGCGATGAGAAGACTACCGCGCTGGGCACCGGCTACTTCGTCACCCTGGTGATGAGCTTCTTCTCCGAGCAGCCCGAAGGCGACGAGCCGGTTGGCCAGTTGCTGTTCCGCGTGTTCAAGTTCCGTCCGGCCAACCCGGTCAAGCCGGCCGCCGAGGGCGACAGCGCCTCTGCCATCCCGAAGATCAAGCGGCCCAAGCCCGGCATCAGCGACGACACCCGCTTCTTCTGGGAAGGCTGCGCCGAAGGCAAGCTGCTGATCCAGCGCTGCACCGCCTGCAACACCCTGCGCCATCCGCCGGCACCGGTGTGCGCCAGCTGCCATTCCTTCGACTGGGACAGCGTGCAGTCCTCCGGCAAGGGCACGATCTATTCCTTCGTGGTCATGCACTACCCGGAAGTGCCGCCGTTCGACTACCCGAACCCGATCGGCCTGATCGAGCTGGAGGAGGGCGTGCGCCTGACCGCCGGCCTGGTCGGCGTCAAGCGCGACGAGCTGGCCATCGGCCAGGCCGTGCAGGTCGAGTTCCACACCTTCGACGACGAACTGATCCTGCCGCTGTTCCGGCCGGTCGCGCAGTGAGGAGAGGACCATGGACTTCGAACTGAACGAGGAACAGCGCGCCATCGCCGAGATGGCCGGCAGCCTGTTCGCCGACTACTGCACCGACGACCGCCTGCGCGCCTTCGACGGCTCCGGCGAGCCGTTCATGGGCGCGCTGTGGCAGAGCTGCGTGGAAACCGGCCTGCACGCCCTGGCCATCCCCGAGGACTTCGGCGGCAGCGGCCTGGGCATGACCGAGCTGATGCTGGTGCTGGAAGCCCAGGGCCGCGCGCTCGGCCAGGTGCCGCTGTGGCGCCACCAGCTGGCCGCCGCCACCCTGGCGAAATTCGCCCCTGACGCCGCCGCCGAGACCGTGCAGGCCGCCGCCGAGAGCCAGCGCCTGCTGACCCTGGCGCTCGACGGTCTGGCCAACGCCAAGGGCATCGCCCTCGAGGCCAGCGAAGTGGAAGGCGGCTGGCAGCTGGACGGCACGGCGTCCGCCGTGCCGCTGGGCGCCAACGTCTGCCAGGCCCTGCTGCTGGCCAAGGTGGCCGGCGCGCCGCGCCTGCTGCTGGTCGACCTGCGCGTGGCCGGCATCGACAAGACCGCCGGGGTGTTCACCCAGGGCGAGGCGGTCGCCGACCTGCGCTTCAGCTCCGTGGTGGTGCCGACCGCGGCGCTGCTGCCGGTCGCCGCGCTGGACTGGCTGGAAAGCCGCGCCATCGCCGCGCTGGCCGCCCTGCAGCTGGGCGTCTCCGTCGAGCAGATCCGCCGCACCGTGGAATACGTCAACGAGCGCCGCCAGTTCGACCGCGCCATCGGCAGCTTCCAGGCGGTGCAGATGAGCATGGCCGACGCGCACATCGCCGTCGAAGCGCTGCGCTCGGCGCTCTGGCAGCTGGTCTGGCGCCTCGACGCCGGCCTGCCGGCGACTTCCGAGGCGCTGGCGACCAAGTATCTCGCCTGCGAGGCCGGCCACCTGGTCGGCCACAAGGCGCAACACGTGCACGGCGGCATCGGCGTCGACCTGACCTATCCGATCCACCGCTACCTCTACTGGAGCCGCGCCCTGGGCATCACCCTCGGTGGCAGCGCCGCGACCCTCGAGCGCCTCGGCGACTGGCTGGCCAACAACGACAAGCTGGGATGGAAATATGACCTCGAAGAAAACCAAGGCATTTGACGAAGTGCTCCCCGGCCAGGCGCTGCCGGAGCTGGCGATCCCGATCACCGTGCAGCTGATCACCGCCGGCGCCATCGCCACCCGCGACTACTTCCCCGGCCACCACGACAAGGACGCCGCGCGCGAACTCGGCTCGCCGCACGTGTTCATGAACATCCTCACCACCAGCGGCCTGGTGCAGCGCTACGTCGAGGAGTGGGCCGGCCCCGCCGCGCGCTTCGCCGACCTGAAGATCAAGCTGGGCGCGCCCAACTACCCGGGCGACACCATGACCTTCAGCGGCGAAGTGACCGCTCAGGACGCCGCCAGCCGCACCGTGCAGGTGACGCTCAAGGGCAAGAATTCCATGGGCAACCACGTGACCGGCACGGCCACGCTGGTGCTGCCGTAAGGCGCAGGAGACAGGATATGACCAGCAATTCGATTTCCGGACGCGCGGCCATCGTCGGCCTCGGCGCGACCGAATTCTCCAAGAACTCCGGGCGCACCGAGCTGCGCCTGGCCATGGAAGCCACCCTGGGCGCGCTGGCCGACGCCGGCATCGACCCGTCCGAGGTGGAGGGCTTCAGCTCCTACACCATGGACAACGTGCCGGAGTACGAGGTGGCGCGCCTGCTCGGCTGCAAGAACGTCAAGTTCTTCTCGCAGATCCCCCACGGTGGCGGCGGCGCCTGCGCGCCGCTGATGCACGCGGCGATGGCCGTGGCCACCGGCGTGGCCAAGGTGGTGGTGGTGTACCGGGCGATGAACGAGCGTTCCTGGTACCGCTTCGGCAAGCCGCACGACTTCGGCGGTGCGCCGATCTTCGACGCGGTCAACTACGGCTGGTACATGCCGCACGGTTTCCACACCCCGGCCGCCTGGGTCGGCATGTTCGCCCAGCGCTACATGCACACCTATGGCGCCACCAGCGAGGACTTCGGCCGCGTGGCCGTGGCGGTGCGCGACTTCGCCGCCACCAACCCGGCGGCGTTCTTCTACGGCAAGCCGATCACCCTGGAAGAACACCAGGCCTCGCGCTGGATCTGCGAACCGCTGCACCTGCTCGACTGCTGCCAGGAGTCCGACGGCGCGGTGGCCATGGTCATCACCTCGGCCGAACGCGCCCGCGATCTCCGGCAGAAGCCGGTGATCATCAAGGGCGCCTCGCAGGGCATCGCCGAGGGCCAGCAGAGCATGACCTCGTTCTACCGCGAGGACATCACCGGCCTGCCGGAGATGGGCGTGGTCGCCCGCGAGCTGTACGCGCAGTCCGGCCTCGGCCCGCAGGACCTGCAGACCGCGGTGATCTACGACCACTTCACCCCGTTCGTGCTGCCGCAGCTGGAGGAGTTCGGCTTCTGCAAGCGCGGCGAGGCCAAGGACTTCATCCGTGACGGCCTGCACGCCCGCGGCGGCAGCCTGCCGATCAACACCCACGGCGGCCAGCTCGGCGAGGCCTACATCCACGGCATGAACGGCGTGGCCGAGGGCGTGCGCCAGGTGCGCGGCACCTCGGTCAACCAGGTCGCCGGCGCGGAGAACGTGCTGGTCACCGCCGGTACCGGCGTGCCGACCAGCGGCCTGATCCTGGGCGCAGCATAAGGAGCGCGACATGTTCGTCGATCTGACCCCCGAGCAACACGCCCTGCGCCTCAAGGTGCGGGACTACTTCCAGAACCTGATGACTCCCGAGCTGCGCAGCGAGCTGCGCGGCAAGGAAGGCGGCGATCTGTACCGCCAGACCATCCGCCAGATGGGCCGCGACGGCTGGCTGGCGGTCGGCTGGCCGAAGGCGCACGGCGGCCAGGGCTACGCGGCCACCGAGCAGCTGATCTTCTTCGAAGAGGCCAACATCGCCGGCGCGCCGCTGCCCTTCGTCACCATCAGCACCGTCGGTCCGGCGCTGATGGAGTACGGCACCGCGCTGCAGAAGGAGAAGTTCCTGCCCGGCATCGCCGCCGGCGAGATCATCTTCGCCATCGGCTACTCCGAGCCGGATGCCGGCAGTGACCTGGCGGTGCTGAAGACCACCGCGCGCCCGGAAGGCGACCACTTCGTGGTCAACGGCAACAAGCTGTGGACCTCCGGCGCCGAGGCGGCCGACTACATCTGGCTGGCCGCGCGCACCGACCCGGAGCGCCCGCGCCACAAGGGCGTGTCGATCCTGATCCTCGACACCCAGCTGCCGGGCTTCTCGACCACGGTGATCC
Source organism: Pseudomonas sp. A-1 (assembly GCF_004801855.1). GTDB lineage: Bacteria > Pseudomonadota > Gammaproteobacteria > Pseudomonadales > Pseudomonadaceae > Geopseudomonas. The sequence goes on along the minus strand of NZ_SSTC01000050.1, from coordinate 9,275 downwards.
CGACCTGCAGCAACCCGACCGCGGCCACCTACTACGACAACGTCAAGGTGCCGGCCGACATGCTGGTGGGCGAGCTGAACGGCGGCTGGAAGCTGATCACCGCGCAGCTCAACCACGAGCGCCTGGGGCTCGGCTCCTGGGCGGACAAGGTGGCCGGGCTGTTCCGCCGCGTCTACCTGTGGGCCAGGAGCGCCGACGAGCAGGGCCGCCGCGCCGTCGACCACGGCTGGGTGCGCAGCGCGCTGGCCGAGTGCTACGCGCGCCTGGAGGCGATGCGCCTGATCAACTTCCGCATCGCCGCCGACCTCGAGCGCGGGCAGATGGGCGTGGCGCTGGCCTCGACCACCAAGGTCTACGGCGCCGAGTCGGCCATCGAGATCCTGCGCAAGCTGTCGGAGATCGTCGGTGCCAACGGCCTGATCCGCGAGGGTTCGGCGGCCTCCCTGCTGCAGGGCGAGCTGGAGTACGAGGTGCGCGCCTCGGTGACCCTGACCTTCGGCGGCGGCACCAACGAGATCCAGCGCGAGCTGATCGCCCAGTTCGGCCTCGGCATGCCGCGCGGGCGCTGAGGGCAGGCGCCCGGGCGTTCGCATCGCGGGCTTCCGGGCCGCGCCGATCCACTGTAGGAGCGAATTTATTCGCCAAAATGCCCCGCAAGGCGAATGAACTCGCCCCTACAGGGTGGGAGGCGAAATCCGCTACATTGCCGCTGGGGGCACGGCCCCCGGCGCAAACCAGAAGGACAACAACAGATGAGCGCAATCGACGATTTCCGCCAGGAAACGCGGGCCTGGCTCGAGGCCAACTGCCCGCCCTCGCAGCGCACCCCGACGCCCGAGGGCGAGCTGGTGTGGGGCGGCAGCCAGGTCGAGTTCAGCAGTGAAGACCAGCGCCTGTGGTTCGAGCGCATGCGCGACAAGGGCTGGTTCTGCCCGGACTGGCCGACCGAATACGGCGGCGGCGGGCTGTCGCCCGCGCAGGTGGCCGTGCTGGAAAGCGAGCTGCGCCGGCTCAAGTGCCGGCCGCCGCAGATCAACCTGGGGATATGGATGCTCGGCCCGGTGCTGCTCGAATACGGCAGCGAACAGCAGAAGCGCGACCTGCTCACGCCCATGGCGCGCGGCGAGATCCGCTGGTGTCAGGGCTTCTCCGAGCCGAACGCCGGCTCCGACCTGGCCAGCCTGAAGACCAGCGCCCGCGACGAGGGCGACCACTTCGTGGTCAACGGCACCAAGATCTGGACCTCCTACGGCGACAAGTCCGACTGGATGTACGCCCTGGTGCGCACCGATGCCAGCGCGCCCAAGCACCTGGGCATCAGCCTGATCGTGCTGGACATGCGCTCGCCGGGCATCAGCGTCAGCCCGATCGACCTGATCAGCGGCAAGTCGGCGTTCTGCCAGGTGTTCTTCGACAACGTCAAGGTGCCGAAGAGCCAGCTGATCGGCCCGCTCAACGGCGGCTGGACGCTGGGCAAGAGCCTGCTGCAGCACGAGCGCAAGGCCATGTCCAAGTTCGGCGAGACCAGCCTGCCGAACCACTTCCACCTGTTGCCGCTGGTCGAGCGCTACCTGCCCGAACCGCGCAGCGCGGCCGACCAGGCCCTGCGCGCCCGCGCGCTGGCCTGTGCGATGGACGAGCACGCCTACGGCCTCACCGTGCAGCGCATGGGCGAGGAGGCGCGCAGCGGCCAGGACATCTCCGGGCTGATGGCGATCATGAAGCTGGTGCACAGCGAGCAGGATCGCGAGAAGTTCGAGATTCTCCTCGACGCCCTCGGCTACCACGCCCTCGGCTGGGAAGGCGACGCCTTCACCAGCGAAGAGCTGGCGATCACCAAGGCCTGGCTGAACGGCTTCGCCCTGACCATCGCCGGCGGCGCCTCGGAAGTTCAACTCAACGTCATCGCCAAGCGTGTGCTCGGCCTGCCGGACGCCAAGTGAGGAGCACGCCATGAGCCTGATTTTCAACCAAGAACAACGGCTGCTGGCCGACACCGCGCGCGAATTCCTCGCCGCGCGCAGCCCGGTGGCCGCCCAGCGCCGCCTGCGCGACGAAGGCGCGCCGCTCGGCTTCGACGCCGCCCTGTGGAGCGAGATGGTCGCGCTGGGCTGGAGCGCCATCCCGTTCCCCGAAGATTTCGGCGGCCTGGACTTCGGCTGCCAGAGCCTCGGCCCGCTGTTCGAGCAGATCGGCCGCAACCTCAGCGCCAGCCCGCTGCTGTCCAGCGTGGTGCTGTCTGGCTCTCTGCTGCAGCTGGCCGGTACGCCTGAGCAGCAGCAACGCTGGCTGCCGGCGCTGATCGCAGGCGACAAGCGCCTCGCCCTGGCCATAGACGAGACGGGTCGTCACGATCCGCTGGCCACCGAGCTGCGCGCCGAGCGCAGCGAGGCCGGCTGGCGGCTGTCCGGCGCCAAGCTGTTCGTGGTCGACGGTGTCCAGGCTGATGCCTACCTGGTGCTGGCGCGCACCGCCGGTCAGCGCGGCGAGGCCCACGGCCTGTCGCTGCTGCTGGTCGAAGCCGGTGCGCCGGGCCTGACGGTCGCCCCGGCGGCGCTGATCGACTCGCGCAACTGCGCGCGCCTGCAGTTCGACGGCGTGACGGTCGGCGCGGACGCGCTGGTCGGCGAACTCGACAACGGCCTGCCGGCGCTGGAAACGGCGCTGGATCGCGGTCGCGTGTGCCTGGCCGCCGAACTGCTCGGCGCCGCCGAGACGCTGTTCGCCACCACCCTCGACTACCTGAAGACCCGCGTGCAGTTCGACGCGCCGATCGGCTCGTTCCAGGCCCTGCAGCACCGCGCCGCGCGTCTGTACGTCGAGCTGGCGCTGGCGCGCAGCGCGGTGATGGCCGGCCTCGCCGCCCTCGACGATGCCAGCCTCGATGCTGGCGAGCGCGCCCGCCTGGCCAGCCTGGCCAAGTGGAAGGCCGGGGTCGCCGCCGACAAGGTGAGCAACGAGGCGGTACAGATGCACGGCGGCATCGGCGTCACCGACGAGCTGGACGTCGGCCTGTACCTCAAGCGCATCCGCGTCGCCCAGGCCTGCCTCGGCGACAGCGACTATCACTGCCAGCGCTACGGCGCGCAGGCCTGAACAGGGGGAGCGGCAGATGACTGTGGAAAACTGGCAAACCGCCTGGCGACAACTGAGCGGCCCCGGCTCGCCCTACGAGGTGGTGACGCCTGACGACGGCGGCCCGCGCTATTTTCGCAACGCCCAACCGGACCTGCTCACCGCGCTGAACGCCGGGCGCGCCCACGGCGAGCGCGAGTTCGTGGTCTGGGAGGACCAGCGGCTGACCTTCGCCGAGTTCTTCGCCCAGGTCGACCGCCTGGCTACCCAACTGCGCACGCGTTTCGGCGTGCGCAAGGGCGACCGCGTGGCCATCGCCATGCGCAACCAGCCGGCCTGGCTGGTGGCCTTCGTCGCCGCGGTGGCCAGCGGCGCCATCGTGGTGCCGCTGAACAGCTGGGGCCAGCGCGAGGAGCTGCTGCACGGCCTGGAGGATTCCGGCTCGCGCGTGCTGCTGTGCGACGCGGCGCGCCTGGCGCTGGTCGAGGGCGATCTCGAGCCGCTCGACCTGCAGGCCATCGCCGTCGGCGCGCCGGGGCAGGGTCGGTGGGTGTGTGACTACGAGGCGCTGCTCGCCGAGGACGTTGCACTCCTGCCGCCACCGGTGTTCCAGCCCGACGACCCGCTGCTGATCCTCTACACCTCCGGCACCACCAGCAAGCCCAAGGGCGTGCTGTCCTCCCATCGTGCGGTGTGCCAGGCGCTGGCCGCCCTGGAATTCCAGGGCGCCTTCGCCGCCATGAGCTCGCCGCAGCGCATCAAGGCAATCATCGACAGCGGCTTCGCGCCGACCAACCTGATGGCCGTGCCGCTGTTCCATGTCAGCGGCCTGCACGCGCAGTTCCTGCTGGCCCTGCGCGGCGGACGGCGCCTGGTGCTGATGTACAAGTGGGACTCCGAACGCGCCCTCGACCTGATCGAGCGCGAGCGCTGCACCCAGTTCAGTGGCTCGCCGGCGATGATGCAGCAACTGCTGGCCTCGCCGCGCTTCGCCAGCGACGCCACCGCCAGCCTGTTCGGCTTAGGGTTAGGCGGTGCGGCGGCCAACCCGGGGCTGCTGGCGCAACTGACCAGCGTCAAGCCGAACGCCGTCGGCGGCGCCGGTTACGGCATGACCGAGAGCAACAGTGTCGGCGCGGCCATCGGCGGCGACCAGTTCGTCTACAAGCCGGCCTGTGTCGGCTGGCCGCTGCCCATCGTCGAGGTACGCATCGGCGACACGCCCGATGCACCGCAGGCGCCGGGCGTGGAAGGGCAGATCTGGCTGCGTTCGCCGACCCTGATGAGCTGCTACTGGGGCTTGCCGGCGGCCACCGCCGAGGCGCTGCAGGACGGCTGGCTGGCCACCGGCGACGTCGGCTGCCTGGACGAGGAGGGCTTCCTGCGCATCACCGACCGGCTCAAAGACCTGATCAACCGCGGCGGCGAGAAGGTCGCCGCCGCCGAGGTCGAGGCCTGCGCCAGCGGCCTGGACGGGGTGATCGAGGCGGCCGCCTTCGCCGTGCCGGACGAGCGCATGGGCGAGGCGGTGGCGCTGGTGGCGCGGGTGCGCGAGGGCTGCGGGGTGGACGAGGTGGCGCTGCACGCGCACATCGCCGCCCACCTGGCGGCCTTCAAGGTGCCCGAGCACCTGCAGGTCGTGCACGCCGAGCTGCCGCGCAACGCCTCCGGCAAGCTGCTCAAGCGCGAGCTGCGCGAGGACTTCGTCCGCCGCTTCCTGCGCTAGATCCGCCTTCCAAGACGCGTCCCAGAGTGCGCCCGCACCCGAGCTTCCCCGGAAGGCTCGGGTGCGGGCGCTGGCGTTCTGCGCCGCCGCAAGGATGTGCCCATGATCCCGACCGGAAGCGGCGCGTTGTAGTCCTGATGGACGATGAGTTGGAGAACCCCCATTGGGAAACATGGACTCCGGCACCCAAGCCGGACCACCCCATCGGAGACCAACAACAATGAACAGAAAAGGTGTTGCGCTAGCCATAGCACTGGCGGTCAATGCAGGCCTGATCGCCAGCGCCCACGCCAAGGTAAGCCCCGAGGAAGCCGCCAAGCTCGGTAAGGAACTCACCTGCACCGGCGCCGAGCGCGCCGGCAACGCGGACGGCAGCATCCCCGCATTCACCGGCAAGTACCTGGGAGAGGTTCCCGGCTGGAACCACGTGCGCTTCTCCGGCCAGAAGCCGGTCGATCCCTACGCCGACGAGAAGCCGGTGGCGGTGATCACTGCGCAGAACATGGATCAGTACGCCGAGCGCCTGAGCGAAGGGCAGAAGGCGCTGCTCAAGCGTTATCCTGAGACCTACAAGATCAACGTCTACCCCGGCCATCGCGACTTCCGCTATCCGGACTACGTCTGCGAGCGGGCGAAGAAGAACGCCCTGACTGCCGAGCTGGAGAACGACGGCATGGGCGTCAAGGGGCTCGGCCAGGTGCCGTTCCCGATCCCGAAGAGCGCCATGGAGGTGCTGTGGAACCACCAGCTGCCGGTGCGCGCCTACACCGAGGACAACATCCGCGACATCGCCAGCGTGCTGCCCAACGGCAAGATCGCCTGGGGCCGCACCTGGCAGCGCAACATGTCGCAGGCCAACGACCCGAAGGTCGAGCCGGACACCGCCACCGGCATGCAGGCGATGAGCTGGAACACCACCCTCTCGCCCCAGCGCGAGAAGGGCACCATGAACATCGCCCATGAGCCGTACAACTTCGTCACCAGCGACCGCCAGGCGTGGACCTACAACCCGGGCACCCGTCGCGTGCGCCAGCTGCCGGGCTATGGCTTCGACCAGCCGATGATCGGCACCAACGGCACCATGATCATCGACGAGGACCGCCTGTTCAACGGGTCGCCCGAACGCTATCAGTGGAAGCTGCTCGGCAAGCGCGAGATGTACGTGCCGGCCAACGCATTCAAGGCCAACAGCGGCGAGGTCAAGTACGCCGACATCCTGACGCCCAACCACCCCAATCCCGATGTGCTGCGCCACGAGCTGCGCCGCGTCTGGGTGCTGGAGGCGACCCTCAAGGAAGGCTACCGCCACCTGTACAGCAAGCGCGTGCTGTTCATCGACGAGGACACCTGGAACGCGGTGATGGCGGACAACTACGATTCGCGCGGCGAGCTGTGGAAGTTTGCGTTCATCAACTACTACTACCACCCCGACATGAGCGCCTGGCAGGCGGGCTCGTCCTTCTACCACGACCTCAGCTCCGGACAGTACGTCGGCTACACCCTGACCAACGAGTCCAAGCGCGGGCCGATCCTCAACGAGGGCAAGTACGTCCCCAGCATGTACACGGCTGACGCCATCCGCGCCCAGGGCCGCTGAGGCCGGCATCGTCACAGAGTCGCTCCGTTCGGCCGCTCCCTTCGGGTGAGCGGCCCTTTTTTCGAGCATCGCCACGAAGGAGAAGGAGATGGGCAAGCTGCAGGACAGGGTCGCCATCGTCACCGGCGCCGGCATGGGCATCGGTCGCGGCATCGCCGGAGCGCTGGCTCGCGAGGGCGCCCGGGTGCTGGTGGCGGAAGTGAACGAGCAGGCCGGCGAGGAGACCGCGGCCTGGCTGCGCGAAACCTGGGGCGTCGACGCCGCTTTCCAGCGGGTCGACGTCACCGACAAGCAGCAGGTGCAGGCCATGGTGGCTGCCGCCGTCGAGCGCTTCGGTCGGCTGGACATCCTGGTCAACAACGCCTGGCGCGGCTCGGGCTACGCCAGGCTGGAAAATCTCGGCGACGAGCGTCTGCTCGGCGCCTTCAACATGGCGGTGATGGCCGCCTTCTGGGCCATGCAGGCGGCCCTGCCGGAGTTCCGCAAACGCGGCGGCGGGCGCATCATCAACCTGTGCTCGCTCAACGGGGTCAACGCCCACCTCTACACGGCCGACTACAACGCGGCCAAGGAGGCCCTGCGCACCCTGACCCGCAGCGCCGCCCGCGAGTGGGCAGCGGAGGGCGTCTGCTGCAACGTGATCTGCCCGGGCGCAGTCAGCGAGGCCTACCGGCGGTTCGCCGCGGCCAGCCCGGACAACGCCGCGGCCATCGCCGCCGCCAACCCGATGGGCCGGGTCGGCGATCCGCTCGACGACATCGGCCCGGTGGCCGCCTTCCTGGCCAGCGACGACGCCCGCTACCTGACCGGCAACACCCTGTTCGTCGACGGCGGCGCCCACATCAATGGCGTGGCCTGGGCGCCGCAGATGAAAGACTGACCGCACCGCTCTGTAGGGGCGAGTTAATTCGCCAACGTGGCCCTGTCAGGCGAATGAATTCGCCCCTGCAGGCTGTATGTGGCAACCGAGCGAACCATAACGATAAGAGGCGAGAATCATGGAAAAGGCGGATGGCCCGCAGGGTCAACTACAGGTCGAAACTGGCGAAGGCCTGCAGCTGCAGCGCCGGCAGCTTCTCAAGGCCGGCGCGGTGCTCGCCGGGGCGAGCCTGTTGCCGCGCTTCGGCATCGCCGCCAGCGGGCTGTCGCAACGCGAATATCTCGAGCTGGACGCCACGGCCATGGCCGAGCAGGTGCGCCGCGGCGCGATCAGCCCCGAGGAGCTGCTGGCCGCCGCCCTGGCGCGCTGCGATGCCGTCAATCCCAAGGTCAACGCCGTGGTGATGCGCCACGACGACTACGCCCGGCAGCTGCTGTCCGCCCGGAGCGGCCAGGGTCTGTCCCGCGAGGGCGCGCTGGCCGGCGTGCCCTTCCTGCTCAAGGACCTCAATACCTACCTGGCCGGCACCTCGACCAGCAACGGCTCGCGCTTCTTCAAGGACGCCCCGCCAGCCAAGTACACCAGCACCCTGGCCGCCCGCTACGAGGCCGCCGGCGCAGTGGCCTTCGGCAAGACCGCGGTGCCCGAATTTGGCCTGACCACCACCACCGAGTCGTTGCTGTGGGGCCAGACCCGCAACCCCTGGAATCTGGCGCACAGCGCCGGCGGTTCCTCGGGCGGCGCGGCGGCGGCGGTGGCCGCCGGCATAGTCCCGGCAGCCCATGCCACCGACGGCGGCGGCTCGATCCGCACTCCCGCCTCCTACTGCGGCCTGTTCGGTCTCAAGCCCAGCCGCTACCGCACGCCCAGCGGCCCCGGCAGGTTCGAGGGCTGGTTCGGCGCCAGTGCCGCCCACGTGGTGTCGCGCAGCGTGCGCGATTCGGCGCTGCTGCTCGATGTCGGCCAGGGCCACGAGCCGGGCAGCCCTTACTGGCTGCCGCCGCTGGAGCGGCCCTTCGTTGACGAGGTCGGCCGCGATCCGGGCAAGCTGCGCGTGGCGCTGATCGACCAGTCGCTGACCGGCCTGGCGCTGGACGCCGACATCCGCCGGGTGCTCGACGACACGGTCAAGCTGCTGCTGTCGCTCGGCCACGAGATCGAGCAGATCCCGCAGCCGGTGCAGCCGCAGCAGGTGTTCGGCGCCCACGGCGCGGTCGTCGGCACCGCACTGCTGACCGCGATCCGCGACCGCGAGCAGCTGCTTGGCCGTAGCGCCGGCGCGGACGACCTCGAACAGGTCACCCGCAAGGTGCTCGAGCGCGCCCAGGGCGTCAGCGGCGAAGCGCTGTTCCGCGCGCGACAGTCGTTCGAGGCGGTCAGCCTGGCGATGGAGCAGCTGTTCGAGCGTTTCGACGTGATCCTCTCGCCGGTCACCGCCACCCTGACCCCGGAACTCGGCAAGCTGCGCCTCAGCCAGCCTTGGGAAGACTACGCCGGCGCCGCCACCGGCAGCGCCGCGTTCACCGTGGTCGCCAACGTCAGCGGCCAGCCGGCGATGTCGGTGCCCTCCGGCTGGAGCGAGAGCGGCTTGCCGATCGGCATGATGTTCACCGCGCGGCTGGGCGGGGAGGGCCTGCTGTTCAGGCTTGCCGCCCAGCTGGAGCGCGAGCGGCCGTGGCAGGGGCGGCGGGCTGTGCTCTGAGGATCGCAGCTGCGAACGCCGCCCGGCCATGGGCGGCGTTTTGCATCCATCGGGGCGCGCCTGCACTCAGGTGTTGCCCGAACTTTCGATCTTCCGTGTGTTGACAACAGCCAGAATGGCTGTATTATTCGCGGCCCGCTTGGCTTGCATTGCTCGCCAGTCGAGGGTAAGTGATTGATTTTGAACGATTTTTCTGAAATCAACGCTTGACAGGTTGAAAAGGCTGCTGTAGAATGCGCGGCCTCGGTTGAGACGAAGCGGAAGCGCTGAGTGAATCGATCGAAACGCTCTTTAA
>NZ_SSTC01000049.1 GCF_004801855.1 Pseudomonas sp. A-1 | reverse complement strand
GGCCCAGCCGCACGCGCTGGTGGCCGTCGCCAGCCGCGCGCTGCTGGCCGCACGCGCCGCGCAGCTGGGGCTGGACATCGAGCTGCTCGAGGTCGGCCCCGGCGCCTGGCCGGACAGCCCGGCGCCGGCCGGCAGCCTGTACGTGTGGGATACCCCGCTGGCCGTGCCGGCGGTCGCCGGCCAGCTCGATGCGCGCAACGCGCCCTACGTGCTGGAGACCCTGCTGCGCGCCGGCAACGGCTGCATTGACGGCAGCTTCGCCGGGATGATCACCGCGCCGGTGCACAAGGGCGTGATCAACGAGGCCGGCATCCCCTTCTCCGGGCACACCGAGTTCCTCGCCGAGCTGACCCACACCGAACAGGTGGTGATGATGCTCGCCACCCGCGGCCTGCGCGTGGCCCTGGTGACCACCCACCTGCCGCTGCGCGCGGTGGCCGACGCCATCACCGCCGAGCGCCTGGCCCGCGTCGCGCGCATCCTCGACGCCGACCTGCGCGGCAAGTTCGGCATCGCCAGGCCGCGCATCCTGGTCTGCGGCCTCAACCCGCACGCCGGCGAAGGCGGCCACCTGGGCCGCGAGGAGATCGAGGTGATCGAGCCGACCCTCGCGCAGCTGCGCGGCGAAGGCCTCGACCTGGTCGGCCCGCTGCCGGCCGACACCCTGTTCACCCCGAAACACCTCGAGCACTGCGACGCGGTGCTGGCCATGTACCACGACCAGGGCCTGCCGGTGCTCAAGTACAAGGGCTTCGGCGCCGCGGTCAACGTCACCCTCGGCCTGCCCATCGTGCGCACCTCGGTCGACCACGGCACCGCGCTGGACCTGGCCGGCAGCGGCCGCATCGACACCGGCAGCCTGCAGGTGGCGCTGGAAACGGCGTATCAGATGAGCACCGGCCAGGCCTGACACGCCGCGCGGGCCTTCTCTCCCTGCTCCGAGAGAGGGGCCCGCCCCGCACATGGCCGATCTGGCCAGCGGGCGCTGCAGCCTGTCGGCGCGTTCGCTGTTAAACTGCGGCTCTTTTCGCATTCGCTTCGAGCTTGCGGCTTGAAGCCTGGAGCCGCCCCATGTCCGAGCTGTACCAACACCGCGCCCGCAAGCGCTTCGGCCAGAACTTCCTGCACGATGCCGGGGTGATCCATCGCATCCTGCGCGCCATCCATGCGCGCCCGGGCGAGCATCTGGTGGAGATCGGCCCCGGCCAGGGCGCCCTCACCGAGGGGCTGCTCGGCAGCGGCGCGAAGCTCGACGTGATCGAGCTGGACCAGGACCTGCTGCCGCTGCTCAGGCTGCGCTTCGGCATCGATCCCAACTTCACCCTCAACGCCGGCGACGCGCTGAAGTTCGACTTCAACGCGCTGGTGCAGGGCGAGGAGAAGCTGCGGGTGGTCGGCAACCTGCCCTACAACATCTCCACCCCGCTGATCTTCCACCTGCTCGAGCACGCCTCGATCATCGGCGACATGCACTTCATGCTGCAGAAGGAGGTGGTCGAGCGCCTGGCCGCCACGCCTGGCGGCGGCGACTGGGGGCGGCTGTCTATCATGGTCCAGTACCACTGCCGGGTGGAGCATCTGTTCAACGTCGGCCCCGGCGCCTTCAACCCGCCGCCCAAGGTCGACTCGGCCATCGTCCGCCTGGTGCCGCACGCCGTGCTGCCGCACCCGGCCCGCGACCACCGCCTGCTCGAGCGGGTGGTGCGCGAGGCCTTCAACCAGCGGCGCAAGACCCTGCGCAACACCCTCAAGCAGCTGCTGCCCGCTGCCGCCATCGAGGCCGCCGGCGTCGACGGCAGCCTGCGCCCGGAGCAGCTGGACCTCGCCGCCTTCGTGCGTCTGGCCGACCAGCTGGCGCTGCAGACACAACCCGAGTGAATCGCTAAGCTTTTACTTCAGGCCGCCCCGAAACCGCATATCGATGACCACACCGGATCCGCGTTACCAGATCGACGTCAGCGTCGCCACCCGCCACCTGCCCGAGCAGTCGCTGCCCGACCAGCAGCGTTACGCCTTCGCCTACACGGTGACCATCCGCAACAGCGGCGCCCTGCCCGCCAAGCTGCTGACCCGCCACTGGATCATCACCGACGGCAACGCCAAGGTGCAGGAAGTGCGCGGCCCCGGCGTGGTCGGCGAACAGCCGCTGCTGCAACCGGGCGAAAGCCACACCTACACCAGCGGCTGCGTGCTGGCCACCCCGGTGGGCAGCATGCACGGCAGCTTCGGCATGCAGGCCGGCGACGGTCACGCCTTCGACGCGCCGATCAGCGCCTTCCGTCTGGCGGTGCCCGGAGCGCTGCACTGATGGCGCTGTACGCGGTCGGCGACGTGCAGGGCTGCCTGCAGCCGCTGCAGTGCCTGCTCGAGCGGGTCGCCTTCGATCCGGCGCGCGACCGCCTGTGGCTGGTCGGCGACCTGGTCAACCGCGGCCCGCAGTCGCTGGAGACCCTGCGTTTCCTGTTCGCCATGCGCGATTCGGTGGTCAGCGTGCTGGGCAACCACGACCTGCACCTGCTGGCGGCGGCGCACAACATCGAGCGCCTGAAGAAGGGCGACACCCTGCGCGAGATCCTCGAGGCACCGGACCGCGACGACCTGCTCGAATGGCTGCGCCGTCTGCCGCTGCTGCACTACGACGAGGAGCGGCAGATCACCCTGGTGCACGCCGGCATCCCGCCGCAGTGGACGCTGAAGAAGGCGCGCAAGCGCGCCGCCGAGGTGGAGGAGGCACTGCGCGACGACGCCCGCCTGCCGCTGTTCCTCGACGGCATGTACGGCAACGAGCCGAACCAGTGGGACGGCAAGCTGCGCGGCATCACCCGCCTGCGGGTGATCACCAACTATTTCACCCGCATGCGCTTCTGCACCGCCGACGGCCGCCTCGACCTGAAGAGCAAGGAGGGCCTGGGCACCGCGCCGAACGGCTACGGCCCCTGGTTCAGCCACCCCAACCGCAAGACCCGCGGCGAGCGGATCATCTTCGGCCACTGGGCCGCCCTGCAGGGACGCTGCAACGAGCCCGGCGTCGAGGCCCTGGATTCCGGCTGCGTGTGGGGCGAAGCCCTGACCCTGCTCGACGTCGACAGCGGCGAGCGCCATACCTGCAGTTGCCACAAGGAGCAGCCATGAGCGAATTCAAGCGCATCGATCCCGCCACCGCCCACGACCTGCGCGCCAAGGGCGCGGTGGTGGTCGACATCCGCGACCCGCACAGCTTCGCCAGCGGCCACGTTCCCGGTGCACGCCACCTGGACAACCACTCGCTGGCCGACTTCATCGCCGGCGCCGACATGGACGCGCCGCTGCTGGTGATCTGCTACCACGGCAACTCCAGCCAGAACGCCGCCGCCTTCCTCGCCCACCAGGGCTTCGCCGAGGTGTACAGCATCGATGGCGGCTTCGAGCTGTGGCGCGCCCACTACCCCGACGAAGTCGCCCGCCTGCCCCACGACTGACCGCCGGCGCATTTGTAACAACTCGCCACCTCCTCTTGTTTTCCTGCTGCGCACGCGCCAAAGCAGGTCTATGCTCAGTTCAAGAGTCTTGCAAAAGGGAAAGCCGGACCACCGGCTTCCAGGCAGGTCGTACGACCATTGGGGGGTCGAGAGAGGGGAGCAGCAGGCCGGCGCCACGCGCCAGCCCGCCCGTGCCCGCCCGAGGCCCACTTACGTACAGGCATCGAGCGAGGTGACGTCATGAGCATTTTCAGCCATTTCCAGCAACGCTACGAAACAACGCGCCAGGAAGAGTACTCCCTGCAGGAGTATCTCGACCTCTGCAAGCAGGATCCCCTGACCTACGCCAGCGCCGCCGAGCGCATGCTCAAGGCCATCGGCGAGGCGCAACTGGTGGATACCTCCACCGATCCGCGGCTGTCGCGGATCTTCTCCAACAAGGTGATCCGCCGCTACCCGGCCTTCGCCGACTTCCATGGCATGGAAGACTGCATCGACCAGATCGTCTCCTACTTCCGCCACGCCGCCCAGGGCCTGGAAGAGAAGAAGCAGATCCTCTACCTGCTCGGCCCGGTCGGCGGCGGCAAGTCGTCCCTGGCCGAGAAGCTCAAGCACCTGATGGAGCACATCCCCTTCTACGCCATCAAGGGCTCGCCGGTGTTCGAGTCGCCGCTCGGCCTGTTCAACCCCGACGAGGACGGCGCCATCCTCGAGGAAGAGTACGGCATCCCGCGCCGCTACCTGAGCTCGATCATGTCGCCGTGGGCGACCAAGCGCCTCAACGAGTTCGGCGGCGACATCAGCAAGTTCCGCGTGGTCAAGCTGTACCCGTCGATCCTCAACCAGATCGCCATCGCCAAGACCGAACCGGGCGACGAGAACAACCAGGACATCTCCGCGCTGGTCGGCAAGGTCGACATCCGCAAGCTGGAGGAATTCCCGCAGAACGACCCTGACGCCTACAGCTACTCCGGCGCCCTGTGCCGCGCCAACCAGGGCATCATGGAATTCGTCGAGATGTTCAAGGCGCCGATCAAGGTGCTGCACCCGCTGCTGACCGCCACCCAGGAGGGCAACTACAACAGCACCGAGGGACTCGGCGCCATCCCCTACAGCGGCATCCTGCTGGCCCACTCCAACGAGGCCGAGTGGCACAGCTTCCGCAACAACAAGAACAACGAGGCGTTCATCGACCGCATCTACATCGTCAAGGTGCCCTACTGCCTGCGCGTCACCGACGAGATCAGGATCTACGACAAGCTGCTGGTCAACAGCTCGCTGGCTCAGGCGCACTGCGCGCCGGACACCCTGAAGATGCTCGCCCAGTTCTCCGTGCTGAGTCGCCTGAAGGAGCCGGAGAACTCCAACATCTACTCGAAGATGCGCGTCTACGACGGCGAGAACCTCAAGGACACCGATCCCAAGGCCAAGTCGATCCAGGAGTACCGCGACAGCGCCGGCGTCGACGAGGGCATGACCGGCCTGTCGACCCGCTTCGCCTTCAAGATCCTGTCCAAGGTGTTCAACTTCGACCCGCACGAGGTGGCGGCCAACCCGGTGCACCTGCTCTACGTGCTGGAACAGCAGATCGAGCAGGAGCAGTTCCCCGCCGAGACGCGCGAGCGTTACCTGCGCTTCATCAAGGAATACCTGGCGCCGCGCTACGTGGAGTTCATCGGCAAGGAGATCCAGACCGCCTACCTCGAGTCCTACAGCGAGTACGGGCAGAACATCTTCGACCGCTACGTGCTGTACGCCGACTTCTGGATCCAGGACCAGGAGTACCGCGACCCGGAAACCGGCGAGATCCTCAACCGCGGCGCCCTCAACGAGGAGCTGGAGAAGATCGAGAAACCGGCCGGCATCAGCAACCCGAAGGACTTCCGCAACGAGATCGTCAACTTCGTGCTGCGGGCGCGGGCCAACAACAACGGCAAGAACCCCTCGTGGCTGTCCTACGAGAAACTGCGCGCGGTGATCGAGAAGAAGATGTTCTCCAACACCGAGGACCTGCTGCCGGTCATCAGCTTCAACGCCAAGGGCAGCAAGGACGAGCAGCAGAAGCACAACGACTTCGTGCGGCGCATGGTCGAGCGCGGCTACACCGAGAAACAGGTACGCCTGCTCGCCGAATGGTATCTGCGCGTCCGCAAGTCGCAGTAGTAAGCTAGAGCAAGCCCTGGTCCGCAGCGGCGCCACCCGGCGCCGCTGTGGTCTGCGCCTCGGCCTCCAGCCCCGCACGGGAGCACGCCATGAGTTACGTCATCGACCGACGACTGAACGGCAAGAACAAGAGCACGGTGAACCGCCAGCGCTTCCTGCGGCGTTACCGTGACCACATCAAGAAGGCGGTGGAGGAAGCCGTCAGCCGGCGCTCCATCACCGACATGGAACACGGCGAGCAGATCAGCATTCCCTCCCGCGACATCGACGAACCGGTGCTGCACCACGGCCGCGGCGGCCGGCAGACCATCATCCATCCCGGCAACAAGGAGTTCACCACCGGCGAACGCATCCCGCGGCCCTCCGGCGGTGGCGGCGGTGGTTCCGGCCAGGGCAAGGCCAGCAACTCCGGCGAGGGCATGGACGACTTCGTGTTCCAGATCACCCAGGAGGAGTTCCTCGACTTCATGTTCGAGGATCTCGCCCTGCCCAACCTGGTGAAGAAGCATCTCACCGGCATCGACAGCTTCAAGACGGTGCGCGCCGGCATCAGCAGCGAGGGCACGCCCGCCCGCCTGAACATCGTGCGCACCCTGCGCTCGGCCCACGCCCGGCGCATCGCCCTGTCCGGCTCCAGCCGCAACCACCTGCGCGAGCTGAAGGCCGAGCTGGAACGGCTGAAGGTCGAGGAGCCGGACAACTTCAGCGACATCCGCGACCTGGAGGAGAAGATCGCCGGACTGCGCGCGCGCATCGAGCGCCTGCCGTTCCTCGACACCTTCGACCTCAAGTACAACCTGCTGGTCAAGCAGCCCAACCCGACCTCCAAGGCGGTGATGTTCTGCCTGATGGACGTCTCCGGCTCGATGACCCAGGCCACCAAGGACATCGCCAAGCGCTTCTTCATCCTCCTCTACCTGTTCCTCAAGCGCAGCTACGACAAGATCGAGGTGGTGTTCATCCGCCACCACACCAGCGCCAAGGAGGTCGACGAGCAGGAGTTCTTCTACTCGCGGGAGACCGGCGGCACCATCGTCTCCAGCGCGCTCAAGCTGATGCAGGAAGTGATGGCCGCGCGCTACCCGGCCCACGAATGGAACATCTACGCCGCCCAGGCCTCGGACGGCGACAACTGGAACGACGACTCGCCGGTGTGCCGCGACATCCTGCTGCGCCAGATCATGCCGTTCGTGCAGTACTTCAGCTACGTGGAGATCACCCCGCGCGAACATCAGGCGCTGTGGCACGAGTACGAGCAGGTCGCCGCGGCCTTCCCGGACAGCTTCGCCCAGCAGCAGATCGTTTCCGCCGCCGACATCTACCCGGTATTCCGCGAACTCTTCCAGAGGAGGGTCGCCGCATGAGCCCTCGAGCCAAGAAAGGCCAGCCCCTGTCCACCGGTTCGGAGTGGACCTTCGAGCTGATCCGCAGCTACGACCGCGAACTCGCCCGGCTGGCCGAGCGCTACGCGCTGGACACCTACCCGAACCAGATCGAGGTGATCACCGCCGAGCAGATGATGGACGCCTACGCCTCGGTCGGCATGCCCATCGGCTACCACCACTGGTCCTACGGCAAGCACTTCCTCAGCACCGAGAAGGGCTACAAGCGCGGCCAGATGGGCCTGGCCTACGAGATCGTGATCAACTCCGATCCGTGCATCGCCTACCTCATGGAAGAGAACACCATGTGCATGCAGGCGCTGGTGGTGGCGCACGCCTGCTACGGCCACAACAGCTTCTTCAAGGGCAACTACCTGTTCCGCAGCTGGACCGACGCCAGCTCGATCATCGACTACCTGGTGTTCGCCCGCCAGTACATCGACAAGTGCGAGGAGCGCCACGGCATCGACGCGGTCGAGGACCTGCTCGACTCCTGCCACGCCCTGATGAACTACGGCGTCGACCGCTACAAGCGGCCCTACCCGATCTCCGCCGAGGAGGAGCGGCGCCGCCAGAAGGACCGCGAGGAGCAGCTGCAGCGCCAGGTCAACGACCTGTGGCGAACCATCCCCAAGGGCGCCGGCAAGGGGCGCGCCGACGACGGCAAGCGCTTCCCGCCCGAGCCGCAGGAGAACATCCTCTACTTCATCGAGAAGCACGCGCCGCTGCTGGAACCCTGGCAGCGCGAGGTGGTGCGCATCGTGCGCAAGATCGCCCAGTACTTCTACCCGCAGCGCCAGACCCAGGTGATGAACGAGGGCTGGGCCACCTTCTGGCACTACACCCTGCTCAACGACCTCTACGACGAGGGCCTGGTCACCGACGGCTTCATGATGGAGTTCCTCCAGTACCACACCAGCGTGGTCTACCAGCCGCCGTTCGACAGCCCCTACTACAGCGGCATCAACCCCTATGCGCTGGGCTTCGCCATGTACCGCGACATCCGCCGCATCTGCGAGGAGCCGACCGAGGAGGACCGTCGCTGGTTCCCCGACATCGCCGGCAGCGACTGGCTGGCCACCCTCAAGTTCGCCATGCAGAACTTCAAGGACGAGAGCTTCATCCAGCAGTTCCTCTCGCCGCGGCTGATCCGCGAGTTCCGCCTGTTCAGCATCCTCGACGACGACCAGCAGGACGAGCTGCTGGTCGACGCCATCCACGACGACAGCGGCTACCGCACCATCCGCGATCACCTGGCGGCGCAGTACAACCTCGGCAACCGCGAGCCCAACGTGCAGATCTGGAACGTCGACCGCCGCGGCGACCGCTCGCTGACCCTGCGCCACTACCAGCACGAACGCAAGCCGCTGGCCAGCTCCACCGAGGACGTGCTGCGCCACCTGCACCGCCTGTGGGGCTTCGACGTGCACCTGGAGAGCATGCAGGGCGAACAGCGCGTGAACGTGCAGCACATGCCGCCCAAGCGCGAGCGCGAGACGGAAGGCAGCCACTTCGACCTGATCGCCCGCCCGGTCTGAGACCGGGCGCGCAACCCTTGCAGCACCGCCGTCGCCCTGCGCGCGGCGGCGCGCTATCCTCTGCGCCACCCTCCCATTGCCTGCAGGACACGCCATGCAGATCTACAAGGTGGGCGGCGCCGTGCGCGACCGCCTGCTCGGCCGCCCGGTCACGGAAACCGACTGGGTGGTGGTCGGCGCCCACGCCGAAGAACTCATCGCCCAGGGATTTCGCCCGGTAGGCGCCGATTTCCCGGTGTTCCTCCACCCGCAGAGCGGCGAGGAGTACGCCCTGGCGCGCACCGAGCGCAAGAGCGGGCGCGGCTACGGCGGCTTCACCTTCTACGCCAGCCCCGAGGTCACCCTCGAGGAAGACCTGATCCGCCGCGACCTGACCATCAACGCCATGGCCGAGGACGCCGACGGCCGAGTCATCGACCCCTACGGCGGCCAGCACGACCTCGCCCTGCACCTGCTGCGCCACGTCTCGCCGGCCTTCGCCGAGGACCCGCTGCGCGTGCTGCGCGTCGCCCGTTTCGCCGCGCGCTACGCGCCGCTGGGCTTTCGCGTCGCCGAGGAAACCCTGGCGCTGATGGCCGAGATCGCCGCCTCCGGCGAACTGGCCGACCTCACCGCCGAGCGGGTGTGGAAGGAGATCGAGCGCGCGCTGATGGAGCCGCGCCCCGAGGTGTTCATCCAGGTGCTGCGCGACTGCGGCGCCCTCGAGCAGCTGCTGCCCGAGCTGCAGGCGCTGTTCGGCGTGCCGCAGCCGGCGCAGCACCACCCGGAGATCGACAGCGGCGAGCACGTGCTGATGGTCCTGCGCCAGTGCGCCGAACACGACCAGCCGCTCCCCGTGCGCTGGGCCTGCCTGCTGCACGACCTGGGCAAGGGCCTGACCGACCCGGCCGAATGGCCGCGCCACATCGCCCACGAGAGCCGCGGCCTGCGCCTGATCGAGGCGGTCAACGCACGCTGCAAGGCGCCGCGCGACTGCGCCGAGCTGGCCCTGCTGGTCGGCGAATACCACACCCACGGCCATCGCGCCCTGGAGCTGCGCGCGCAGACCCTGGCCGAGCTGTTCCAGCACTTCGACCTGTACCGCCGCCCGGAGCGCTTCGAGGCGTTCGTCGCCGCCTGCGAGATGGACGCCCGCGGCCGCCTCGGCCTCGAGCGCCAGCCCTACCCGCAGGCCGACTACCTGCGCGCCGCCGCCAGGGTGGCGCGCGGCGTGGCGGTGCAGCCGCTGCTGGAGCAGGGCTTCAAGGGCGCGGAACTGGGCGAGGCGCTCAAGCGCGCGCGCCTGGCGGCGCTCAAGGCGTTCCGCGAGGCGCAGCGCGCCAACGCGCCGTAGGGTGCGCCGCGCGCACCTTGGACTGCAGGGTGTGGCTGGCGCGCATGGCGCACCCTAGGGTGCCGGAGGCGGAAAGCTGCTGCGCAGCTCTTCCGGCGTCAGCTCCGTGCCGCGCCAGACGAAGGGCACCGGCCACAGGCGCTGCTCGCTGCGCATCGCCTGCCAGAGGGCGGCGAAACTGCGCCCCTCGGCCGGATGGCGCGCCTCGGGGGCGAGCAGGGCCAGCGGCCAGAGCACGAAGGCGTTGCGCAGGATCTCCGCGCGCGGCAGCTGCAGGCCGTCGAAGTCGCCCACCAGGTCGTCGTAGAGCAGCACGTCGATGTCCAGCGGCAGGCCCTTGCGGTCGGGCGCATAGCGGCCGTTGTCCGCCTCGATGGCCTTGAGCCGGCGATCCAGCTCGGCCAGCGGCAGCTCGGTCCGCGCCGTCACCGCGAGGTTGTAGAACGGGCCGCTGCGGATGCCCACCGCCTCGCTCTCGAACACCGGCGAACAGCGCATGTCGACGAGAAAGGCCGCCAGTGCGTCGAGGCCGGCGGTCAGATGCGCATGGCGGCGGACATTGCTGCCCAGGCCGAGAAACACCGTGGTCAGCGGCATCCGCGCTCGATCTCCACGCCGACGCCGCCGCGCGCCGCCGGCACCGCGCCGGGCTTGGCGATGCGCAGGCGCAGCCAGCGGATGCCGAACTCGGCCATCAGCAGCGTGGCCAGGCGCTCGGCGATGGTTTCCACCAGCTGGAAGGTGCTCTCGGCCGCGAAGGCCTGTACCCGAGCACTGACCGCCGCGTAGTCGAGCGCTGCGGCCAGGTCGTCGCCGGCCGCCGCCGGGCGGATGTCCCAGCCCAGCTGCAGGTCCAGGATCAGACACTGGCGAATGCCGCGCTCCCAGTCGTACACGCCGATGACGGTGTCGACCTCCAGGCCGTCGATGAAGACTATGTCCACGCTATCCTCTTTCGCGTCACGACAAGGTCGCGCCGCCTCGTTAGAATCGGGGCTCCACCGCAGCGGAACCGATCATGCCCTGGCTTCTGGCCATTGTTGCCTACCTGCTCGGCTCGGTGTCGTTCGCCGTGCTGCTCAGCCGCCGGCTCGGCACCGCCGATCCGCGCCTGGGCGGCTCGGGCAACCCCGGCGCCACCAACATGCTGCGCCTGGGCGGGCGCCGCGCCGCGGCCCTGACCCTGCTCGGCGACCTGCTCAAGGGCCTGCTGCCGGTGCTGCTGGCCCGCCTCCTCGAACTGCCGCCGGTGCAGCAGGCCTGGATCGGCCTGGCCGCGGTGCTCGGCCACCTCTATCCGCTGTACTTCCAGTTCCGCGGCGGCAAGGGCGTCGCCACCGCCGCCGGCCTGCTGCTCGGCCTGCACTGGCCGACCGCCCTGCTGGCGCTGGCCGTCTGGCTGCTGCTCTTCACCCTGACCCGCACCAGCTCGCTGGCCGCGCTGCTCGCCACCGGCCTCTGCCTGCCGCTGCTGGCCTGGCAGCAACCGGTCCTGCTGCTGCCGCTCGGCCTGCTCGCCGGCCTGATCGTCTGGCGCCACCGCGGCAACCTGCGCGATCTCTCCGCCGGCCGCGAACGGCATTTCTAGACCGCCGGCAGCGTCTCCATCGACCAGCGCGGCTGCACGCCGATCGCCGGGCCGTCGTGCTGGCCGGCGAGCAGACGCTGGCAGCCGGCGTAGGCGATCATCGCCCCGTTGTCGGTGCAGAAGCGCGGCCGCGCATAGAACACCTGGCCGCGCAGCTCGCCGAGCATCTTCTCCAGCGCCTGGCGCAGCGCCTGGTTGGCGCTCACCCCGCCGGCGATCACCAGGCGCTTCAGGCCGGTCTGCTTGAGCGCACGGCGGCACTTGATGGTCAGCGTCTCCACCACCGCCTGCTGGAAGGCCAGGGCGATGTCGGCGCGCGCCTGCTCGAGGTCGCCGCCCTCGCGCTCGCACTGCCGCCAGGTGTTGAGGGCGAAGGTCTTCAGGCCGCTGAAGCTGAACTCCAGGCCCGGCCGGTCGGTCATCGGCCGCGGGAACACGAAGCGCCCCGGCGTGCCCTGCTCGGCCAGCCGGGCGATCTCCGGACCACCCGGATAGCCGAGGCCGATCAGCTTGGCGGTCTTGTCGAAGGCCTCGCCGGCGGCATCGTCCAGCGACTCGCCGAGCAGCTGGTAGCGGCCGATGCCGTCGACCCGCACCAGCTGGGTATGCCCGCCGGACACCAGCAGGGCGACGAACGGGAACTCCGGCGGCGTCTCCTCCAGCATCGGCGCCAGCAGATGGCCTTCCATGTGGTGCACGCCGACCGCCGGCACGCCCCAGGCCAGCGCCAGCGCCTGGGCGCAGGAGGCGCCGACCAGCAGCGCACCGACCAGGCCTGGCCCTGCGGTATAGGCCACCGCATCGATGTCGGCAAAACCGCAGCCCGACTCGGCCAGCACCTGGCGGATCAGCGGCAGCATGCGCTTGACGTGGTCGCGCGAGGCCAGCTCGGGCACCACGCCGCCGTAGACGCGGTGCAGGTCGATCTGGCTGAACAGCGCATCGCCCAGCAGGCCGCGCTCGCTGTCGTACAGCGCCACGCCGGTTTCGTCGCAGGAAGTTTCCAGGCCAAGGACTCGCATCGGGCAACCCGTGATCGTTCGCTAAACCGCGCATGATAAGCGCCCGGAGCCTGCGACACCAAGCATCGGGCGAGGGTGGCGGACCACCGGCGGGCGGCTTTTCCCGTCTGGGGGCTTGGCAGTGCGGCTGTCAAGGGGTTAATATCCGCAGCCCTTGAAAACCGGTGCCTCCCGAGCCTTTTGCAGGATTGCACCATTCATACTCGGTAATCAGTGAAGGTACGACCTGGATGCCCGCCGTCAAAGTTAAAGAGAACGAACCCTTCGACGTAGCCCTGCGTCGTTTCAAGCGCTCCTGCGAAAAAGCCGGTGTTCTGGCTGAAGTGCGTAGCCGCGAGTTCTACGAAAAGCCCACCGCCGAGCGCAAGCGCAAGGCCGCGGCTGCCGTGAAGCGCCACGCCAAGAAAGTGCAGCGCGAGCAGCGTCGCCGCGAGCGTCTGTACTGAGTTACCACTCGGACAGCAGCGTCTCGCACAACACCCGGCTCATGCCGGGTGTTTGCTTTAGCAGCACCCCGACTCCGACTTGCCCGGCAAGCCTCGGAGTTTTTGCGTTTTCCGCCGCTTCGAACCGTACAGTCACGAGCAGCCCATGGCCGGCCTGATCCCCCAGCGCTTCATCGACGACCTGCTCAACCGCACCGACATCGTCGAGGTGGTGGGCGCGCGCGTGCAGCTGAAGAAGACCGGCAAGAACTACAGCGCCTGCTGCCCGTTCCACCAGGAAAAGACCCCCTCGTTCACCGTCAGCCCGGACAAGCAGTTCTACTACTGCTTCGGCTGCGGCGCCGGCGGCAACGCCCTCGGCTTCATCATGGACCACGACCACCTGGACTTCCCCCAGGCGGTCGAGGAGCTGGCCAAGCGCGCCGGCCTCGAGGTCCCGCGCGAGGACAGCCGCCCCGGGCAGAAGCCGCGCCAGAGCGTGGACTCGCCGCTCTACCCGCTGCTCGGCGCCGCCGCCGACTACTACCGCCAGGCGCTGAAGAGTCACCCGGCGCGTCAGGCGGCGGTGAACTACCTCAAGGGCCGCGGCCTGTCCGGCACCATCGCCCGCGACTTCGGCCTCGGCTTCGCCCCGCCCGGCTGGGACAACCTGTTGAAGCACCTGGGCGGCGACAGCCTGCAGCAGAAGGCGATGATCGACGCCGGCCTGCTGATCGAGAACGCCGAGGGCCGCCGCTACGACCGCTTCCGCGACCGGGTGATGTTCCCGATCCGCGACAGCCGCGGCCGGGTGATCGCCTTCGGCGGCCGGGTGCTCGGCGACGACAAGCCCAAGTACCTCAACTCGCCGGAAACCCCGGTGTTCCACAAGGGTCAGGAACTCTACGGCTTGTACGAGGCGCGCAGGAGCAACCGCGACCTCGACGAGATCCTGGTGGTCGAGGGCTACATGGACGTCATCGCCCTCGCCCAGCAGGGCCTGCGTAATGCGGTGGCGACCCTCGGCACGGCGACCAGCGAGGAGCACATCAAGCGCCTGTTCCGCGTCGTGCCGAGCATCCTGTTCTGCTTCGACGGCGACAGCGCCGGACGCAACGCCGCCTGGCGGGCGCTGGAATCCTGCCTGCCGAGCCTGCAGGACGGCCGCCGGGTGCGCTTCCTGTTCCTCCCCGAGGGCGAGGACCCTGACAGCCTGGTGCGCAGCGAGGGCGCCGACGCCTTCCGCGCCCGCATCAGCCAGCAGGCCGAACCGCTGGCCGAGTACTTCTTCCGCCATCTCGCCGAGGAAGCCGACCCGAGCACCCTCGAGGGCAAGGCGCACCTGGCCACCCTGGCCGCACCGCTGCTGGAGAAGATCCCCGGCGCCAACCTGCGCGCCCTGATGCGCCAGCGCCTCGGCGCGATCACCGGCCTGACCGGCGAGGCGCTCACCCAGTCGTCGCCTGCCCCGGGCGGCGAGGTGCCGCCGACCGACTTCCCGACGTCCTATGCCTATGCGGACGGCATCGAGTATGCCGCAGCGACCGGCCACCCCGAGCGCCCCGCCAGCCAGGAGCGCAAGCCCTGGCAGAAGAACGACTGGAAGGGCCGCAAGGGTGAGGCGCGCCGCGAGCCGCCGGCGGTCATGCCGCCCCGCGGCGGCGCCGGCGTCGAGTCGCCGACCCTCAGCGCCCTGCGCGCCCTGCTGCACCATCCGCAGCTGGCGCAGAAGGTCGAGGACGCCGGCCACTTCGCCGCCGAGGACGACACCTGGACCCAGCTGCTGGTGGCCCTGCTGGAATCGCTGCAGAAACAGCCGCAGCAGAACTCGCTGCAACTGATCGCCCGCTGGCACGGCACGGAACAAGGGCGCCTGCTCCGCGGTCTAGCGGAAAAGGAATGGCTGATCAGTCAGGACAACCTTGAACAACAGTTTTTCGACACTATAACTACCTTGGCAGCCCGCCAGCGTGAGCGCAGCCTCGAAGGCCTGTTGCGCAAAGCGCGGCACAGCGAACTCAGCGCGGAGGAAAAGCTCCGCCTGCGCGCGCTTCTCAGCCGAAGCGAAGCCCCGTGAGCCCGGGGCCATCTGGTGCCAGCCAGCCCGGATCGACTATAATGCTCGGCTTCTTTTCAGCCCGCCAAGACCTTCAGTGGATAGGGTGAACATGTCCGTAAAAGCGCAACAGCAGTCCCGCCTCAAAGAGCTGATCGCCCGTGGTCGTGAGCAGGGTTACCTGACTTACGCCGAGGTCAACGACCACCTGCCGGAGGATATTTCCGATCCGGAACAGGTGGAAGACATCATCCGCATGATCAACGACATGGGGATCAACGTATTCGAGACAGCCCCGGATGCGGATGCCCTGCTGCTCGCCGAAGCGGACACCGACGAGGCCGCCGCCGAGGAAGCCGCCGCCGCCCTGGCCGCGGTGGAAAGCGACATCGGCCGCACCACCGATCCGGTGCGCATGTACATGCGCGAGATGGGCACCGTGGAGCTGCTCACCCGCGAAGGCGAGATCGAGATCGCCAAGCGCATCGAGGAAGGCATCCGCGAGGTGATGGGCGCCATCTCCCAGTTCCCCGGCTCGGTGGAGAGCATCCTCGCCGAATACCAGCGCGTCACCAGCGAAGGCGGCCGCCTGTCCGACATCCTCAGCGGCTACATCGACCCCGACGACGGCACCCTGCCGGCCGAGAGCGACGTCGAACTGCCCACCGCCAGCGCCAAGACGGCGGCCGCGGCCGTCGACGAGGACGAGGAAGAGGAAGCCGAGGACAAGGGCGACAGCGAGGAAGAAGGCGACGGCGGCCCCGATCCGGAAGAAGCCGCCCGCCGCTTCGGCGCCGTGTCCGAGCAGCTGGAGAAGACCCGCAAGGCGCTGCAGAAGCATGGCCGTCACCACGCCGAGGCGATCGCCGCGCTGGGCACGCTGGCCGAGCTGTTCATGCCGATCAAGCTGGTGCCCAAGCAGTTCGACGCCCTGGTGGCCATGGTCCGCGACGCCCTCGAGCGCGTGCGCGGCCAGGAGCGCGCCATCATGCAGCTGTGCGTGCGCGACGCGCGCATGCCGCGCGCCGACTTCCTCAAGCTGTTCCCCGGCAACGAGGTCGACCTGACCTGGAGCGAGGGCCTGACCACCGGCAAGGCCAAGTACGCCGAGGCCATCGGCCGCCTGCAGGCCGACATCGTGCGCAACCAGCAGGTGCTGGTCGACCTGGAGAACGAGGTCGGGCTGACCGTCGCCGAGATCAAGGAAATCAACCGGCAGATGTCGCTCGGCGAGGCCAAGGCCCGCCGCGCCAAGAAGGAGATGGTCGAGGCCAACCTGCGCCTGGTGATCTCCATCGCCAAGAAGTACACCAACCGCGGCCTGCAGTTCCTCGACCTGATCCAGGAAGGCAACATCGGCCTGATGAAGGCGGTGGACAAGTTCGAATACCGCCGCGGCTACAAGTTCTCGACCTACGCCACCTGGTGGATCCGCCAGGCGATCACCCGCTCGATCGCCGACCAGGCGCGCACCATCCGCATCCCGGTGCACATGATCGAGACCATCAACAAGCTCAACCGGATCTCCCGGCAGATGCTCCAGGAGATGGGCCGCGAGCCGACTCCGGAGGAGCTGGGTGAGCGCATGGAGATGCCCGAGGACAAGATCCGCAAGGTGCTGAAGATCGCCAAGGAGCCGATCTCCATGGAGACGCCGATCGGCGACGACGAGGACTCGCACCTGGGCGACTTCATCGAGGACTCCACCATGCAGTCGCCGATCGACGTGGCGACCGTGGAAAGCCTCAAGGAAGCCACCCGCGAGGTGCTCGCCGGCCTCACCGCCCGCGAGGCCAAGGTGCTGCGCATGCGCTTCGGCATCGACATGAACACCGACCACACCCTCGAGGAAGTCGGCAAGCAGTTCGACGTCACCCGCGAGCGCATCCGCCAGATCGAGGCCAAGGCCCTGCGCAAGCTGCGCCACCCGACCCGCAGCGAGCACCTGCGCTCGTTCCTCGACGAGTAAGGCGCCGCCCACGGACAAGCCCCGGCACCGCAAGGACCGGGGCTTTTTCCTGCCCGCGCGCCAGGCTTGGCGCGGATGCGCGGCCACCGCTATAATCGCCGCGCTTCGCCGGTCGCCCACGCGGCCACCGGCACCTCCAGACGCGACGCCCACCGTCCTCGCGCATGGAAGCAACCCTCGAGGTTCTCCCGTGGGCCTATAGCTCAGTTGGTCAGAGCAGGCGACTCATAATCGCTTGGTCGCAGGTTCAAGTCCTGCTGGGCCCACCATACAAATCAAGGGGTCAGGCGATCAGCCTGGCCCCTTGCCGTTTTCGGGGTGGAGCTTTTCTCATCCCCCGCCACCCCGCTCCGCAGCCGATGGACGGCACCTGCCGCGGGGAACTCCGCACCACCCTTCCCCTCTGACGGGCACACCGCCCCGGTGTTTCAGAGGAGCCCATCATGCGCCGTACCCTGCTTGCCACTGCCCTTGTCCTGCTGCCCGCCGCCGGTGCCCTCGCCGACCATGACGGGCACGGCGGGGATATCGGCTGGGGCGAGATCGCCACCTCGGCGGGGACTTCCGCCTCACTGTACTCCACCTTCAAGGACGACAAGCTGGTGCTCGCCGCCGCGGACGACGCCTCCAGCTTCGTCGCCAGCGGCGGCGCGATCCGCGGCGCCTACCTGGAGGCCGCGCTGCAGCAGATCCGCCGCGACCATCCGGGCCTCGAGGCCAGCGACGAGGAGCTGGCCGGCGCCATCCTCGCCAGCGCCCAGGACGGCAGCCCGCGCTGACGCCCCTGTCACAGACGCCGAGGCCGCCCGCGGGCGGCCTCGGCGTTCATGCCCCGCTCACTCGCGGCCGGCGTCCACCGGCACGCAGGCGCAGAACAGGTGGCGGTCGCCGTAGACGTTGTCGACCCGGTTGACCGCCGGCCAGTACTTGCACGCCCGGGTGTGTGCGCTGGGGGTCACCGCCTCGGCGATGCTGTAGGGCCGCTCCCAGACGCCGGTGACGTCGGCCAGGGTGTGCGGTGCGCGCTTGAGCGGGTTGTCGTCCGCCGGCCACTCGCCGGACTCGACCTTCGCGATCTCGGCGCGGATGCCCAGCATGGCCTCGACGAAGCGGTCCAGCTCGGCCTTCGACTCGCTCTCGGTGGGCTCGATCATCAACGTGCCGGGCACCGGGAAAGACATGGTCGGCGCATGGAAGCCGTAGTCCATCAGGCGCTTGGCGATGTCCTCCTCGCTGATCCCGCTGGACGCCTTGAGCGGGCGCAGGTCGATGATGCACTCGTGGGCCACCCGGCCGTTGCGGCCGCTGTAGAGCACCGGGTAGGCCTCGGCGAGGCGCGTCGCCAGGTAGTTGGCGTTGAGGATCGCCACCTCGGTGGCCTCCTGCAGCTGCGGGCCCATCAGGGCGATGTACATCCAGCTGATCGGCAGGATGCTGGCGCTGCCCCAGGGCGCGGCGCTGACCGCGCCGTTGCCGGGCAGCGGGCCGTCCAGCTCCACCACCGGGTGGTTGGCGAGGAACGGCGCCAGGTGCGCCTTGACGCCGATCGGGCCCATGCCCGGGCCGCCGCCGCCGTGGGGGATGCAGAAGGTCTTGTGCAGGTTCATGTGCGCCACGTCGGCGCCGATGTCGGCCGGCCGGCTGAGGCCGACCTGGGCGTTGAGGTTGGCGCCGTCCATGTACACCTGGCCGCCGTGGGCGTGCACCCGTGCGCAGATCTCGCGGATGCCCTCCTCGAACACGCCGTGGGTGGAGGGGTAGGTGATCATCAGGCAGGACAGCCGCTCGCCGGCCGCCGCGGCCTTGGCCTCGAGGTCGGCGAGGTCGACGTTGCCGGTCCTGTCGCAGGCCACCACCACCACCCGCAGGCCGGCCATGCTGGCGGTGGCCGGGTTGGTGCCGTGCGCCGAGGCGGGAATCAGGCAGATGTCGCGCTGCGTCTCGCCGCGGCTGGCGTGGTAGTGCTGGATCGCCAAGAGGCCGGCGTACTCGCCCTGCGCGCCGGAGTTGGGCTGCATGCTGATGGCGTCGAAGCCGGTGATCGCGCACAGCCAGCCTTCCAGCTCGCCGATCATCCGCTGGTAGCCGCGCGCCTGCTCGCGCGGCACGAAGGGGTGCAGGCTGGCGAACTCGGGCCAGCTGACCGGCAGCATCTCGCTGGTGGCGTTGAGCTTCATGGTGCAGGAACCGAGCGGGATCATCGCCTGGTTGAGCGCCAGGTCGCGGCCCTCCAGCTGGCGCAGGTAGCGCAGCATCTCGGTCTCGCTGTGGTGGCTGTTGAACACCGGATGCTCGAGGAAGCCGGAGGTGCGCGCCAGATCGGCGGGAATGCCGGCAGGCAGCGCCGGGTCGTCGGCCAGCGCGGCGAGGTCGATGCCATGGTCGGCGCCGAGGAAGATCTGCGCCAGCCGCTCGACGGTGTCCAGGCTGCAGGTCTCGTCGAGGCTGAGGCCGAGCTGGCCGCGGCCGAGGATGCGCAGGTTGATCCGCGCCGCAGCGGCGCTCTCGAGGATCGCCTGCTGGGCGCCGCCGACTTCGAGGGTCAGGGTGTCGAAGAACTGCCGGTTGCGGCGGGCGATGCCGCCCTGCTCGAGTGCCGCGGCGAGGATCGCGGTGAGCCGCTGCACCCGCCCGGCGATGCGCTTGAGGCCATGCGGCCCGTGATAGACGGCGTAGAAGCCGGCCATGTTGGCCAGCAGCGCCTGCGCGGTGCAGATGTTGGAGTTGGCCTTCTCGCGGCGGATGTGCTGCTCGCGGGTCTGCAGCGCCATGCGCAGGGCGACGTTGCCGCGCGCGTCCCTGGACACGCCGATGATGCGTCCCGGCATGGCGCGCTTGAACTCGTCGCGGCAGGCGAAGAAGGCCGCGTGCGGGCCGCCGTAGCCCATCGGCACGCCGAAGCGCTGGGCGCTGCCCAGGGCGATGTCGGCGCCCAGCTCGCCGGGCGGGGTGAGCAGCACCAGGGCGAGCAGGTCGCAGGCCACGCAGGCCAGCGCCTGCTGGGCGTGCAGCTGCGCGATCAGCGGGCGCAGGTCGCGGATCTCGCCGTGGCTGTCGGGGTACTGCAGCAGCGCGCCGAACACCTGGTGCCGGCCGAGCTGCTCCGGGCTGTCGATCACCAGCTCGAAGCCGAAGCCGGCGGCGCGGGTCTGCAGCACCGAGAGGGTCTGCGGATGGCAGTTCTCGTCGACGAAGAAGCGGTTGCTGGCGCTCTTCGCCACCCGGCGGGCCATGGCCATGGCCTCGGCGGCGGCGGTGGCCTCGTCGAGCAGCGAGGCACTGGCCAGCTCGAGGCCGGTCAGGTCGCAGGTCAGCTGCTGGAAGTTGAGCAGCGCCTCCAGGCGGCCTTGGGAGATCTCCGGCTGGTAGGGCGTGTAGGCGGTGTACCAGCCGGGATTTTCCAGCACGTTGCGCAGGATCACCGGCGGCGTGTGGGTGGCGTAGTAGCCCATGCCGATCAGGCTGGTCCACAGCTCGTTCTGTTCGGCATGGCTGCGCAGGCGGGCCAGCGCGGCCTGCTCGTCGAGCGCCGGCGGCAGCGCCAGCGGGCCGGCCAGGCGGATCGCCGGCGGCACGCTCTGACCGATCAGCTCGGCGCGGTCGGCGACCCCGAGGGCGGCGAGCATGGCGCGCTGCTCGGCGGCATCGGGGCCGATATGGCGATGGAGGAAGGCTTCGGGCTGCAGCAGGTCGCTGGGGCGGGACATGGCACGGACTCCGGAACGGGGGTCCGGCCGCTCCGGCAGCCGGACAGGCGTTTGGCGCGGAGCCGGCAGCCCCGCCGGCAGGCGCGGGCCACCGGCGGGAGGGGGATCAGGCGTCGCAGCTGGCCTGGTAGGCGGCGGCGTCGAGCAGCTGGTCGAGGTCGCTGGCGCTGGCCGGCTGCAGCTTGAAGAACCAGGCGCCGTAGGGGTCGCCGTTGATGCTTTCCGGCGCGTCGGCCAGCGCCTCGTTGACCGCGATCACGGTGCCGGCGACCGGCGCGTAGATGTCCGAGGCGGCCTTCACCGACTCGACCACGCCGGCCTGCTCGCCGGCGGCCAGCGCCTTGCCGACTTCCGGCAGTTCGACGAAGACCACGTCGCCGAGGGCTTCCTGGGCGTGGTCGGTGATGCCCACGGTGACGCTGCCGTCCTGTTCCAGGCGGGCCCATTCGTGGCTGGCGGCATAACGCAGTTCGGCGGGAGTGTTGCTCATTGTTGGATTCCTTGTTCGATTCGGCGCCGGGGCGGCACCCGCGGAGAATGTGCGCTCAACAGTACAGGGACGCGGTCGGCGCGGCTACGTCCCGCGCCCTCAGATCAGCGGCTTGCCGTGACGCACGAAGCTCGGCTTGACCACCCGCACCGGGTACCACTTGCCGCGGATCTCCACCTCGGCGCGCTCGCCGGTGCCGGCCGGCACGCGGGCCAGGGCGATGGCCTTGCCGAGGGTCGGCGAGAAGCTGCCGCTGGTGATCTCGCCGTCGCCGATGCCGGCCACGCGCACCACCTGGTGGGCGCGCAGCACGCCGCGCTCCTCGAGCACCAGGCCGACCAGTTTGGTCTCGGCGCCGCCGCCGTCGCGCTGCGCCTGCAGGGCGGCGCGGCCGATGAAGTCGCGCTCGGCCGGCTGCCAGGCGATGGTCCAGGCGAGGTTGGCGGCCATCGGCGTCACCGTCTCGTCCATGTCCTGGCCGTACAGGTTGAGGCCGGCCTCGAGGCGCAGGGTGTCGCGCGCGCCGAGACCGGCCGGGGTGATGCCGGCGCCGACCAGGTCGTTGAGGAAGCCCGGCGCCTCGGCGGCCGGCAGCATGATCTCCAGGCCGTCCTCGCCGGTGTAGCCGGTGCGGGCGATGAACCAGTCGCCCTCGGCCTGGCCGTGGAACGGCTTGAGGGCGCGGATCAGCGCGGCGCGCGGCGGGGTGACCAGCGCGGCGCAGCGCTCCAGGGCGTGCGGGCCCTGTACGGCGAGCATGGCCAGGTCGTCGCGCTCGCGGATCTCGACGGCGAAGCCCTCGGCCTGCGCCTGCAGCCAGGCGAGGTCCTTGGCGCGGGTGGCGGCGTTGACCACCAGGCGGTAGCCGCCCGCGCTGCGGTAGACGATCAGGTCGTCGATCACCCCGCCCTCGGGGTTGAGCATCAGGCTGTACAGCCCCTTGCCGACCGCATCGAGGCGCGCCACGTCGTTGGCCAGCAGGCGGCGCAGGTACTCCCCGGCCTGGGGCCCGGCGACGTCCACCACGGTCATGTGCGAGACGTCGAAGACCCCGCAGTCGCTGCGCACCTGATGGTGCTCCTCGACTTGCGAACCGTAGTGCAGCGGCATGTCCCAGCCGCCGAAGTCGACCATCTTGGCGCCCAGCGCCACGTGCAGATCATGGAGGGGTGTACGCTGTCCCATGGGAACCTCTTCCGGGCCTCGAATGGCGGGCATTGTAGCCGCAAATCCGCCAGCGGACATGCGCCCGGTCAGCCCGCCGGCC
The DNA here is from genome assembly GCF_004801855.1 of Pseudomonas sp. A-1. GTDB lineage: Bacteria > Pseudomonadota > Gammaproteobacteria > Pseudomonadales > Pseudomonadaceae > Geopseudomonas. Next base: position 9,930 of record NZ_SSTC01000049.1, on the reverse strand, counting down.
GGCGCGCTCAGCCGTAGCGGCGCGCCGAGCGGCGGATCAGGCCGATCACCGGCAGCAGGCCGACCAGCACCAGGGTCAGCGCCGGCAGCGCGGCGCGCGCCCACTCGCCCTCGCTGGTCATCTCGAATACCCGCACCGCCAGGGTGTCCCAGCCGAACGGACGCATCAGCAGGGTCGCCGGCATCTCCTTGAGCACGTCGACGAACACCAGCAGCGCCGCGCTGAGTACGCCGGGCACCAGGAGCGGCAGGTAGACCCGGCCGAACAGGCGCACGCCGCCGACCCCCAGGCTGCGCGAGGCCTCCGGCAGCGACGGGCGGATGCGCGCCAGGCTGCCCTCCAGCGGGCCGTAGGCCACCGCCATGAAGCGGATCAGGTAGGCCAGCAGCAGCGCCGCCAGGCTGCCCAGCAGCAGCGGCTTGCCGGCGCCGCCGAGGGCGCCGGACAGCGGGATGACCAGGTGGCGGTCCAGCCAGCTGAAGGCCAGCATGATCGACACCGCCAGCACCGAGCCGGGCAGCGCGTAGCCGAGGTTGGCCAGGCCGACCAGCGCCTGCATGCGCCGGGTCGGCGCCAGGCGGCGGGCGAAGGCCAGCAGCAGGGCCAGGGCCACGGTGATCGCCGCGGCCAGCGCGCCGAGGTAGAGGGTGTGCAGGATCAGGCCGACGTAGCGCTCGTCGAGGTCGAAGCGCCCGCGCTGCCAGAACCAGGCCAGCAACTGCAGCACGGGGACGACGAAGGCGCAGGCGAACACCAGGCCGCACCAGGCGCTGGCGGCGAAGGCGCGGGCGCCGCGCAGGTGGTAGAGCGCCGCGCTGCGCGCACGCTCGTTGCCGGGCCGGCTGGCGCCGCGGGCGCGGCGCTCGCCCCACAGCAGGACCATCACCGCCAGCAGCAGCAGGCTGGCCAGCTGGGTGGCGCCGGACAGGCTGTAGAAGCCGTACCAGGTCTTGTAGATGGCGGTGGTGAAGGTGTCGAAGTTGAACACCGACACCGCGCCGAAGTCGGCCAGGGTCTCCATCAGCGCCAGCGCCAGGCCGGCGCCGATCGCCGGGCGCGCCACCGGCAGCGCCACCCGCCAGAACGCCTGCCAGGGCGACAGGCCGAGCACCCGCGCCGCCTCCATCAGGCCCTTGCCCTGGGCGAGGAAGGCGTTGCGCGCCAGCAGGTAGACGTAGGGATAGAACACCAGCACCAGCACCAGGATCACCCCGCCGGTGGAGCGCACCCGGGGCAGGCGCAGGCCGCTGCCGAACCACTCGCGCAGCAGGCTCTGCACCGGCCCGGCGAAGTCGAGCAGGCCGACGAAGACGAACGCCAGCACGTAGGCGGGAATGGCGAAGGGCAGCATCAGCGCCCAGTCCAGCCACTTGCGGCCGGGGAACTCGCACAGCGCGGTGAGCCAGGCCAGGCTGACGCCGAGCAGGGTCACGCCGACGCCGACGCCGAGCACCAGGCTCAGGGTGTTGCCGAGCAGGCGCGGCATCTGGGTGTCCCACAGGTGACTCCAGATCTCGCCGTCCACTTCGCCCCAGCTCAGCAGCAGGACGCTGAGCGGCAGCAGGACCAGGGCGGCGATGGCCGCGGCGGGCGGATACCAGCGGCGTTGGGCGGAATGGGCCACGCAGACTCCTTGGCAGACAGGACACGGGATCGGGCGGGCCGGATCATGCAAGTCTCATGCACAGCCATGCGCCATCCCCAAACGAAAACGCCCCGGCTGGGCGGCCGGGGCGTCGAGTATAACCAAAGGCGGACGGGAATCAGTTCCAGCCGGCGCGATCCATCAGGCGGATCGCCTCGGCCTGGCGCTTGCCGGCCACTTCCACCGGGATGCTGTCGGCCTTGAACTCGCCCCAGGCGGCCACCTCGGCGGACGGCTTGACCTGCGGGTTGGCCGGGTACTCCTGGTTGACCCCGGCGAACACGCCCTGGGCTTCGGCGCTGGTCATCCACTCCAGCAGCTGCTGCGCCTGCTCGGCGTGCGGGGCGTACTTGGTCACGCCGGCACCGGCCAGGTTGACGTGCACGCCGCGGTCGGCCTGGTTCGGCCAGAACAGCTTGGCCTTGAGGTCCGGCTTCTGCTGGTGCAGGCGGCCGTAGTAGTAGGTGTTGACGATGCCGACGTCGCACTGGCCGGCGTCGATGGCCTGGATCAGCGCGGTGTCGTCGGCGAACGGGTCGGTGGCCAGGTTGGCGACCCAGCCCTTGACGATCTGCTCGGCCTTCTCGGCGCCGTGGGTCTCGATCAGGGTGGCGGTCAGCGACTGGTTGTAGACCTTCTTGCTCGAGCGCAGGCACAGGCGGCCTTCCCAGTTCTTGTCGGCCAGCGCCTCGTAGGTGCTCAGTTCGGCCGGCTTGACCCGCTCGGTGGAGTAGACGATGGTCCGTGCGCGCAGCGACAGGCCGGTCCAGGCGCCAGTGCTGGAGCGGTACTGGCTGGGGATGTTGGCCTCGATGACCTTGGACTGCAGCGGCTTGAGCACGCCTTCCTGCTCGGCCTGCCAGAGGTTGCCGGCATCCACGGTGATCAGCAGGTCGGCCGGAGTGTTCTCGCCCTCGGCCTTCAGGCGCGCCAGCAGCGGCGCTTCCTTGTCGGTGATGAACTTGACCTTGACCCCGGTCTTGGCGGTGTACTGGTCGAACACCGGCTTGATCAACTCGTCGATGCGCGCCGAATAGACCACGACCTCGTCGGCTGCCTGCACGGTACCGGCCAGGGTGGTCAGCGCCAGGGCCGCCAGGATCTTCTTGTTTGCCTGCATGGAACACGCCTCGTAGGGGGTTGAGTTGGGCAAATGATAGTTACTAGCATTTGCCATAACAACCCGCAACATGCCTTCAGGCACGCATTTTTTGCTCCCGATCAAGCCCCTCGGCCCACGCCAGCGCCGGCAGATCGCCGGACAGGCCCAGCGCCTGGCGCACGAACAGGCCCTTGGCCTCGTGGTGGCCGTCCATCAGGCGCAGGCCGGCGTTGCGCAGCCAGCGCAGCGGCAGCTGGTCGGTCTGGAACAGGCGCTCGAAGCCCTCCATGGCCGCCATCATCGCCAGGTTGTGCGGCATGCGCCGGCGCTCGAAGCGCCCCAGCACGCGCGCATCGGCCAGCTGCTCGCCGCGCGCGCGGGCGTGCAGCAGCACCTCGGCCAGGGTGGCGGCGTCGAGGAAGCCGAGGTTGACCCCCTGCCCGGCCAGCGGGTGGATGACGTGGGCGGCGTCGCCGATCAGCGCCAGGCCCGGCTCGACGTAGCGCTTGGCGTGGCGCTGGCGCAGCGGGATGCACAGGCGCGGATCGACCTGCAGCACGGCGCCTAGGCGCTGTTCGAAGGCGCGGCCCAATGCCTGGGCGAAGGCGGCATCGTCCAGCGCCATCAGCCGCTCGGCCTCGGCCGGGGTGCACGACCAGACGATCGAGCACCAGTGGCGGTCGCCGCCCCTGTCGAGCGGCAGGAAGGCCAGCGGACCGTCGTCGGTGAAGCGCTGCCAGGCGGTGGCCTGATGCGGCTGCTCGCAACGCACGCTGGTGACTATGGCCTGGTGCAGGTAGTCCCACTCGCGGGTCGCGCAGCCGGCCAGGCGGCGCACCGCCGAATGAGCGCCATCGGCGGCGACCAGCAGCGGCGTGCGCAGCTCGCGGCCGTCGGCCAACTGCAGCAGCCAGCCGCTGCCGGAGCGGCGCAGCTGCTCGAGGCGGGCATGGGCGAGCAGCTCGACGCCGCTGTCCTGCAGCCGTTCGAGCAGGGCGTCCTGCACCACGCGGTTCTCGACGATGTGGCCGAGCACCGCGGCGTGCACGCTGGCGGCGGAAAAGTGGATCTGTCCGGTGCCGGAGCCGTCCCACACCTGCATCGCCGTGTAGGGCGCGGCGCGCCGCGCGAGGATGCCCTCCCAGGCGCCGAGACGGGCGAGGATGCGCCGGCTGGCCTCGGACAGCGCGCTGACCCGCGGCTCGAAGGGCGCGGTCGGGTCGAAGGGCGCCGGCTCCAGCGCGCCGCCGTCGACCAGCAGGATGCGCAGGCCGCTGCCGGCCAGGGCCAGCGCCAGGCTGCTGCCGACCATGCCGGCGCCGACGATGATCAGGTCTGCGTGCATCGGGTGCTCCTCGCGCCCGGCCAGCGGCGGGCGCCTGTGAAGTGGTGTCAGGGCCGGGTGCCCAGGCCCATGGCCTGGCGGGCGAACCAGTGCTTGGCCGGCGGCAGCAGGTCGAGCGCCAGCAGGCCGAGGTGGCGGACGTCGCTCAGGCCGGCGCGCTCGTGGGAGAACAGCCGGGTGACCCGGTCGGAAAAGCCCACGGTCAGCGTCTGGTCGAGGCGCTGGCCGGCCAGGTAGCGCTGCAGCACGCCCAGCTCGCCAAGCGCTGCGTCATCCTGCAGCAGGGTCTCGGCCAGCGCCATGACGTCGCGCAAGGAAAGGTTGTAGCCCTGTCCGGCGATCGGGTGCAGGCCGTGGGCGGCGTTGCCGAGCACCACCAGGTGGCGGCGCACCTGCTCCTCGGCCTCGAGCAGCGCCAGCGGGTAGCTGTGCCGCGCGCCGACCCTGCGCAGGGCGCCGAGGCGGTAGCCGAAGGCCCGCTGCAGCTCGGCGAGGAAGGCGCGCTCGTCGAGCGCGGCGAGGCGCGCGGCATCGGCGTCGGGGCGGGTCCACACCAGCGCGCAGCGGTCGTCGGCCAGCGGCAGCAGGGCCATCGGCCCGTCGCTGGTGAAGCGCTCGAAGGCCTCGCCGCGATGCGGCTCGCCGGGGGTGACGTTGGCGATCAGCGCGGTCTGCCCGTAGGGCGTGCGGCGCACGTGGATGCCCAGCTGCCGGCGCAGGTCCGAACGGCCGCCGTCGGCCAGCACCAGCAGCTCGCAGTCCAGCGGGCTGCCGTCGTCGAGGGTCAGCCGGTAGCCGCCGGTGCGCGCCTGCGCTGCGCTCACCCGCGCCGGACAGCGCCAGTCGATGCCAGCCTCGCCATGCAGCGCCTGCCACAGGCAGTGGCCGAGCCAGGCGTTCTCCACCACGTAGCCGAGCGCCGGCACGCCCTCCTCGTCTGCCGCCAGGCGGGTGGCGCCGAAGCGGCCGCGCTCGGAGACGTGGATGCGGGTGATCGGCTCGGCGCGCCCGGCGATGGCCGGCCACAGGCCGAGGCCCTCGTAGATCAGCCGGGTGCCGAACGACAGCGCCGAGCAGCGCGCGTCGTAGCTGGGCTGGAAGCCGTCGCCGGGGGCGTGCGGCTCGATCAGGCTGATCGTCCAGCCGCGCTCGCGCGCGCCGCCCTGCAGCAGGGCCAGCGCCAGGCTGGCGCCGACCAGGCCGCCGCCGACGATGGCGATACGGCCGGCACCGCCCTGTGCGTCCGTAGTCATGATTCAGGCCGCCTGGCTGCGCGCGGCAGCCATCAGCGCCTCGATCTCGGCGACCGTCTTCGGCACGCCGGCGGTGAGGATCTCGCAGCCGTCGGCGGTGACCACCACGTCGTCCTCGATGCGCACGCCGATGCCGCGCCAGCGCTCCGCGACGCTCTGGTTGTCGTGGGCGATGTAGATGCCCGGCTCGACGGTCAGGCACATGCCCGGCTCCAGCTCGCGCCACACGCCGCCGATCTTGTAGTCGCCGACGTCGTGCACGTCCATGCCCAGCCAGTGGCCGGCGCGGTGCATGTAGAACGGCTTGTAGGCCTCGCACTCGATCAGCTGGTCGACCTCGCCGGCCAGCAGGCCGAGCTCCACCAGCCCGGCGGTGATCACCCGCACGGTGGCCTCGTGGGCCTGGTTCCAGTGCTTGCCCGGGGCGATCTCGGCGAAGGCGGCGGTCTGGGCGGCGAGCACCAGCTCGTAGATGGCCTTCTGCTCGGCCGAGAAGCGCCCGCTGACCGGGAAGGTGCGGGTGATGTCGCTGGCGTAGCAGTCGATCTCGCAGCCGGCGTCGATCAGCACCAGGTCGCCGTCGCGCAGCGGCGCGTCGTTCTCGCGGTAGTGGAGGATGCAGGCGTTGCGGCCGCTGGCGACGATCGAGCCGTAGGCCGGCAGCTTCGCCCCGCCCTTGCGGAACTCGTAGTCCAGCTCGGCCTCCAGGTGGTACTCGGACAGTCCGGCGCGGCTGGCCTGCATGGCGCGCACATGGGCGCGCGCGGAGATCGCCGCGGCGGCCTTCATCACCTCGACCTCGGCCGGCGACTTGAACAGGCGCATGTCGTGCAGCAGGTGGTCGAGGGCGCCGAACTCGCTGGGCGGGGTGGCGCCCTGGCGGACCTTGCTGCGGATCGCGTTGATCCAGCCGACCAGCTGGCGGTCGAACTCGGGGTTGGCGCCGAGGGCGTAGTAGACCCGCGAGCGGCCCTCGATCAGCCCGGGGAGGATGTCGTCGATGTCGTCGATGGGGAAAGCGTCGTCGGCGCCGTAGTCGCGCACCGCACCTTCCTGGCCGGCGCGCAGGCCGTCCCACAGCTCGCGCTCGGGATTGCGCTCGCGGCAGAACAGCACGTACTCGCCGTGCTCGCGCCCGGGGATCAGCGCCAGCACCGCCTCCGGCTCGGGGAAGCCGGTCAGGTACTGGAAGTCGCTGTCCTGGCGGTAGTCGTACTCGACGTCGCGGTTGCGCACGTGCACCGGCGCGGCGGGCAGGATGGCGATGCTGCCCGGCACCATCTGCTGCATCAGCGCCTGGCGGCGGCGGGCGTACTCGGACTGGGCGATGCGGGTCATGGCGCGCCTCCTTGGCGGATCAGTGCAGGGAAGGTTTGGCGTCGGCGGCGGGCTTGACCGGCAGGCCGCCGCACTCGCTGAGCAGCAGCAGGGGCGCGACGCGCAGGTACTCCATCACCTCCATGTAGTCGTTCTCGGCGTCCTCGGACTCCTCCAGCGACTCCTCGATGCGGGCGATGGCGGCCAGGTCCTGGAGCACCTCGCCGGCCTCGGCGGACAGCTTGCCCTCGCGGGCGGTCAGGCCGAAGCCGGCGAGGAAGCCCTGGCACCACTGGCCCAGCGCCGCGGCGCGCTCGGCCAGCGGCGCCTCGTCGGCCGGCAGCAGCAGCACCAGCGACAGCTCGCCGCCCTCCAGCTCGCTCCTGACCATCGCCTGCAGGCCGAGCAGCGCCTGGCGCAGGCGCTCGTCGGGGGCGGCGTCGAGCAGCTCGGCGGCGGCGGCCAACCACAGGTCCGGGTCGAAGCCGGCGCCGGCGCAGGTGCGCCCGAGCAGCAGGCCGTGCAGCTCGGCGGGAGAGATGGACTGGCCGGAACCGGAAAGCAGGGCGGCGAAGGCGGAATAGGCGGAGGCAGGCAGGGACATGGCAGGCAGTCGGCACCGGGCGAAAGGACGGGAATCGTCGGCCAATGCTAGCACCGGCGCGCCGGCCAAGACCATCGGCAGCGGCCGGCGACCGTGCTGGTTGTGTTGTATAGTCAGACGATCATTCCGCGCCTCGAGCAAGAGCCCATGGAAGACGCCGACCTCAACGCCCTGGCGGCGAAGATCGATCAGCTGATCCACCTGGTCGAGCAGCTGAGCCTGGAAAACCACCAACTGCGGGCCAGCGAACAGCAGTGGCGCAGCGAGCGCGCACGCCTGATCGAGCAGAACGAACTGGCCCGGCACACGGTCGAATCGATGATTTCGCGCCTAAAAGCCCTGGAGCAGGACTCATGACCCAGCCGCAGACCGTCACCGTACAGATCCTCGACAAGGACTACCCCATCGCCTGTCCGCCGCAGCAGCGCGCCAACCTGGAAAGCGCCGCGCGCTACGTGGATGGCAAGATGCGCGAGATCCGCAACAGCGGCAAGGTGATCGGCGCCGACCGCATCGCCGTGCTCGCCGCGCTGAACATCGCCCACGAGCTGCTGCAGCGCGGCGCCGCGCCAGCGCAGCCGGCCGCCGGCGACACCCGCGAGCGGGTGCGCGAGCTGCTCGACAAGGTCGACCGCGCCCTGCAGGAGCGACCGCTGGAGCAACAACGGGGATGACAAGCCGGAAGTTTGCGGTAAACTCACCTCCAGCTCCCTGGTGTGTTGGCCAGTCGGTAATGTCCCTGAGCCGATTCACACAACCCGGGGGTTGCGTCTGGAAGCCGGTGTGCATGTCCGCCTGACGGAAAGCCTTAACGCTTCCTGCAACCTCCACCTTGAACTTTCGGGTTCAAGGGCTAATCCGACAGCGGCACTTCGGGGAGTCATGCCTACCTTCGGCCGGCGCCTGCGCACGGCCTGCGGCGACCGCCGCCTGCACTGCCGCTGCCCGTCCACCGACCGCCCGTCCCGGCCGGTCCGTATCCGCCAGCTTCCGCGATGATCCACGCCGACCAGCACTCCCGTCCCGCCCTGCGCCGCCTGCTGCGCGCCAGGCGCCGCGCCCTGAGCCCGGCCGAGCAGCGCCAGGCCGCCCGCGACCTGTACCGCCAGCTGGCCCAGCACCCGCTGTTCCGCCGCGCCCGCCACATCGCCCTGTACCTGCCCAACGACGGCGAGATCGACCCCGTGCACCTGCGGCGCGAGGCGCAGCGCCGCGGCAAGCAGGTCTACCTGCCGCTGCTGGCGCACTGGCCGCGCACCCACATGGTGTTCCAGCGCCTGGAGGCCGGCGAGACGCTGCGCCGCAACCGCTTCCGCATCCCCGAGCCGCAGCCCTGCCCGGCGCGCCAGCGCAAGCCCTGGGCGCTGGACCTGCTGCTGCTGCCGCTGGTGGGCTTCGACGACGACGGCGGCCGCCTGGGCATGGGTGGCGGCTTCTACGACCGCGCCCTGGCCTACCGCCTGCGCCACCGCAACTGGCAGAAGCCGGTGCTGCTCGGCCTGGCGCACGCCTGCCAGCAGGTCGACCGCCTGCCGCTGGAAAGCTGGGACGTGCCGCTGCACGCCACCGTGACCGACCGCGGCTGGCACGCCGGCTGCCGGCGCGAGGAACTGGAAGAGGCGCTCGCCGGCCAGCCGCGGCGCCAGCGCTGAGCGCGGGCGCCGCGCAGGTTCAGCGGAGGCGGGAAGGGATATCGCGGGGCGGCAGCCGACTCACGGCCACCACAGGCTCTGCGCGTAGCTGGTGGTCACCACCCCCAGGCCGAACAGGCAGACCAGCACCCACAGCAGGTCGGGTTTCTTGCGCAGTTGCATCTCGGATGCCTCTCCCTCGCAGGCAAGCAGAAGTGCGATTCGCCGCGACTGGCGAACGGGTCCGGAGTCGGACCGCGCGCATTCTCCGGCAAGCGCGGGCACCATGCAATTTGTCCATGCAACCGGTGGTCGGCTCGACTCCGCCGCGCTCCCGGCCGCCGCGATTCAGGCCGGACGCGGCGCGTAGGCGAACACGTCGGCGCGCATCTGGTGCGCGTCCATGCCGGCCTCGACCAGCGCATCCAGCGTGGCGTAGACCATCGCCGGCGAGCCGCTGGCGTACACGTGCAGGCCGCGCAGGTCGGCGAAATCGGCGCGCACCGACTGGTGCAGCAGGCCGCAGCGCCCGCTCCAGCCGTCGTCCGGCTGCGGGTCGCTGACCACCTGGTGGAGGAACAGGTTGGGCAGGCTCCGCCACTCCTCCCACACCGGCAGGCGGTAGAAGTCCTGCGGGCGGCGCACGCCCCAGTACAAATGCACCGGATGGGCGAAGCCGCTGGCGCGGCAGTGCTCGATCAGGCTGTGCATCTGCGCCAGGCCCGTGCCGGCGGCGAGCAGCAGCAAGGGGCCCGCGGGCAACTCGGCCAGGTGGCAGTCGCCGAACGGCAGCTGCACGCGGGCCAGACCGTTCGCGCGGATCTCGTCGAGCAGCGCGCGGGTCGCCTCGTCGCGGGCGAGGATGTGCAGCTCCAGTTCGCGCCCGGCGTGCGGCGCCGAGGCGATGGAGAAGGCCGCCGGGCGCCCCCCGGCGCGCTCGAGCAGCAGGTACTGGCCGGCGTGGTAGCGCGGCGGCTTGCCGGCCGGGGCGCGCAGGCGCAGGCGGAACACGTCGCCGCCGAGCGCCTCGCAG
>NZ_SSTC01000048.1 GCF_004801855.1 Pseudomonas sp. A-1 | reverse complement strand
GGCTTCGCCCTGCCGCCGCTGGCCGCGCTGGGCCGGGTGCCGCCGCTGCGCGTGCTGCGCCGCGACCTGCTGCCGCCGCCCCTGGCCACCTGGCTGGTGTACGCCATCGCCCTGCTCGCGCTGGGCCTGATCATGTGGTGGCTGAGCCTGGATATCCGCCTGACCCTCGCCCTGCTCGGCGGCGGCCTGCTCGCCTGCCTGGCGCTCGGCGGCCTGTGGCTGCTGGCCCTGCGTGGCCTGCGCCGGCTGCTGGCCGACGCCGGGCTGACCTGGCGCCTGGGCCTCGGCCAGCTGCTGCGCCACCCGCTGGCGGCGGTCGGCCAGTCGCTGGCCTTCGGCCTGATCCTGCTGGCCATGGCCCTGGTGGCCCTGCTGCGCGGCGAACTGCTCGACAACTGGCGGGCGCAGCTGCCCGAACAGGCGCCCAACCACTTCGCCCTGAACATCCTGCCGGCCGAGCGCGACGCCTTCGCCGCGCACATCGCCGCCCTGTCGCCACAGCCGGCCAGCCTCTACCCGATGCTGCCCGGGCGGCTGGTGACCATCAATGGCCAGCCGGCGCGCGAGGTGGTGAGCGAGGAGTCGCGCGGCGAGCGTGCCGTGCGCCGCGACCTGAACCTGACCTGGTCGGCGCAGCTGCCGGCCGGCAACCAGTTGCTCGCCGGTCAGTGGTGGGACACGCTGCCGGCCGATCATGGCCCGTCGGTGTCGGTGGAGGCCAAGCTGGCCGAGAGCCTCGGCGTGCAGCCGGGCGATCGCCTCGGCTTCACCATCGCCGGCCAGGACATCGAGGCGCGGGTCGCCAGCCTGCGCAGCGTCGACTGGGACAACTTCCAGCCCAACTTCTTCGTGATCTTCGACCCGCAGAGCCTCGCCGGCCAGCCGGTCACCTACCTGACCAGCTTCTATCTGCCGCCGCGCTCGGAGCAGGCGCTGGTAGATCTGGCGCGCGCCTTCCCCACCGTCACCCTGCTGCAGATCGACGCGGTGCTCGCCCAGCTGCGCGGCATCCTCGCCCAGGTCACTCTGGCGGTCGAATACGTGCTGCTGTTCGTCCTCGCCGCCGGACTGGTGGTGCTGTTCGCCGGCCTGCAGGCGACCCTCGACGAGCGCATCCGCCAGGGCGCGCTGCTGCGCGCCATCGGCGCCGAGCGGAGCCTGCTGCTGCGCGCCCGGCTCAGCGAATTCGCCGTGCTCGGCGCCGGCAGCGGCCTGCTCGCCGCCGTCGGCTGCGAGCTGATCAGCGCCCTGCTCTACCGCCAGGCGTTCGACCTGGCCTGGCAGCCGCACCCGATGCTCCTGCTCCTGCCGCCGCTCGGCGCCCTGCTGGTCGGCGGCGCGGGCCTGTTCGGCACCCGCCGCGCACTCGACGCCAGCCCGCTCGCCGTGCTGCGTGAAGTCTGACCCTGCCACTGCCTACAGGATGCCCGTCCGATGAGCCGTTACCGTCCGCCGCGCAGCGCCGGCACCCCGCTGATCACTCCCGAGGGCGAGGCACGCCTGCGCGCCGAGCTGCACGAACTGTGGAACGTGCGCCGTCCACAGGTCACCCAGGCGGTGAGCGAGGCCGCCGCCCAGGGCGACCGTTCGGAGAACGCCGAATACACCTACGGCAAGAAGATGCTGCGCGAGATCGACAGCCGCGTGCGCTTCCTGCGCAAGCGCCTGGAGAACCTCAAGGTGGTCGACCAGCGTCCGGCCGACCCGGACAGGGTCTACTTCGGCGCCTGGGTGACTCTCGAGGACGAGGACGGCGAGACCGCACGCTACCGCATCGTCGGCCCCGACGAGCTCGACCTGCGGCAGAACCTGATCAGCATCGACTCGCCGCTGGCCCGCGCCCTGGTCGGCAAGGGCCTCGACGCCGAGGTGACGGTGCACACGCCGACCGGCGAGCGCACCTGGTACGTGGTGGAGATCGACTATCCCTGAGCCTCAGGGCTCCAGCCGATAACGCTCGCGGCTGTAGGCCAGGTGGTACTTGTTGACGCTGGCGACGTAGCTGACCACACCCATGCCCAGACGCTCGGCGGCCACCCGCTCGACCTGGAAGAACCACTGGTTGGGATTGAGGCCCCGCCGCCGGGCCTCGGCGCGCAGGCTCTGCACCCGCTGCGGGCCGAGGTTGTAGGCGGCCAGGGTGAAGGCCAGGCGCTCGCGCTCGTTGAGCTGGGCGCCGGCGAAGTAGCGGCGGCGCAGCATCGCCAGATAGCGAGCGCCCGCCTGCACGTTGCCGTCGAGGCTGGCGATGTTGCCCACGCCGACGCTGCGCGCGGTGGCCGGGGTGATCTGCAGCAGGCCGCTGGCGCCACTGGCACCGCGCGCGCGCGGATTCAGGGTCGACTCCTTGTAGGCCAGCGCCGCCAGCAGCAGCCAGTCCAGCGACTGCGCCTGGGCATGGCGCATCAGGGTCGGGCGCACCCGCGCCAGGCGCTGGCGCTCGGTACGCCCGAGTGGCTGGTGCACCTTGTAGGAGCGCCGGTAGACGCGCTGGAAGCTCGCGTCCTGGTCGGCCGGCGCGCGGTAGTCGCGCAGGAAACGATCGATGCTGGCGCGCAGGTTGGGCGCCTGGCGGTGCACATACCAGCTCAGTTCGCCCCTGCCCAGCACCAGGTGGCGATCGATGCGCAGCTTGGGCAACACCTTGGCCCAGCGCTCGGCGATCGGCAGCTCCACCGCGGTCATCGGCAGGATGCCGGCATGCACCATCTCCAGAACGTCTTCCACCGCCAGGGTGGGGTCCTGCCAGTCGGCGACGATCGGCGTCTTCAGCCCACCGTTGAGCTTCTGCAATGCCTCGCGGACGGCGCTGCCGGCCGGCAGCGCCAGGCTGCGCCCGGCGAGCTGCTCGACCCGCTGGTAGCGGCGGTTGCCCTGGCGCGACACCACCACCAGCGCCACCTCGCGGTGGGTCGGCGCACTGGCGCGCACCGCCATGCCGGGGCGCGGCGCCAGCAGCTCGCCGGGCGCCACCAGATCGCCCTCGCCGCGCAGCAACGCCGCCAGCAGTTGCTCCTTGGGCAGCGGGATCAGCTTCAGGCGCACCTCGCGACCGTCGCGGGCTCCGCGGTTGAGGTACTGCTCGAAGGCGCGCAGGCGCCGGTACTCGACGCCGATTGGCTCGCCGCGCACCTCGCCGGAACTGTGCCGGCTCTGGTTGACCAGCACGCGCAACTGCCCGCTGGCACGCACGGCCGCCAGGTCGCGGGCCGTCGCGCCCGCCTCCCAGCGCTCCGGCGGGCCGGCCAGACGTGCGCTGGCGCCCGGTGGCCACAGCGCCAGCAGGATCATCAGCAGCGCCAGGCAGGCGGCCAGGCGGCTGCCGGCAACGTCCGTCTTGCGGTTAAATAGGCTGTTTTTCGTCAATCTCGAATTCCCTTCGGGGGCATTCGGCCAGGATACGGGGCCTGCACCATGCAACTGATCGACATCGGCGTCAATCTGACCCACGCCTCATTCGCCCGCGAGCGCGAGGCGCTCCTGCAGCGCGCGCAGGCTGCCGGGGTGTGCCAGATGGTGCTCACCGGGACCTCGCCGGACGACAGCGAGGCCGCCCTGGCGCTGTGCCGCGAGTTCGACCCCGAGGGACGGCGGCTGTTCTGCACCGCCGGTCTGCACCCGCACGAAGCCAGCCAGTGGAGCGCCGACAGCGCCCGCCGCCTGCGCGACCTGCTGGGCGAGGCGCCGGTGCGCGCGGTGGGGGAATGCGGGCTGGACTTCAACCGCGACTTCTCGCCGCGCCCCGCACAGGAGCGGGCGCTGGAGGAGCAGCTGGCGCTGGCCTGCGAGCTGGGCAGGCCGGTGTTCCTGCACGAGCGCGAGGCCAGCGAGCGCCTGCTGGCGATCCTGCGTCACTACCGCGACCGTCTGCCGGCGGCGGTGGTGCACTGCTTCACCGGCGAGAAACGCGCACTCTATGCCTATCTCGACCTCGACCTGCACATCGGCATCACCGGCTGGATCTGCGACGAACGCCGCGGCACCCACCTGCACGAACTGGTGCGCGAGATCCCCTCCGACCGCCTGATGCTGGAGAGCGATGCCCCCTACCTGCTGCCGCGCACCCTGCGCCCGCGACCGAAGCACGGCCACAACGAGCCGGCGTTCCTGGTCGCGGTGCTCGAGGAAGTGGCCCGCCATCGCGGCGAGACGCCCGAGCAGCTGGCAGCACGCAGCACCGCCTGTGCACGTGCCTTCTTCGGCCTGCCGCAGCTCTGAGCGCCGGGCTCAGATGCCGCGTACCAGGCGCTGCTGCAACTGCAGCAGCGCCGCGTCGGACTCCACCTCGGCCGCTGCCAGCTCGCGCTGCCAGTGGGCGAGGCAGGGCCGCAGATCCTCTTCCGCCTCGGCGCGCCGGCACCACTGCAGGCGGTCGTGCCAGTCGCCCAGCGCCGCCTGCGCGGCCTTGAGCGCATCGACCGGCACCGCCAGCTGCTGCGGCCAGGCCTCGGCGGCATAGCGCACGCGCTTGACCAGCAGGCGCAGGCGATGACGGTCGTGGGCCGGATCGAGCAGGGCGATCTGCAGACGCTGGCGCTGGCGCAGCAGGCGGCGGTGGACCTTCTTCTGCCCGCGCCTGAGCAGCCCTTCGCGGTCGGCCTCGCGCAGCAGCCCCGGCCACTGCCCGAGGGCGTGCTGCAGATGGCTCAGCGCCGGTGCGGCGAGCAGGCGCGGATAGCCCCTGGCGAGCGCCCGGCGCCGGCGCTCGGCCGCCGCCACCTGGCCGGTCCGCTCCAACTCGGCGGCCAGCACCTCCAGATCGCGCAGCGGGCTGCTGAGACGCCCGACCTCGGCGCTGACCGCCTCCAGAGTCTCGACGCCCGGCAGGCCACGCAGCGGGCGCAGCAGGCTGCGCAGCCGGCGCACGACGATCCGCAGGTCGTGCAGCGCCTCGCTGTCGGTGCACGCCGCCAGCCGCGCCCCGGTAGCCACAAGCGCCACGTCGAGGGCAATGAAGCGCGCGATCAGCCGATTGACCTGGGCCGTCATGGACTTTCCTCCCGCAGCAATTGAGCGCTCTCAGATGGGCGAGCATAGCAGTTGTCCGGCGGCTGCCCGCCCGCGCCGTCCAGGGGGCGCAGCGGCGCATCCCGCCAGAGATGCGGCAGCCTGCGGCGCAGCCGGCGCAGGGCGCGACGCAGGGCCCCGGGGTCGGGGCTGGCGTCGGCATAGCGCTGCTGGGCGAAACGGCGGGCGAAGGCGTGGATTTCCTCGGCCTGGGCGGGCAGCGCCCGGGCGGCGCGTTCGGCGAAGGCCAGCGGCCCCTCCCCCGCCTGGCGACGCAGGCCGTGGCGCGCCAGCAGGCGCTCGAAGCGCTGGTAGAGACGCAGCAGGGGATCGTGCTCGCGTTGCCACGGCTTGAGCAGCAACAACGCCAGGGCGCCCAGCAGCAGCGCCGCACTGGCGACCAGCAGCAGGCCCAGACGGCGGCCATCGACCTGGCCGAACCAGTCCCTGAGCAGCGCCAGCTGCGCCTCGCCCTGGTAACCGAGCACCTGACGCTGCCAGGCGTAGTTGAGGCTGTCCCACGACAGGCGCAGGCTGTTGAGCCATTCGACGTGGCGGTAGCGCAGCGGCGACAGTGCCGTGCCGGCGCGGAAGGCATCCTCGGCAGGCAGCGCCTGCTCCAGGCCCTGCTCGATGCGCTCGGGCGCGACCTGGAAGGTGGGATCGACACTCACCCAGCCGCGTCCGGGCAGCCAGTACTCGACCCAGGCGTGGGCGTCGAACTGGCGCACCATCACGTAGTTGCCGTCCGGGTTGTACTCGCCGCCCTGGTAGCCGGCCACTACCCGCGCCGGGACACCGGCGGCGCGCAGCACGAAGGTCATCGCCCCGGCGTAGTGGGCGCAGAAGCCGCGCCGGCTGTCGAACAGGAAGTGGTCCACCGTGTCGGCACCGGCCAGCGGCGGCTTGAGGGTGTAGAAGAAGCGTTCGCGGGCGAAGTGGGCCAGCAGCGCGTCTACCAGCGCCTGTGGCTGCGCATGTCGCTGGCGCAGCTGCGCCGCCCAGCGCCGCGCCCGCGGATTGCCGTCCTCCGGCAGCTGCAGGGCGACACCGAGGCGCGGGCTGGCCTGCGGCTCGCGCAGCGCCTGCGGCCAGGAGGTCACCCGGTACAGCAGGTTCTGCTCCACCGGGCGACGGCGCTGCAGGCGGAAGTCGCCCATCAGGCGGGTCTGCTCCAGCTCGGTGCGCGCGGTGTCGAGGGCGAACAGCCAGGGCTGGCCGCTCGCCTGCATGACGATGCTGTAGGACAGCGACGGTCCCTCGGCGCGCCAGGCCGGCTCGGCGCGCGGCGGCTCGGGCAGCTGCGACCAGCGCCGGCCGTCGAAGTGCTCGAAGGTCAGCGCGCGCCAGTACAGCTCGCTGCGCGGCGGCAGCGGGCCGTCGAAACTGGCGCGGAAGGCCAGCTCGGAGGACTGGCTGAGTTCGGCGATGTCGCCCGGCGTCATGCTCTCGGCCAGTCCGCGGCCGCCGCCCTCGCCCGCCATCGGCACCGACCACAGCGGCCCCAGACGCGGGAACAGCACGAACAGCACCAGCATCAGCGGCACCGCCTGCAGCAGCAGGCTGGCGGCCAGGCGCAGGGTCGGCCAGGGTTTCTCGCTCAGGCCGCTGTGCTGCAGGCCGATCAGCGCAGCCAGCAGCGCGATGACCGGCAGCAGGCTGTACAGCGCCGCCGGCAGGCTGTCGTCGAACAGGTAGCTGGTCAGCACCACGAAGAAGCCGAGGAACACCAGCACCAGGGCGTCGCGGCGGGTCTTCAGCTCCACCAGCTTGAGCAGGAAGGTGGACACCAGCAGCGCCACCCCGGCGTCCAGGCCGATCAGCGAACCGCGCGAGGCATACACGCCGACGGCCGCCGCCAGCAGCATGAAGCCCTTGGTCAGCGCACCCGGATAGGTGGTGCGCATGCGGAACACCTGGATGCGCCAGGTGGCGCACACCAGCCACAGGCCGGCGATCCACACCGGCAGGTGGCCCAGGTGCGGCAGGATCACCAGGGCCTGGGCCACCAGCAGCCAGAGCAGGCTGACGCGCGGAATCGCCGGGGAGGCCTTGCGGGCGCGCCACCAGCTCATGGCCGCGCCTCCCCCGGCCGTGCCGGCTGGCCGAACAGCGCCAGCTCGCGCAGGCACAGCTCGCGCTGCGCGGCGCCACTGGCCGGCGCCAGGCTCACCCCGGGCAGGCGCAGGCCGAAGGGCGCGTCATGGCGGGCCAGTTGCACCACCCAGTGGCAGAGCAGCGACAGGCGCGTCTCGCGGTCGCCGCCCAGGCTGTCGAAGTCCAGCCACAGGTCGTGGCCGTGCTGCTCGGCGAACTCCTTGACCAGCAGGCCCTGGCCGCGCGACCAGGCCTTCCAGTGCAGGCGCCGGCGCGAGTCGCCGCTCTGCCAGGGGCGCAGGCCCTCGAAGTCGTCGACACCGCTGCGCTGCGCCGTCGTGCCCGGCTCCTCGTCGTCCTCGCCGGCGCCACCGGCCGGCGGCAGTTCGCCGGGCAACGGACGCGGATAGACCAGCGCCGTCAGATCAAGGTCGACCCAGCTCCAGGCCACCAGCAAGCCGAGGGGAAAGCGGCTTTCCACCCGCAGGCGCGGCGCCCGCAGCCAGCCGCGGCGCTCGGCGAGCCGGAACAGCTCCAGTTCGACGCTGCCGTCGGGTTCGACGTCCACCTGCTGCAGGGGCGCGGGCGGCCAGCCGAGAGCGATGCCGCGGTGGGCGCGGCCGCTGCTCTGCAGGCGCAGGCGGAAACCGGCCTGCTCGCCGGCGAACACCGGCGGCGCCTCGCCGGCGCTCAGTTGCAGACCGGCGAGGTTGCGCCAGGTATGCAGGATGGTGACCAGCCCCACCGACAGCAGCAGGAAGGTCAGCCCGTAGGCCAGGCTGTTCTGGTAGTTGATCGCCGCCAGCAGCATCAGCAGCAGCGCCACGGCGAACACCAGGCCCTGGGTCGTGGGCAGGATGAAGATGCGCCGCTGATCCAGGCGCACCTCGCGGGCCGGCGGGATGCGCCGCTCCAGCCAGTGGTCGAGGCGCCGGGCGAACAGGCGGGCCGGCATCAGAGCGGCGTCACTTCACGCAGCAGCCACTGCACCAGGGCGCCGCCGCCATGCCCGGCCGGATCGGCGGCGTCGCGCAGGCGGTGGCCGGCCACCGCCGGCAGCACCGCCTGCACGTCCTCGGGGATCACGTAGTCGCGTCCGGCCAGCATGGCCCAGGCGCGCGCCGCGGCGAGCAGCGCCAGGCTGCCGCGCGGCGACAGGCCGAGGGCGAAGGCCGGCTGGCTGCGGGTCGCCTCGACCAGGCGCAGCACGTAGTCGATCACCGCCTCGCTGGCGTGGATGCCCGGCACCTCGGCCTGGATGCGCGCCAGCGCGGCGTGGTCGAGGACCGGCTCCAGCCGAGGCAGCAGGTCGCGGCGCGCCTCGCCCAGCAGCAGGGCCTTCTCGGCGGCGCGCGCCGGATAGCCGAGCGACACGCGCATCAGGAAGCGGTCGAGCTGCGATTCGGGCAGGGCGAAGGTGCCGCCCTGGCTCACCGGGTTCTGCGTGGCGATGACGAAGAACGGCTCGGGCAGCGGCCGGGTGGCGCCCTCGATGGTCACCTGGCGCTCCTCCATGGCCTCGAGCAGCGCGCTCTGGCTCTTCGGCGTGGCGCGGTTGATCTCGTCGGCCAGCACCAGCTCGGCGAAGATCGGTCCCGGATGGAAGGTGAACTGCCCGGTTTCGCGGTTGAACACCGAAGTGCCGAGGATGTCGCCGGGCAGCAGGTCGGAGGTGAACTGGATGCGCTGGTAACTGAGGCCCAGAACCCGGGCCAGCGCATGGCTCAGGGTGGTCTTGCCCATCCCCGGCAGGTCCTCCAGCAGCAGGTGGCCACGGGCCAGCAGACAGGCCAGAGCCAGGCGCACCTGCCGATCCTTGCCGAGCAGCACCTGATTGACCGCAGCCAGGCAGCTTTCCAGTTGGGTGCGCATGCGCGTTCTCCCTTCGCGTAAAGCCTTGATCGTACTGGGCATATGCCGCGAGGCAAAGCGCCGCGACGGAGAATTGCCAGACCGTGCACGCCCCCGGCGCCGTGCCGGTGCAGCCAACCCGGCGGCGGGGCTGAGCGGGCGGCAATGCCCCCGATTTCATTGCGGGATATTACAGCGCCGCAAACCGCTTGAACCGGGGGCTGCAGGGCGCTGTCCCGCTTTCGTCACATGCCGCGGGCAGGCTCGGAGCGCCCCCATGCGTGGACCGGACGCGCCGCCCTGGGTTAAGGTCGGGCCGCGGTTCGTCCGCCTCGACGGCCGCACAGGGCATTGAACGCGCAGTTATTTTCCCCGGGAGAAGGCGTATTCGGACAACAACAACCAGACACTCGAGGATGTGGAAATTGAAGGTTGGCTTGATTGGTTTCGGGCGTACGGGCAAGTCCGTCGCCTCCGTGCTGCTGCACAGCAGCGACACCACCCTGGAGTGGGTGATCCGCGGTTCGGCGAATCCGGAGAGACGCTCCGCCGCACAGTACCTGGACATCGACACCGACAACCCGGCGATGATCTTCGGCCATGACGAGATCGCCATGCGCGATCTGCTCGACCGCCAGCCGGTCGACGTGATCATCGACTTCTCCGGCCACGACGGCCTCGACCTCTATGCAGAAGAGGCGCGCGCACGCGGCATCGCGGTGATCAGCGCCATATCCCAGTACCCCGAGGAGCGCGTCGCGCAGCTGCGCACGCTGGGCGAGCACACCCGCGTGCTGTGGTCGCCGAACATCACCCTCGGCATCAACTTCCTGATCCTCGCGGCGAAGATCCTCAAGCAGATCGCTCCCGAGGCCGACATCGAGATCATCGAGGAGCACTTCGCCGCCAAGCCGGAGACCTCCGGCACCGCCAGGGTGATCGCCGAGACCCTCGACAAGTCGGCCGAGGACATCAAGTCGATCCGCGCCGGCGGCATCGTCGGCCGTCACGAGATCCTCTTCGGCTTCCCCTATCAGACCGTGCGCCTGAGCCACGAGTCGATCGCCCGCGAAGCCTTCGGCAACGGCGTGCTGTTCGCCGCCCGCAACCTGCTCAGCCGCGAACGCGGCTTCTACAGCATGCAGGACCTGCTGGAGCCCTATGTCCGCGAGCAGGTCGCCAACGGCTGAAGCACGTACAATCCAGAGGTAGCGGCCCCCGGTCGCGTCACCCGGGCGGCGAGCACAAGGAGACGGTCATGCCGGCAACGCCACAGGACTGGCACGCGCAGAGCCCCGAGCAGTGCCTGCAGCAGCTGGACAGCCGCAGCAGCGGCCTGAGCGCCGCGGAAGCCGCCAGGCGCCTGGCCGCGCACGGCCCCAACCGCCTGCCGGAAGTGCGCGGCCCGGGCTGGCTGCAACGCCTGCTGCGCCAGTTCCACAACCTGCTGATCTACGTGCTGCTGGGCTCCGCCGTGCTGGTGGGCCTGCTCGGCGAGTGGCTGGACTGCCTGGTGATCGTCGGCGTGGTGCTGATCAACGCCCTGGTCGGCTTCATCCAGGAGGGCAAGGCGGAACAGGCCATGCGCTCGATCCGCCAGCTGCTCACCCTCGACAGCCGCACCCGCCGCGGCGGCCTGAGCGCCCTGCTGCCGGCCGAGCAGCTGGTGCCCGGCGACATCGTCCTGCTCGAGGCCGGCGACCGCGTGCCGGCCGACCTGCGCCTGCTCGAGTGCCGCGACCTGCGCATCGACGAGGCGATGCTCACCGGCGAATCGCTGCCGGCCAGCAAGCAGGTGGCCGCGGTCGAGGCCGCCGCCAGTCTCGGCGACCGCAGCTGCCTGGCCTTCTCCGGCACCCTGGTCAGCGCCGGCAACGGTTGCGGCGTGGTGGTGGCCACCGGCGGCGACACCGAGCTCGGCCACATCAGCCACCTGCTCGGCAGCGTGGAGAGCCTGCGTACCCCGCTGCTCGACGACATGCAGCGCTTCGCCCGCCAGCTCACCCTGATCATCCTGCTGCTCGCCGGCTTCACCTTCCTCGTCGGCGTGTTCCTGCGCGGCTACTCCGGCGACGAGATGCTGATGGCCGCCGTGGGCCTGGCGGTGGCGGCGATTCCCGAGGGCCTGCCGGCGGTGCTGACCATCGTCCTCGCCCTCGGCGTGCAGCGCATGGCCCGCCAGCGGGCGATCGTCCGCCGCCTGCCGGCGGTGGAGAGCCTCGGTGCGGTGACGGTGATCTGCTCGGACAAGACCGGCACCCTGACCCGCAACGAGATGACCGTGCAGCAGGTGTTCACCGCCGCGCACAGCTACGCCATCCAGGGCGTCGGCTACGAACCCAGCGGCAACCTCACCCGCGAGGGGCTGGTCATCGAACCGCACCAGGCGCCCGACCTGCTGGAGCTGGCCCGCGCCGGCCTGCTGGCCAACGGCGCCAGCCTGCACCAGGGCAGCGAGGGCTGGCACATCAGCGGCGATCCCACCGAGGCCGCACTGCTGACCCTCGCCGGCAAGCTCGGCCTCAGTGACGGCGCGGAACTGGCGCGCCTGCCGCGGGTCGACGCCATTCCCTTCAGCCCCGAACTGCGCTGCACCGCCAGCCTGCACCACGACCATGCCGGCCACGGGCTGATCTACCTGTTCGGCGCACCGGAGCGGCTGCTCGAGCTGTGCAACCGCCAGTGGCACGACGGCAGCGCCGAACCGCTCGACCCGCGGGCCTGGCATGCCCGCATCGAGCAGGGCGCCGCCCACGGCCTGCGCATGATCGGTCTGGCCATGCGCCCGCTGGCGGCACCGCGGAGCGAGCTGGACTACGCCGACCTGCAAGGCGACTTCATCCTCCTCGGCCTGGTCGGCATGCTCGACCCGCCGCGTGCCGAGGCCATCGCCGCCATCGCCGAGTGCCGCAGCGCGGGCATCGCGGTGAAGATGATCACCGGTGATCATGCCGCGACCGCCGCGGCCATCGCCACGCGCCTGGGGCTGGCCGACGGCCCGCCGCTGACCGGCGCCGAACTGGACCGCATGGACGATGCCGAACTGGACACGCGCCTGGCCGGAACGGCGGTATTCGCCCGCACCAACCCAGCGCACAAGCTGCGCCTGGTCGAACGCCTGCAGGCGCGCGGCGCGCGGGTGGCGATGACCGGCGACGGGGTCAACGATGCGCCGGCGCTCAAGCGCGCCGACATCGGCATCGCCATGGGCATCAAGGGCACCGAGGCGGCCAAGGAGGCCGCGCAGATGGTGCTGGCCGACGACAACTTCGCCACCCTCGCCCACGCAGTGGCCGAAGGGCGCACGGTCTACGACAACCTGAAGAAGTCGATCCTGTTCATCCTGCCCACCAACGGCGGCCAGTCGCTGGTGCTGCTGGCCGCCATCGCCCTCGGCCTGACCCTGCCGATCACCCCGCTGCAGATCCTCTGGGTCAACATGGTCACCGCCGTGACCCTGGCGATGGCGCTGGCCTTCGAGCCGCCCGAGGGCGACCTGATGCGCCGCCCGCCGCGCGATCCGGCAGCCTCGCTGCTGTCCGGCCACATGCTGTGGCGCCTGCTGCTGGTCGGGGCGCTGCTGACCGCGGCCAGCCTGGGGCTGTTCCTGCATGCCCAGCAGCTCGGCCTGTCGCTGGAGCTGAGCCGCACCCTGGCGGTCAACGCCCTGGTGGCCGGCGAGATCGGCTACCTGTTCTGCGCGCGCCGGCTGAGCGCGCCGGCCGCCTTCGGCGTGCGCGACAATCCGATGATCTGGGCCATGGTGCTGCTGGTGTCGGCGCTGCAGCTGGCGTTCAGCTGCTGGCCGCCGCTGCAGGCGCTGTTCGGCACCGCCAGTCCGGATGGCCGCGGCTGGGCCCTGGTGATCGCCGCCGGGTTGGCGGTGATGCTGCTGGTGGAGATGGAGAAGTGGCTGCTCGGCCGCTGGCGCCGGCGACGCTGAGCGAGGGAGCGGCTCCGCCGAGGAGCCGCCGCGGGATTCACTGGTTCTGCAGCAGCTCGACGCGCAGCCGCGCGTGCATCTGCTCCTGGCCGCCACCCCGGCACATGCCGCGCACCGGGCAGGCGTCGAGGTAGTCGAGGCCGACCGCCAGCTTGATGTGGCGCTCGGGTCGTGCCAGGCGGTGGGTGACGTCGAAGCTGTACCAGGCGCCGTTGAGCCAGGCCTCGGCCCAGGCGTGGCTGGCCAGGTGGCGGCTGTCGGCGGTGCACAGGTAGCCGGACACGTAGCGGGCCGGCACGCCCAGGCTGCGTGCGCAGGCGAGGAACACGTGGGTGTGGTCCTGACACACGCCGGCGCCGAGGGCGAAGGCCTGTGCAGCGCTGGTCTCCACGCCGGTGGCGCCCGGGGTGAACGGCATGCGCTGGTACAGCGCCTCCATCAGCGCGCTCAGCGCCGCGCGGTCGCGGTGCGCGCCGCAGCACTGGCGGGCGAAGTCGCGCAGCACGGCGTCGGCCGCGGTCAGCCGGGTGCTGCGCAGGTAGGGCAGCGGCGAGGCGGCGTCCGCCTCGCTGTCGCAGCGCTCGTCGATCTCCACGTGGCCGTGGGCGCCGATGACGATGGCCTGGTGCGGACCGTCGAGGGTCAGCACATGGAGGATGTTGCCGTTGCCGTCGCGCTGGATGTTGGCCGCCCGCGGCAGCTCCAGCTGCCAGTCGAGCACGCGCTGGCGCGTGCTGTCCTGGGGCGTGAGGCGCAGGTACTGGACGCTGGCGCGCACCGGATCGGCGTAGCGATAGGTGGTGTCGTGGTGGATGGCGAGCCTCATACAGCCTCCAGGTAAGCACTGTGGATGGCGTTGCCCAGCTGGCGGACCAG
This sequence comes from Pseudomonas sp. A-1, assembly GCF_004801855.1. GTDB lineage: Bacteria > Pseudomonadota > Gammaproteobacteria > Pseudomonadales > Pseudomonadaceae > Geopseudomonas. The sequence continues at coordinate 18,893 of NZ_SSTC01000048.1, read as the reverse complement.
CAGGATGTAGTCGTGGATCCACGCCTTGAGGCCTTCCTCGAGCACCTCCTCGATGCCGGTGAAGCGCAGGCGCGCCTCCAGTTCGGCGGCCATGCGCTGGGCCGGACGGCCGTTGGTGCCGGGAACCTCGCCGAGGATCTGGCTGAGGGCGGCGATGCAGCTGCGCAGCGAGCGCGGCACTTCGGCACGCAGCAGCAGCAGCTCGGCGACCTGGGCCTGCTTGGGCGAGCCGCGATAGAGGGCGGCGTGCGCCTCGTAGGCGGACAGCGCGCGCAGCAGGGCGCTCCACTGGTAGTAGTCGCGTGCGGTGGACGGGCAGGACGGCGCATCGCCCATCAGCTGGTTGCGCGCATCGAGCAGGCGCAGGGTGTTGTCGGCGCGCTCGAGGTAGGTGCCCAGACGGATGAAGCGCCAGGCGTTGCCGCGCATCAGGGTCCCTTCGGTGGCCCCGCGGAACAGGTGCGAGCGCTCCTTGACCCACTCGCAGAACTGGCTGGCGCTGAAGTTGGCCGGCGACTGGCCGGCGATGTGGCGCATCTCCAGCCAGGTGGCGTTGATGTTCTCCCAGATGTCCGCGGTGATCCGCCCGCGCACCGCGTGGGCGTTGGTGCGCGCCGCGCGCAGGCAGCTGTAGAGGCTGGCCGGGTTGTCGGCGTCGAGGGCGAAGAAGTGCAGGATGCGCTCGGCGTCCAGTTCGCCATGGCGCTCGAGGTAGGCGTCCAGGGTGCCGGTGATCAGCAGCGGCATGGCCAGCTCTTCCAGGCCGTCGCCACGGCCGCCCTGCGGCATCAGCGACAGCGAATGGCTGACATCCAGCATCCGCGCCATGTTTTCCGCGCGCTCCAGATAGCGCGACATCCAGTACAGATCGGCAGCAGTACGACTCAGCATGACTTTCCTCGCCTCAGACTTCGCGGGATTCGGTGGCGGTCGGCTCCTCGACCACCCAGGTGTCCTTGGTGCCGCCGCCCTGCGACGAGTTCACCACCAGGGAGCCCTCGCGCAGGGCCACGCGGGTCAGGCCGCCGGGCACCAGGCGCACCTGCTGGCCGGACAGCACGAACGGGCGCAGGTCGATATGGCGCGGGGCGATGCCGCTGTCGACGAAGGTCGGACAGGTCGACAGGCTGAGGGTCGGCTGGGCGATGTAGGCCGCCGGGTTGGCCTTGAGGCGGGCACGGAAGGCCTCGATCTCGGCCTGGCTGGCGGCCGGGCCGACCAGCATGCCGTAGCCGCCGGAGCCCTGGGTTTCCTTGACCACCAGTTGCTCGAGGTTGGCCAGCACGTGGGACAGCTCGGCCGGCTTGCGGCACTGCCAGGTCGGCACGTTGGCGAGGATCGGCTCCTCGTCCAGATAGAAGCGGATCATCTCCGGCACGTAGGGATAGATCGACTTGTCGTCGGCCACGCCGGTGCCGATGGCGTTGGCCAGCACCACGTTGCCGCTGCGATAGGCCGCCAGCAGGCCGGGCACGCCGAGCATGGAGTCGGGATTGAAGGCCAGCGGATCGAGGAAGGCGTCGTCGATGCGCCGGTAGATCACGTCCACCGGCTGCGGACCGCCGGTGGTGCGCATGAACACGCGTTCGTCGCGCACGAACAGGTCGGCGCCCTCGACCAGTTCGACGCCCATCTCGCGGGCGAGGAAGGCGTGCTCGAAATAGGCGCTGTTGTAGCGGCCGGGGGTGAGCACCACAACGCTGGGGTTGTCGACCAGGCTGGAACTCTTAAGGGTGTCCAGCAGCAGGTTCGGATAGTGGTTGACCGGGGCGATGCGCTGGCCGGCGAACAGCTCGGGGAACAGGCGCATCATCATCTTGCGGTTTTCCAGCATGTAGGAAACGCCGCTGGGGGTGCGCAGATTGTCTTCCAGCACGTAGTAGGTGCCGTCGCCGTCGCGCACCAGATCCACCCCGGCGATGTGCGCGTAGAGGTTGTGCGGCAGGTCGAGGCCCTGCATGGCCATCTGGTAGCCTTCGTTGGCCAGCACCTGCTCGGCGGGGATGATCCCGGCCTTGACGATGCGCTGGTCGTGGTAGAGGTCGGTGAGGAACATGTTCAGCGCACGCACGCGCTGGATGCAGCCGCGCTCGACCTGCTGCCACTCGCGGGCCGGGATGCTGCGGGGGATGGTATCGAAGGGGATCAGGCGCTCGGTGCCCTGCTCGTCGCCGTAAAGGGTGAAGGTGATGCCGGCACGGTGGAATAGCAGATCGGCCTCTCGTCGGCGCCGTTCCAGTTGCTCGGCCGGCGTGGCCGCCAGCCAGCGGGCAAAGGCCTGATAGTGCGCCCGGCAATCGCCCTGGGCGTCATACATCTCGTCGTACGTGCTGCGAACCATGCTCGCGGGCTCCCTGTTGTGCCACGTGACACGTACCCTGCAAGGGCCGCGCCAATTTTATAATTCCTTGTAAATCAAGAGCTTGGCGTTAATCGCTGCAGGCTGTGCTCCAAAAGGCAGCAGGCGCTTTCCATGCTCTCGGTGTCGGCGCTTCAAAAGGAGGCAGCCTCGTCGCCTCGCTGCACCAACCGTGATCGTATGAATAATTAACCCCCTTGCAGCAGCGGCTGCAAGGGGCGTCGGGTGAACGCACGCAGCCGCTCAGCGTGGCGGCTCCCCCACTTCCTGGGTGACGCCCCAGCCGTCCAGCACGCCCCCCAGGGGTGCCACCAGCACCTGCAGGACATGCTCGAAATCGTCGATGCCGGCATGGGTGGCATACATCACCTTGCTCACCTGCAGGTGCCAGGCGCCATCGCGCTCGACGACCTGGGCGTTCAGCGATTCGCCGCGAAAACTGCTGGCGGCCTGTCTTGCCCGTTCCTCGTCGGGAAAGATTGCATAGAACTCGATCGGATGAGCTCGGGCAAAGTCGAAGCCGCCCTCCTTCATCCGGCGCAAAACGGTGCTGCTGATATCGTGTGGAGCGATCGTAGCCATTGCCCGCACTCCTCGATTGTTCATCACCAGGAGAAAATCCACAGCCAATCCAGACTAGCCCCAAACCCCGCCGGCTGCATAGCCATCCTGCCAAATCCTGCGCTGCACGCCATGCCTCCCATCCCACCCGGCCGTTACCGGGCGACAGCGTCCACCACAGGGATGCACCGCACAACGAACACCGACATTTCCCATTTAAGCCGCTATCGAACGCCGACATTCAAACGCTCATTCGGGCACATCCGAATACGACAGAAAAACATCTCGCCGAAGCGCCAGAAAACCGCAATTGCGGCAGGCAGGAAACTTCCACAAACCCGCAGCGACATGCCGCAAGCGCAGTATCCGGCCGCCGCGCAGCCGATTGCCAGGATCCGGAAGGAGCGTGGCGGCGGCCTCTAGCCGCACGCTCGGCAGCACGGACATGCGCGCAAGGCTCTCGCGACGCAGGCCCGGCGGCACAGGGCATCCACGGTGGCCGTCGGGAACCCGGGGCGCCATTCAAATTGCTGCCGCCAGATCTTCGACTGACCACCCACTCCAAATAAACGATCCATTCCGAAATTTCGTAATTTCATATATCCGGCAAATAGCGGCAATTCCCCCCTTTGCTAGCTTCAAGACTGCAGACACAAGAAACCAGCCAGACAAGTTGATCCAGCCGATGTTTCTTGCGCAAGGAAAACTGCTGCCGACGGGAGGGAACTTATCTATCTGAAACCTGCTGGGAATACTCAACATGCATACCCTGCATTGCACCAGTGCATGTCGGGAGCACAAGGATTCGGTTGCTCGTCAGTCCCTCATCATTTTCGCCCTGTCGCTCGCCCTCCTCGCCGCCGATGCCGTCGCCGAGGTCAGCGAAAGCCTCAGCTACACAGACTACAGGGTCGAGGCCAACGGCAGGCAGTCGCTGTCCAAGCTGCTCGCCAACAGCTCGCCGATCCGCCACAAGGGCAAGACCTTCCATGCCTACACTACCTGGCGAATCAGCTGGCAATACCGCTGGGACAAGGACACCGACGGGGCCTGCAGGATCGCCCGGGTTTCCACCACCCTGGATACCACCATCCAGCTGCCGCGCCTCGATAACGCCAGCGCCCGCCAGCAGGAACAGTTCCAGCGCTATCTGGTCGCGCTGAGACAGCACGAACTGGGTCACCACCACTACGGCCGACAGGCTGCCCAGGAGGTAGACCGCCAGTTGCAAGCGATGCCGGCGATGCCCGACTGCACGCGCCTGATCGCTGCCGCCAACCGGCTGGCCCATCACATCGTCGAGCGCTACAAGGACGAGGAGCGCACCTACGACCTGGTCACCGTGCATGGCCGCACGCAGGGCGCGCGCCTGGACTACTGAGCCACGGGCAGAGCGCGCGTCGATCTGGGATAATGCCGGCGCCGTGGTGTGATTGCGCTCGCCACGGCGCCCTCCCCGATCCACCGCGTCCCCGATTGCCCCATGACCTTCCGACTGCGCCCGCTGGGCGAACCCGACATTGCCGCCGTACTGGCCATCCAGGCCGAGTCCTATGCCGAAGCGCTGCTGGAAAGCGCCGAGATCATCCGCCAGCGCCTGGCGAGCTTCCCCGAGCTGGCCTGGGGCGCCGAGGATGCCGAAGGCGTGTGCGCCTACCTGTTCGGCTATCGCTCGCGCGCCGGCAAGGTGACGCCGCTGGACGGCGTCTTCGCCGAGCCCGAGGCATCCGACTGCCTGTACCTGCACGACCTGGCGGTGAGCCGCCGCGCGGCCGGGCGCGGCATAGGCCCCGCGCTGGTGCAGCGCCTGCTGGAACACGGCCGCGCCAGCCGCCTGAAATATTCCGCGCTGGTTTCGGTACAGGACTCCCAGGCGTTCTGGAGCCGCCTGGGCTATGCGACCACCCGCGAGCTGGAGCACAGCCAGCAGCGCAACCTCGACTCCTACGGCGTGCCGGCGGTGTATATGGTCAGGCCGCTGCATTGAGGGCAGACTGGAGCCCCGTTCCAGTGCAGGAAGCCCCGCGATGCCCTCCATCGACAACGCCCTCACCACCCTCGTCGGCGTCCGCCATCCGCTGATCCAGGCACCCATGGCCGGCGGCGCGACCACCCCGGAGCTGGTCGCCGCGGTCAGCAACGCCGGTGCGCTGGGCTCCTTCGCCGCCGCCACCCTGGCGCCGGCGGCGATCCGCGAAGGCGTGGCGCGGGTGCGCCAGCTCACCGACCGGCCGTTCAACGTCAACCTGTTCATCCTCGACGAGCCGGCGCCCAGCGACGCCGAAGTCGCCGCCGCCCAGGCGCGCCTCGATCCGCTGCGCACCGAACTGGGTCTGCCGCCCGGCGGCCGGCCGGCGCGCTTCTGCGAGGACAACCGCGCGCAGATCGAGACCCTGCTGGAGCTGGCGCCGCCGCTGGTCAGCTTCACCTTCGGCATCCTCGACGCCGCCAGCGTGGCGCGCTTCCACGCCGCCGGCAGCCTGGTGATGGGCACCGCCACCACGGTGGCCGAGGCGCGCGCCTGGCAGGCGGTCGGCGCCGACCTGGTGTGCGCCCAGGGCTGCGAGGCCGGTGGACACCGCGGCAGCTTCCTCGGCGACCCGCAGCAGTCGTGCATCGGCCTGATGGCCCTGCTGCCGCAGGTGGCGGCGGCGGTCGACATCCCGGTGGTGGCGGCCGGCGGCCTGATGGACGGCCGCGGCATCGCCGCCAGCCTGCTGCTCGGCGCCCAGGCCGCGCAGCTCGGCACCGCCTTCCTGTGCTGCCCGGAGTCGGGCATTCCGTCCATCTGGAAAGAGGCGATCCTCGCCGCCGGCGACGACAGCACGCGACTGACCCGCGCCTTCTCCGGGCGCCTTGCGCGCGGCATCGCCAACGAGTTCATGCACCGCTTCGCCGCCGAGGAACAACAGGTGCCGGCCTACCCGGTGCAGAACGCGCTGACCGGCGACATCCGCCAGGCGGCGCTGCGCCAGGGGCACAGCGAATACCTGTCGCTGTGGGCCGGCCAGGGCGCGGCCATGGCGCGCCGCCTGCCGGCCGCCGAACTGGTGCAGGCGCTGATGGCCGAGCTGGCCGCCTGCCAGCCCTGAGCAGGCGACCGCTCGGCGGAAAACCCGCGCCGATCCCTGGCGGTCCCGGTGGGCGACCTATACTCAAATCAGAGTCGGATGTTTCTGGACCCAACAACAACAAGGCCGGAATTGCCGACTCCAGGCCCTGCTCCCGAAAGGGAACAGGTGTCAGCCCTAGCAATCTGGAGGGCGCCATCATGTCCAGGTACTACATCGATTGCCGGAGTCATCCGGGCGACGTGAAGTGCACAGTGGCACTGGCTGCCGACACCAGGGAAGAACTGCTGGAAGCCGTTGTCGAGCACGGCCGCACCGTGCACGGTTACGCAGACACGCCGGAGTTCCGCAACCAGATCATGCAGGGGATGAAAGAAGGTACGCCACCTCTGGAGGCTGAAACGGCCAAGGCGGCGTGACCATCGGCCCACCGGGAAGCCAGCCGTCTCCCGGGCCTGAACCCTCGGCAATGCGAGGCATGGCCAACGCACAGTCAGCAAGCGACGGCAGCAACCCGTCCGGAAACGAGAAGGGGCCCTGATCGGGCCCCTTCTCTTTTGTCGCGTCCGGACGTCAGTCGTTGCTCGGCTTGTGGATCGCTTGCAGCACGTACTGCGGCAGGGCGAAGGCGCCCTGATGGATGTCGGCGTTGTAGTAGCGGGTGACGATGCCGCTGCCGGCGAAACGCTGGCGCAGGGTTTCCAGCGACAGCTTGCGGTACTCGGGGTTGGTGCTGCCCCAGGCGAAGGTCATCGAGCCGCCGATGTAGGTCGGCACCGCGGCCATGTAGAAGTGCCAGTCGGCGAACAGGCCGTGCATGCGCCCGGCGGTGGTCTGCACTTCGGACAGCTGCATGAACGGCGTGCCGTTCTGGGTGACCAGGATGCCGCCGTCGTTCAGGCAGCGGCGGCAGGCCTGGTAGAAGTTCTCCGAGAACAGCACCTCGCCCGGACCGATCGGGTCGGTGGAGTCGGAGATGATCACGTCGAACTTCTCCTCGGTGGTGGCGACGAAGCGCATGCCGTCGTCGATCACCAGGTTCAGGCGCGGATCGTCGAAGGCGCCCTTGGAGTGGTTGGGCAGGAACTGCTTGCACATGTCGACCACGGTGCCGTCGATTTCGACCATGGTGATGTGCTCGACGCTGGCGTGCTTGGCCACCTCACGCAGCATGCCGCCGTCGCCGCCGCCGATGATCAGCACGCGCCGGGCCAGGCCGTGGGCGAGGATCGGCACGTGGGTGAGCATCTCGTGGTAGATGAACTCGTCGGCCTCGGTGGTCTGGATCACGCCGTCCAGCGCCATCACCCGGCCCATGCGTGCGTTCTCGAAGATCACCAGATGCTGATGCTCGGTGCGCACTTCATGCAGCATGCGGTCGATCTGGAAGCGCTGGCCGTAGCCCTCGTAGAGTGTCTCGATGTAGTCGCTCATCCGCGTGTTCCTTGTAACCTGTTGAAGATAAAAGAAATTCTAGCCGGAAACGGCCGCTCCGGAAGCTGCCGTCACTGGCTTGAGTGTGGCCTTGCGGCATGACCGCCGCGTGGCAGGCGGCCCGTGCGCCGGGCCGCCTGACGGCTTCAGAAGCGCGCCGGCTCGATGGCGGCGAAGCTCGCCACGGTCGGGTGACCGGCCAGATCGCCGCCGTCGCGGGCCAGGCCGCAGGTGGCCATGCCGGCTTCGTGGGCGGCGTCCAGCTCCTGCACCACGTCGGAGAGGAACAGGATCTCGCCGGCCGGCTGGCCGATGGCGGCGGCGATGCGCGCGTAGGACGCCGCCTCGCGCTTGCCGCCGCTGGTGGTATCGAAGTAGCCGGAGAACAGCGGGGTCAGGTCGCCCGCCTCGGAACAGCCGAAGATCAGCCGCTGCGCCTGGATCGAGCCGGAGGAATACACGTACAGGGCGTAGCCTTCGGCATGCCACTGGCGCAGCGCCTCCACCGCATCCGGGTAGACGTGGCCCTTGAGCTGGCCGGCGCGGTAGCCCTGCTCCCAGACCATGCCCTGCAGGGCCTTGAGCGGAGTGGCCTTGCGGTCGGCGGCGATCCACTCCAGCAGGATGGCGATGACCCGCTCGACGTCGGCGTCAGGCTCGCCGCTCTCGGCGCGCACAGCCTCCAGCTGGGCGGCCACCGCCGGCGCCTCGGCCTGCGCGCGGACGAAGTCCGGCAGGTGCTTCACGGCGAAGGGGAACAGCACGTCGAAGACGAAGCTGACCGCGCTGGTGGTGCCCTCGATGTCGGTGAGGATGGTCTTGATAGGCACCGTCAGTCCTCCAGCCCCGGGAAGGACTTGGCGATCGGGTCGCCGGTGAACTTGGCCACCCAGCCCTCGGGGTTGTTGAACAGGCGGATGGCGACGAAGTGCGGCTCCTCGCCCATGTCGAACCAGTGCCGGGTGCCGGCCGGCACCGAGATCAGGTCGTTCTTCTCGCACAGCACCGCGTAGACGTACTCGCCGACATGCAGGGTGAACAGGCCGCGGCCGGCGACGAAGAAGCGCACCTCGTCCTCGCAGTGGGTGTGCTCATCGAGGAACTTGGCGCGCAGCTCGGCCTTCTGCGGGTGGGTGCGGTCCAGGCTGATAACGTCGACGGTGACGTAACCCTGCTCGCTCATCAGCTTGTCGATCTCGTGGCGGTAGGCGGCGATCACCTCGACCTGGCTGGCGCCGGGAGCGATGGGCGCACTGGCCTGCCAGCGCTCGAAGCGCACGCCGACCTCGGCCAGGGTGGCGACGATGTCCTCGGCGTGGGTCAGCACCTTGTCCGGGTGGCTGGGGGTGGACTCGTGGTAGACACTCAGGCGGCTCATGGGCGGTTCCTTGTTGAATCGGCTCGTTCAGCGACCCAGCACCTGGCGGGTCTTCAGTTCGCATTCGAAGAGGAATTCGAAGGCCTCGATCTGGCGCAGCGCATCGCTCATCTGCGGGCCCCAAGTGTAAAGGCCGTGGCCGCGGATCAGGTAGCCCACGCAGTCCGGATGCGTATCCAGCCATTGCTGCACCTGGCCGGCCAGGCGGGCGATGTCCTGGTCGTTGTCGAAGATCGGCACCAGTACCTGGCCCTCGTGGGTGGTCACCCCGGCGAAGGCCTTCTGCAGCTCGTAGTCCTCGAGCAGCAGGCGGTCACCGGGGGTCAGGCGCGACAGCACGGTGGCGTTCACCGAGTGGGTGTGCAGCACCGCGCCGATCTCGGCGCGCCAGGCGTACAGCTGGGTGTGCAGCAGGGTCTCGGCCGAGGGCTTCTTGCCCGGCTCCAGGCTGTTGCCGGCCAGGTCGGTGGCCAGCACATCGTTCTCGGTCAGTTGCCCCTTGTGCTTGCCGGACACGGTGAGCAGCGCCTGGTCGGCGGCCAGGCGCGCCGAGTAGTTGCTGCTGGTGGCCGGCGACCAGCCGCGGCCGTAGAGGAAGCGGCCGGCCTCGATGATCTGCCGGGTGAGGAGTTCGCGCTTGTCGGTCATCGGGGAGTCTCGAGGATCGGTGATTCAGGAAGCCTGCGCCGGCTCACGCAGGCGCAGGGCGATGATAGCGGCAGCCGCCAGGGCCGCCAGACTGGCCAGGGCGAAGGTCCAGGCCGGGCCCAGGCTGTTCCAGCTGTAGCCGGCGTACAGCGCGCCGAGCGCGCCGCCGACGCCGGACAGCGCGGCGTACAGCGCCTGGCCCTGGCCCTGCTGGCGGGCGGCGAAGCTGTGACGGACGAAGTGGATGGCGGCGGCATGGAAGCTGCCGAAGGTGGCGGCGTGCATCACCTGCGCCAGCAGCAGCACCGGCCAGTAGCCGGCCAGATTGCCCAGCAGCAGCCAGCGCAGCACTGCCAGAAGCAGGCTGGCGAGCAGCACCTGGCGCACCGAGAAGCGCGCCAGCAGGCGCGCCATCACCAGGAACACGAGGATCTCGGCGACCACGCCGAGCGCCCACAGCCAGCCGATCTGGGTGCGGCTGTAGCCGAGGCTCTCCAGGTGCAGGGTGATGAAGGTGTAGTACGGGCCGTGGCTGAGCAGCATCAGCGCCACCGCGGCGTAGAACGCCGGCACGCCGGGGCGGCGCAGCTGCTGCAGGAAGCCACCGCGCCCGCCGTCGCTGGCGTGGCCCTGCGGCTGGGCGTTGGGAATCCACAGGCTGCTGACCGCGATGGCCAGCATGATGGCGGTCACCGCCCAGGGATAGGCGTCCAGGCTGACCCGCTCGAACAGCGCGCCGAGTCCGACCACGGTGCAGATGAAGCCGATCGAGCCCCACAGCCGCACCTGGCTGTAGCGCGCCGCCTGCTCGCGCAGGTGCGCCAGGGTGATGACCTCGAACTGCGGCAGCACGGCGTGCCAGAAGAAGGCGTGCATGGCCATCACCAGCGCCAGCCAGGCGTAGTCCTGGCGGTAGAAGATGCTGGCGAAGCTGAGCAGGGTGAGCAGCGCGCCGAGGCGCACGATCAACAGGCGCCGGCCGGTGACGTCGCCCAACCAGCCCCACAGGTTGGGCGCCACGCAGCGCATCAGCATGGGGATGGCCACCAGCTCGCCGATGCGCGCCGCGGAAAAGCCGAGGTGGTGGAAATACAGGGCGAGGAACGGCGCCGTCGCCCCGAGCAGGGCGAAGTAGCTGAAGTAGAAGCCGGACAGGCGCCAGTAAGGCAAGGCGGAGGACATGATCGATCAGGCGGCTGCCGGCCGGGGCGTGCAGGGCAGCGCCCGGCCGGCAGCGCGACTCACAGCTGCGGCAGTACCGGAGTGCCGACCCGCACCTCGGCGTTCTGCGCGCGCTGGCGCAGCAGGTGGTCCATCAGCACGATGGCCATCATCGCCTCGGCGATCGGCGTGGCGCGGATGCCGACGCAGGGGTCGTGGCGGCCCTTGGTGATCACCTCCACCGGGTTGCCGTCGATGTCGATGGAGCGGCCGGGGGTGGTGATGCTCGAAGTCGGCTTGAGCGCCAGGTGGGCGACGATCGGCTGGCCCGAGGAGATGCCGCCGAGGATGCCGCCGGCGTGGTTGGACAGGAAGCCCTCCGGGGTCAGCTCGTCGCGGTGCTCGGTGCCGCGCTGGGCGACGCAGGCGAAGCCGGCGCCGATCTCCACGCCCTTGACCGCGTTGATGCTCATCAGCGCGTGGGCCAGCTCGGCGTCGAGGCGGTCGAAGATCGGCTCGCCGAGGCCCGGCGGCACGCCTTCGGCGACCACGGTGATCTTCGCGCCGACCGAATCCTGGTCGCGGCGCAGCTGGTCCATGTAGGCCTCGAGCTCGGGCACCTTGTCCGGGTCGGGGCTGAAGAAAGCGTTCTGCTCCACCGAGTCCCAGCTCTTGAACGGAATCTCGATCGGGCCGAGCTGGCTCATGTAGCCGCGCACGCTGATGCCGAGACCGGCCAGGTACTTCTTGGCGATGGCGCCGGCGGCGACGCGCATGGCGGTCTCGCGCGCCGAACTGCGGCCGCCGCCGCGGTAGTCGCGGATGCCGTACTTGTGGTGGTAGGTGTAGTCGGCGTGGGCCGGGCGGAACAGGTCCTTGATCGCCGAGTAGTCCTTGGACTTCTGGTCGGTGTTGCGGATCAGCAGGCCGATCGGGCAGCCGGTGGTCTTGCCTTCGAACACGCCGGAGAGGATCTCCACCTCGTCGGCTTCCTGGCGCTGGGTGGTGTGGCGGCTGGTGCCGGGCTTGCGGCGGTCGAGGTCGCGCTGCAGGTCGTCCAGCGACAGCTCCAGCCCGGGCGGGCAGCCGTCGACGATGGCGACCAGCGCCGGACCATGGCTTTCACCGGCGGTGGTGACGGTGAACAGCTTGCCGTAAGTATTGCCAGACATGCAGGATGCTCCGCGGCGGGAAATTCGGGGGCGCAAAGTATACCCAAGCGCCCGCCCGCTGGGGAAACGCCGGCGCCCCGCCCTGCCCCTCGTCTGGAGTTCGCATGCCCCGCCTGTTCCTGCTGCTGACGCTGCTGCTCGCTGCCGCCCTGGCCCAGGCAGCGCCGACGCGCATCCTGCAATGGCCGATGGCGCTACGGGTGCCCGGCGGCAGCCTGCACGGCACCCTGACCCTGCCCGAGCGCGACGGCGCGCTGCCGGTGGTGCTGATGATCGCCGGCTCGGGGCCGACCGACCGCGACGGCAACAATCCCGAGGGCGGCCACAACGACAGCCTGCGCCTGCTGGCCCGCGAACTGGCCGGGCGCGGCATCGCCAGCCTGCGCTACGACAAGCGCGGCGTGGCCGCCAGCCGGGCGGCGGCGCCGCGCGAGGAGGAGCTGAGCGTGGCGGCCTACGTCGCCGACGCAGTGGCCTGGGGCCAGTTGCTGAAGAGCGACCCGCGCTTCTCCCGGCTGATCCTGCTCGGCCACAGCGAGGGCGCGCTGATCGCCAGCCTGGCCACGGCGGAGGCCGGCGCCGATGCGCTGGTCAGCCTGGCCGGGGTCGCCCGGCCGGTGGGCACGGTGCTGCGCGAACAGCTGGAGGGCCGCCTGCCGCCGACGCTGGCGGCGGAAACCGAGAGCGTCCTCGCCGCCCTTGAGCAGGGCCGGCCGACCGCCGAGGTCACCCCGGCGCTGCACGTGCTGCTGCGCCCGAGCGTGCAGCCCTACCTGATCTCGCTGCTGCGCCAGCGCCCGGCCGAGGCCTTCGCCCGGGTGACGGTGCCGGCGCTGATCGTGCAGGGCACCCGCGACTTCCAGGTCGGCGTAGAGGAAGCCCTGCTGCTCCAGCAGGCCAGGCCGGAGGCGCAGCTGCTGCTGGTCGAGGGCATGGACCATGTGCTGCGCATCGTGCCGAGCGGCGCCCGCCCGCTGGCCAGCTACGACGATCCGCGCCTGCCGCTGGCGGTCGAGCTGGTCGAGGGGCTGGCGCGCTTCATCAGCCCGTAGGGTGCGCCACGCGCACCACATGACCATTCCCGATGGTGCGCAGAGCGCCCTACGCTCAGGACGCCAGGCGCGAACGGAACAGCGCCTGATGCCGGCGGCACTGCTCGGCGCTGAGCACGAACACGCCGTGACCGCCGCGGGCGAACTCCACCCAGGTGAACTCCACCTCCGGGTAGGCCGCCTCGACGTGCACCTGGCTGTTGCCCACCTCGACCACCAGCAGGCCGTCGTCGGTGAGGTGGTCGGCGGCCTCGGCGAGCATGCGGCGCACCAGGTCGAGACCGTCCTCGCCACAGGCCAGGCCCATCGCCGGCTCGTGGTGGAACTCGGCCGGCATGTCGGCGAAGTCCTCGGCGTCGACGTAGGGCGGGTTGGAGACGATCAGGTCGAAGCGCTGGCCCGGCAGGCCGCCGAAGCCGTCGCCCTGCACGGTATAGACGCGCTCCTCCACCTCGTGGCGTTCGATGTTGAGGTTGGCCACCTCCAGCGCATCGAACGACAGGTCGGCGAGCACCACCTCGGCCTCGGGGAAGGCGTGGGCACAGGCGATGCCGATGCAGCCCGAGCCGGTGCACAGGTCGAGGATGCGCGCCGGGGTGGCCGCGAGCCAGGGAGAGAACTGGCGCTCGATCAGCTCGGCGATCGGCGAGCGCGGCACCAGCACGCGCTCGTCGACGCAGTACGGCAGGCCGCAGAACCAGGCCTCGCCGAGCAGGTAGGCGGCCGGGATGCGCTCGTCGATGCGCCGCTGCAGCAGGGCGCGCACGGCGTCCAGCTCGTCGCCCTCCAAACGGCAGTCGAGGTAGTCGGCCGGCATGTCCCAGGGCAGGTGCAGGCCGCCGAGCACCAGCTGGCGCGCCTCGTCCCAGGCGTTGTCGGTGCCGTGGCCGAAGAACAGCTCGGCCTCGTGGAAACGGCTGACGCCCCAGCGGATCAGGTCGCGGATGCTGTGCAGGCGGCTCGGGGTGGCGCTCATGGCGGGGGAATCCTCGGTGATGGGGCGGGCATTCTAGCCGAAACACCGCCGCCACTCAGTCGCAGCGCTCTCCCGCCGCCTGCGGCAGGCCAGCCAGCCGCGACGCATCGGCCGCCGCGCGCTCGGCCAGCCAGTCGGCCACCGCGCGAAAGCGCAGGGTCTGGCGCAGGTCGCGATGGCACAGCAGCCACAGCTCGCGGCTGAGTTCGACGCCGGACAGCCGGAACAATCCGGGCACCTCGCCGACCAGGCAGGGCAGCAGCGCCAGCCCGAGCCCGGCCTGGCAGGCGCGCTGCAGCGAGGTCACCGCGGTGACGCGCAGGCGCAGGCCGCCCTGCGGGTCGAGCCGCTGCAGCCAGCGCGCCTCGGGCAGCTGGGCGAGGCTGTCGGCGTAGCCCAGCCAGGGCAGGCCGCGCCAGTCCTCCGTCCGCGCCGCGGCGAAGCGCTCGGCGCCGTACACCGCGTAGCCGAGTTCGCCGACCTTGCGCATCACCAGCGCGGCATCCTGCTGCGGCCGCGCCAGGCGCAGGGCGAGGTCGGCCTCGTGGCGGGTGAAGGACAGGTCGCGGTTGTCGCCCAGCAGCTGCAGGTCGAGCTGCGGGTGGCGCGCGGCCAGCTCGGGCAGCTGCGGAATCAGCCAGTGGGCGAGGAGGAACTCCACCGAGGTCAGGCGCACGCTGCCGGCCACGCTCTGCGCCTCCTCGCGGGCGGCCAGCAGCATGCCCTGCACGTCGCCCTGCAGGGCGGCGGCGCGCTGCAGCAGCACCTCGCCGGCCGGCGTCGGCCGGTAGCGGCCGCTGTCGCGCAGGAACAGGCGCGCCTGCAGCGCCCGCTCGGCCGCCTGCAGGCGCCGGCTGACGGTGGTCGGGTTGACCGCCAGCGCCCGCGCCGCCGCGGCCAGGGTGCCGTGGCGCTCCAGCGCCAGCAGCACGGGAATGTCGTTCCAGTCGAAGGCCATCGCGGCTCCCTGCAAAAATGCATTTCCGGGCGGCAAGCCTGCGTCTTCAGCGCCGCCGCCGTCATGCCCACAATGGTCGCGTCCATCCCCTACCGGAGTACAGCATGAGCGACGCCAAGACCCTGTTCGAACTGACCGGCAGCAGCCACCCGGCCGCCGACCTCAGGCAGGCCACCCTGCTGATCATCGACGCGCAGAACGAGTACCGCAGCGGCGACCTGCGCCTGCCCGGCGTCGACGCCGCGGCCGCGCAGATCCACCGCCTGCTGGAAGCCGCGCGCGCCGCCGGCGCACCCGTGGTGCACGTGCAGCACATCGGCGTGCCCGGCTACCTGTTCGACCCCGAAGGCCCGCGCGGCGAGATCTTCGAGGAGCTGACCCCGCTGCCGGGCGAGGCAGTGGTGCGCAAGCCGCTGCCCAACTCCTTCGCCCGCAGCGAGCTGGATCGCGTGCTGCGCGAGCTGGGCCGCGAGGAGCTGGTGGTGGTCGGCTTCATGACCCACATGTGCGTCAGCGCCACGGTACGCGCCGCCAAGGATCTCGGCTATCGCAGCACGGTGGTCGCCGCCGCCTGTGCCACCCGCGACCTGCCGGGCGTCGACGGCAGCCTGGTGGATGCCGCCACCCTGCACCGCGTCGAACTGGCCGCGCTGGCCGACCTGTTCGCCACCGTGGTGGACGACGCCGCAGCGCTCGGCGCCTGAGGCGCGGCAGGCTCTCCGCGCAGGCGCCGGTTCCGTTAGAATCGTGCGTCTGTCGCGGAGAACCAGCATGCAAGACGACGATTTTTCCCTGTTCCACAGCGAGATGCGCGGGGTCAAGCGCATCAGGGTCGAGGAACGCGCCGACACCGGCAAGCCGAAGGCCGACCGCCAGCAGGTCGCCCAGCGCCAGCAGAGCGCCATCCTCACCCAGCAGACCACCACGGTCGACGGTCTTTCCGACCTGTTCGTCATCGACGTCGGCGCCGAGGACGAGCTGTACTGGGCGCGCGACGGCGTGCAGGAAGGCCAGATGCGCAAGCTCAAGGCCGGGCAGATCGCCTTCGAGGGCAGCCTCGACCTGCACGGCATGAGCGTGGAGACGGCGCGCGCCACCCTGTGGGACTTCCTCGCCGAGGCGGCGCGCTTCGAGGTGCGCTGCGTGCGCATCACCCACGGCAAGGCGGCGCGCACCGACGGCCGCCGGCCGATGGTCAAGAGCCACGTCAACACCTGGCTGCGCCAGCACCCGCAGGTGCTCGGCTTCACCTCCTGCCTGGCCAAGCATGGCGGCACCGGCGCGGTCTACGTGCTGCTCAAGCGCACCATGCTGGAAGGCCGCGACGAATAGCGCCCGACGATGAGCCGCCTGCATCGGCGGCCTGCAGACGGCTCATCCGCCGGCCGCCGCACACTTGCCAGCGGCCGGGCAGCCCCCTACCCTGCGCGCCTTTGCCCAACCACAGGAAATTCCATGTCCCTGGAACAGCACTACACCGCGATCCTCGGCCTGCTCGGCGAGGACGTCGAGCGCGAAGGCCTGCGCGACACGCCCAAGCGCGCCGCCAAAGCCATGCAGTACCTCTGCCGCGGCTATGCGCAGAGCCTCGAGGAAGTCACCAACGGCGCCCTGTTCAGCTCCGACAACAGCGAGATGGTGCTGGTCAGGGACATCGAGCTGTACTCGCTGTGCGAGCACCACCTGCTGCCATTCATCGGCAAGGCCCATGTGGCCTACATCCCCAGCGGCAAGGTGCTCGGCCTGTCCAAGGTGGCGCGCATCGTCGACATGTTCGCCCGCCGCCTGCAGATCCAGGAGAACCTCACCCGGCAGATCGCCGAAGCGGTGCAGGAAGTCACCGGCGCCCTCGGCGTGGCGGTGGTGATCGAGGCCCGGCACATGTGCATGATGATGCGCGGGGTGGAGAAGCAGAACTCGGCGATGGTCAGCTCGGTGATGCTCGGCGAGTTCCGCGACAACCCGGCGACCCGCAGCGAATTCCTCAGCCTGATCCGCTGAACCGGAACCGGCCGCTCAGGCCGGTTTTTCGTCGGCCTCGGCCAGCTCGCCGGCGGCGGCGAAGAACACCCAGGCCAGCGCCGCCCCGGCGCCCAGGCCGAGCAGCAGCGCCGGCACCAGCAGCACCACGCTGGCCGCCGTGCAACCGGCGAGCAGCAGCAGCCAGGCGAACAGGCGCAGCGCCGGCCAGGGCTGGCGGATGCGCCGCAGGCGCAGGGCAAACCACACCAGGCTGAGCCCCAGGGCGACGGACAGGACGAAATAGCCCAGCTGCAGGGCGCTTTCCGTGGTCCCCGCCGCGTGCTCGTCGAGCAGCGCGCCAAGACCGCTGGCCAGCAGGCCGAGCAGCATCTGCAGCGCCAGGGGCTGGCCCAGCCCGTGCAGGCCGTAGCGCGCCGCCAGCAGATCCCTGAGGCGCAGCAGCAGGTAGCCCCACAGCAGCACCAGCAGCAGGCTGAGCAGGTGAACGAAGGGCAGCGGCGGCAGCTGCGGATTGAACAGCCGCCACAACGCCACCAGCAGCAGTACCAGCAGGCCGGACAGGCAGCCCAGGCTCAGGGCGCCGAGCACGCGCAACTGGCCGCGGCTCCAGTCGCCGCCGGCGAAGGCCGGCGGCAGGTGCGGGTCGAGCAGCGGCGCCCGAGGCGGACGGTAGGGGTCGTAGTCGCTCATCGCCGCGCGCCCTGCCTGCCTCTGCGAGCGCTGCCGGTCAGCCGCGCAGCTCGGCCACCACCGCGGCGAGGGCGGCAGCCGGGTCGGCGGCCTGGCTGATCGGCCGGCCGATCACCAGGTAGTCGGAGCCGGCATCCAGCGCCTGGCGCGGGGTGAGGATGCGGCGCTGGTCGTCCTGGGCGCTGCCGGCCGGGCGGATGCCCGGAGTGACCAGCTGCAGCTGCGGCTGGGCGGCCTTGAGCGCCGGCGCTTCCTGGGCGGAACAGACCAGGCCGTCGAGACCAGCCTGGGCGGCCAGGGCGGCCAGGCGCAGCACCTGCTCCTGCGGCTCGATGTCGAGGCCGATGCCGGCCAGGTCGCCGCGCTCCATGCTGGTCAGCACGGTCACGCCGATCAGCAGCGGCTTGGCGCCGCTGAGCGCATCCAGGGTCTCGCGGCAGGCGGCCATCATGCGCAGGCCGCCGGAGCAGTGCACGTTGACCATCCACACGCCCAGCTCGGCGGCGGCCTTGACCGCCATCGCCGTGGTGTTGGGGATATCGTGGAATTTCAGGTCGAGGAACACCTCGAAGCCCTTGCCGGCCAGCGTCTCGACGATCTGCGGGCCGCAGCGGGTGAACAGCTCCTTGCCGACCTTGACCCGGCACAGCTGCGGATCGAGCTGGTCGGCCAGGGCCAGCGCGGCTTCACGGTTGGGGAAATCCAGGGCGACGATGATCGGGGTCTGGCAGGACATGGGGCTCTCTCGGCAAGTCGGAACGCCGCGCATTGTAGCGCAAGCCCGCCCCGGCGGGCGCCCGCGCACAGGGAGCGAGACAGCCGCGCGGGGCGGCGCTATGGTGGAGGCATCCCCATTCCCGAGCGGAGAACGTCATGCCCTGGTATGCCTGGTTGTTTCTGGCCCTGGCCTTCGGCGCCGTGATCGGCAGCCTGCTGATGCTGCGCGACAGCGCCGACAAGATGCCCCTCAGCGAGGAGGAGCTGCAACGCATGCGCGAGCGCAACGCCGAACTGGAGGCCAAGGCGCGCCGCGAGGACGGCGAGGACGAATAGCCCCGCCGCGGCCTGCTGGCTCAGCGGCGGAAACGCAACTCCAGCTCGGCGCCCTCCACCGCATGCCAGCTGTCCTCGTCGGCCTCGCGCTCGTTGGTGATCAGCCTCCCCCCCAGCTCGAAGGACTGCGGCTGCTCGACCTTGTCACCGAACAGCGGCGGCAGCAGGGGCTGCGGCTCGGTCAGCGGCAGCCCATCCTCGCCCGGCAGGCGCTCCAGCAGCTCGCCGGGCACGCTGAGATCCAGCGGCGCTAGAGGCAACGGCTTCTCGACCCTGGCAGCTGCCGCCGGGCGCGGCGGGCGCACGGCAGCAACGGCGGGCGGCGCCGGCTCGGCGGGCGCTGCCGGGGACTTCTCCGGCGCTTCGGCAGGCGCAGGCTCGACGGGTGGCGGGGCAG
>NZ_SSTC01000047.1 GCF_004801855.1 Pseudomonas sp. A-1 | reverse complement strand
CGTGCAGGCCGCGCCAGTCGGCGCCGGCCAGCGCCGGCGCGGGACCGGCCGCGGCGCCGGCGAGGCCGAAGATGTCCAGGTAGCCGGCGCCGAGCCGGTCGCGGATATGAGTCAGCAGCGGCTCGCTGCGCAGGGCGGCGGCGAAGCTGTAGGCCATGTAGCCGATCACCGCGAAGCTGTCCTCGGCGCTGAACGGCCGCGGGCGGATGCCGAGCAGGTCGAACTCCAGCGGCAGGGCGCGGCTGGCCTGGTAGTGGTTGATGCCGGCGAGGTAGGCCTGCAGCGCTTGCCAGGCCGGCGCCGTCTTGTCCTCGGCGGCGGCCATGGCGGCGGCCCGCTCGCCCAGGCGCAAGGTGCGGAACAGGCGGTCGGTGTCGACCAGCCCGGCGCCGAGCACCTCGGCCAGCTCGCCGCGCGCCAGACGGCGCAGCAGCTCCATCTGGAACAGCCGCTCCTGGGCGTGCAGGTAGCCCAGCGCGCGGTACAGGTCGGCCTCGTTCTGCGCACGGACGTGCGGCACGCCCTGGGCGTCGAAGCGCACCGCCACCGGCGCGGCGAGGCCGGGCAACGCCAGCTCGCCGGCGCGCTGCGGCCGCTGCTCGTTCAGGTAGAAGCTGCCGCCGGTCGCGCCCAGCACCAGCAGCCCGCTCAGGGCGGCCAGGACGCGGCGCAGGCGGCGGCGCGGGGGGGACGGCTGGGCATTCGACACGGCGGGACTCCGGCAACCAAAGGGCGGCCATTCTACGCCCTCGGGCGCCGGCGCAACGCCAGCGGAAGACCGCCGGCCGAGCGCCGGGCTTGCCCGCACTTTGTGTGCGCCTATCGCCCACAAGCCGCCGGCGCCGATTGTCCGCCGCCCGGCCGCCGCCCAGCATAGGCCGCGGACCGCAGCCCGCGGACCGTCCAAGCCCGAACAACAACAAGGACAGTCATGGTGAAACCACTACGCACCACCCTCGCCGCGCTCTGCATGGGCGCCAGCCTGACGGCGCTCGCCGCCCAGGAGACCAAGGTCACCCTCAAGGTGCACCACTTCATGCCGCACGATTCCTTCACCCAGCGCGAGTTCATCCAGCCCTGGGCCGACAGGATCAGCCAGGAGTCCGGCGGGCGCATCCGCTTCCACTTCTTCCCGGCGATGCAGCTCGGCGGCAAGCCGGCGCAACTGCTCGACCAGGCGCGCGACGGCACCGCGGACATCGTCTGGGCGCTGCCCGGCTACGCCAGCGGCCGCTACCCGCTGACCGGGGTGTTCGAGCTGCCGTTCATGAACCGCTCCGCCGAGGCCGGCAGCCAGGCGCTGTGGGACTTCCTGCAGGCCCACGGCCAGCGCGAGTACCAGGGCGTCCACCTGCTCGCCACCCACCTCACCGACAGCGTGCTGCTGCACACCCGCAAGCAGCCGATCCGCAGCATGGCCGACTTCGCCGGCCTGCGCCTGCGCACCGCCAACCCGGTGCAGAGCCGGCTGATCGAGCTGTTCGGCGGCGCGCCGCAGGCCATGCCGATCAATCCGGTGCCGGCGGCGCTGGCCCGCGGCCTGCTCGACGGCGCCGCAGTGCCGTGGGACGTGGTCACCTCGGTGAAGCTGCAGGAGCGGGTCCAGCACCACACCGAGACGGCCGAGGGCATGCCCAAGCTGATGCACGCGGCGCTGGTGCTGGCGATGAACCAGGCGCGCTACGACAGCCTGCCGGAGGACCTGCGCAGGATCATCGACGCCAACAGCGGGCGGGCGCTGTCGGCGCATGCCGGCCGCCTGTGGGATACCCGGGTGGTGGACACCGGCCGCGAGCTGGCCCGCGCGCGCGGCAACCAGATCCACTTCCTCACCGCCGAGGAGCAGCAGCGCTGGATGGACGCGGCGCGCAGCCTGGACGGCGAGTGGGTGAGCGAGCTGGAGCGCCAGGGCTACCGCGACGGCGCCGGCCTGCTCCGGGAAGCGCGCCAGCGGGTCAGCCAGTACAGCGGCCAGGCGGTGCGCTGAAACGATGCAGCGGCCGGCGCAGGTTCCGCCTGCGTCGGCCGCCGGGGGACGCCGCTCCGGCTCCCGCACGCGGGAAGCGGAGCGGATGCTTCACAGGCCGATATGCTCCTGGAGCAGCTCCGGCCGCTGCTTGAGCTCCCTGCTCAGCCCGTCGTAGACCACCCGGCCCTTGACCATGATCATGCTGCGCTCGGTCAGGTCGAGCAGCACGCCGACGTTCTTGTCGACCACCAGGGTGGCGATGCCGCTGTCCTTGATCGCGCGGATCACCTGCCAGATCTCCTTGCGGATCAGCGGCGCCAGGCCTTCGGTGGCCTCGTCGAGGATCATCAGCTCGGGGTTGGTCATCAGCGCGCGGCCGATGGCGACCATCTGCTGCTCGCCGCCGGACAGGTTGCCGGTCAGGTGGCCGTAGCGCTCGGTCAGGCGCGGGAAGGTCGCCAGCACGCGCTCCAGGGTCCAGTCGCGGCGGCCGTCGACGCCGGGCCGCGCGGCCATCACCAGGCTCTCGCGCACGGTGAGGTTGGGGAACATGCCGCGTCCCTCGGGGACGAAGCCGATGCCGCGGCGGATGATCCGGCAGGTCGGCTGGCCGGTCACCAGCTCGCCGCGGATGCGCACCTCGCCGCGCCGTGGCGCGGTGAGGCCGAGGATCGAGCGGATGGTGGTGCTCTTGCCCATGCCGTTGCGGCCGAGCAGCGCCAGGGTCTCGCCCGGCGCGATGTGCAGGTCGACGCCGTGCAGGACGTGGCTGTTGCCGTAGTAGGTGTGCAGTCCGCGGGCCTCGACCAGCGGGGTGGCCGCCTCGACGCGGGTGGTCATTGCCGTTGCTGCGCTCATCAGAAGTTCTCCTCGCCGTCGCCCAGATAGGCTTCCTGTACCGCCGGGTCGTTGCGCACCGCATCCAGCGGGCCGCTGGCCAGCATCTGGCCGTTGACCATCACGGTGAGCTTGTGGGCGATGCTGAACACCGCGTCCATGTCGTGCTCGACCAGCACCAGCGAGTACTCCTTCGACAGCCTGGCGAGCAGCTCGACCACCCGGCTCGACTCGTCCTTGCCCATCCCCGCCATCGGCTCGTCGAGCAGCAGGAAGCTCGGCTCGGTGGCCAGCACCATGCCGATCTCCAGCTGGCGCTGCTCGCCGTAGCTCATGGTGCCGGCGATGCGCTCGCGCTTGGCGGACAGCCCGCACAGCTCCAGGCCCCGCTCGGCGCGCTCGCGCACCGCCGCGTAGCTCTCGCTGCGGCGGAAGAAGCGGAACGAGTTCTTCAGCCGCGACTGCGCCGCCAGCCAGCAGTTGTCCAGGCAGGTGAAGGTCGGGAAGATGTTGGTGCGCTGGAAGCTGCGGCCCATGCCCAGGTGCGAGATGCGCTGCGGCGGTGTGCCGGTGATGTCCTGGCCCCTGAACAGGATCTGCCCGTCGCAGGGCGGCAGGTGCCCGGACAGCAGGTTGACCATGGTGCTCTTGCCGGCGCCGTTGGGGCCGATGATGGCGTGAACCTCGCGCTCGCCGACCTGCAGGTTGACGCCGTTGACCGCGGTGAGACCGCCGAAGGTCTTGGTCAGGCCGCGGGTTTCCAGAATGATCGCGCTCATCGTGCTGCCTCCTCTTGCACCTTGCCGGCCGCGGCAGCGGCCTTGTCGTTCGCTGGCTTGCGTTCGCACAGCTGCAGCAGCAGCCCGGCGATGCCGCGCGGCAGCAGCAGCACCATGCCGATCACCACCAGGCCCATCAGCAGCTCCCAGTGCGGGGTCAGCGCGGCGAAGCCGTAATGCAGGCCCTCGAAGGCGAAGGCGCCGAGGATGGCGCCGAACAGGCTGCCCATGCCGCCGAGGATGACCATCACCAGGGCGTGCGCCGACAGTTCCCAGCCGACCTGGCTGGGGCTGACGAAGCCGTACTGGGTGGCCGACAGCATGCCGGCGTAGCCGGCCAGGGTGCCGGCGATGACGAAGGCGGCGAGCTTGTAGTACAGCGGGTTGTAGCCCATGGCGCGGATGCGCGACTCGTTCTCGCGGATGCCCAGCAGCACCTGGCCGAAGGGCGCGCGCAGGAAGGTGCGCAGCAGCAGGAACACCCCGACCAGCGAGGCCAGCGCCACGTAGAACAGGGTCTGGCGGTTGTCCAGGTCGAGCAGCTGCACGCCGGCGATGCTCACCGCGGGCTTCATGAACAGGTAGGCGCCGTCCGAGCCGCCGGCGAAGGCGCTGTCGTGGAACAGGTAGTAGAGCATCTGCGAGAAGGCGATGGTCGCCATGATGAAGAAGATCCCCGAGGTGCGGATGATCAGCAGGCCCATGACCAGCGCGGCCAGGGCACTGACGCCCAGGCACACCGGCAGAGCGACCCAGATGCTGATCGCCTCGTACTCGGGGGCGACCAGCACCAGGGTGTAGCCGGCGATGCCGAAGAACGCCGCCTGGGCCAGGCTGACCATGCCGCCGATGCCGACCAGCAGGTCGAGGCTCAGCGCGACTATGGCGAGGATCATGATGCTGGTGAGCTTCTGCAGGTAGAAGTCGTGCTGCTCGCCGGCCAAGGTCGCGCCCAGCAGCGGATAGAGGGCCAGCAGCAGGGTGCCGAGCGCCAGCAGCAGGCGGATCGGCGTGGGCAGGATACGCATGTCGAAACTCTCCTCAGGCGAACAGGCCGCGCGGCTTGAACAGCAGCACCGCGGCCATCAGCACGTAGACCACCATGCCGGCGAAGTCGGGCACCAGCACGGCGCCCCAGGTGGCGGTCAGGCCGACCAGCAGGGCGCCGAGGAAGGCGCCGCGGATCGAGCCCAGCCCGCCGATCACCACCACCACGAAGGCGATGATCAGCACCTGGTTGCCCATCCCCGGGTACACCGAGGACAGCGGCGCGGCGATCATCCCGGCGAAGGCGGTCAGCGCCGCGCCGGCGGCGAACACCAGGGTGTAGATGCGGCGGATGTCGATGCCCAGGCCCTGGACCATCTCGCGGTTGCTGGCGCCGCCGCGGATGATCATCCCTAAGCGGGTGCGCTGCAGGATCAGGTACATGGCCAGGGCGATCAGGCCGCACAGCGCCGAGACGAACAGCCGGTACACCGGGTAGTCGAGGGTGTCGGTGAGGGCGATGGAGCCGGACAGGAACGCCGGGATCGCCACGCTGTGCACGTCGTTGCCCCAGAGGATGCCCTGCAGGGCGTCGAACACCAGGATCAGGCCGAAGGTCAGCAGCACCTGGTCGAGGTGGTTGCGCTTGTACAGCGCCTGCATCAGGAAGCGCTCGATGAGCACGCCGATGCCGACCGCCAGCGGGATGGCCAGGAGGATGGCGAGGAACAGCTGGCCGACCAGCGCGGTCAGCCACCAGGCCAGGTAGGCGCCGACCATGTACAGCGCGCCGTGGGCCAGGTTGATGATGTGCATGATGCCGAAGATCAGGGTCAGGCCGCTGGCGATGAGGAACAGCAGCAGCCCGTACTGCAGACCGTTCATGGTCTGGATGAGGATGTTGGCGAAGTCCATGGGATAGCGATCCACGCGATGCAATGCGGGAGGCCCGGACGCCGGCGGCCAGGGGACAGGAGCCGCCGGCGCCCGGGGGCGAACACCGGCGTCCCGGGCGCCGACCGCCCGGGACGCGGTCACTCAGCGCTTGGCGACCTGCTCGAGCTTGCAGCCCGGCGCCGGGTCGCTGAGCGCGGCGCTGGCGACGTCGACCACCACGTTGGCGCCGTTGCGCACCTCGCGCAGGTAGACGTTCTGCACCGGGTTGTGCGCCTTGGAGAAGGTCCACTCGCCGCGCGGGCTGGCGATGCGCGCGTTCTCCATGGCCTGGATCCAGGCGGCGCGGTCCCCGGTGTTGCCGGCCACCGCGGCCAGCGACTGGGCGAGCAGCAGGCCGGTGTCGTAGCCCTGCACCGCGTAGAGGTCGGCCTCCTTGCCGAACTGCTGCTTGTAGTCGCCGCGGAACTTGGCGTTCTGCTCGGTCTCCAGCGAGTCGGCGTAGTGCAGGGTGGTCAGCAGGCCCTCGGCGGCCTGGCCCTGGGCGGCGAGGGTGCCCTCGGTGAGGAAGCCCGAGCCGAGCAGCGGGATCTTGCCCTTGAGGCCGGCCGCGGCGTAGTCCTGGACGAACTTGGCGGCGCCGCCGCCGGCGAAGAACACGAACACCGCATCGGGCTTGAGCGCGGCGATCTCGGTCAGCTGCGACTGGAACTCGACCTCGGGGAACGGCAGGTAGATTTCCTTGGTCACCTTGCCGCCGGCCTGCTCGAAGCCTTCCTTGAAGCCGTCCACCGACTCGG
Organism: Pseudomonas sp. A-1; assembly: GCF_004801855.1. Classification (GTDB taxonomy): domain Bacteria; phylum Pseudomonadota; class Gammaproteobacteria; order Pseudomonadales; family Pseudomonadaceae; genus Geopseudomonas. Next base: position 29,175 of record NZ_SSTC01000047.1, on the reverse strand, counting down.
TGCCGAAGCCGTAGCGCCAGGCCACGGTGACGATGTTCTTGTAGCCCTTGGCGGCAGCGATCTTGCCCATCGGGAAGGCGGTCTGCCAGGAGGTGAACGAGGTGCGGAAGACGTTGGCCGCGCACAGCTGGCCGGTGGCGGCGTTGAAGCCGGCGTTGGGGATGATCAGCGGCACGCCGGTCTCGCGGGCGACCTTGACCGCGCCCATGCCGACGCCCGAGTGCACCGGGCCGATCACCACGTCGACCTTGGCGCCGGACACCAGCTTCTGCATGTTCTGCACCGCCTTGCCCGGGTCGGCCTCGCTGTCGACCACCACGAACTCGACCTCGCGGCCGCCGAGCTTGCCGCCCTGCTGCTCGATGGCCAGCTTGAGGCCGTTGTGGGTGGCCTCGCCGAGGGCGGCGAAGGTGCCGGTGAACGGCAGCAGGATGCCGACCTTGACCGGCTCGGCGGCCTGGGCGAGGCCGGCGAGTGCCGTGGTCAGCGCCAGGGTCAGGGCACGGGTGGCAAACAGCTTGCGCGGGGAAGTTGCGCGGATCGGAAATGCTTTCTTGTTGTTGTGCATTGCGTTCTCCAGAACCAGCCAGATGACAGTGGATGAAACTACCTTCAATGAATCAGTTGTCTTTCTATTCCTTGCGGCAACTCGAGATGAAACTTCAAATTGTCTTTCTGCGGACGCGACCCTGCCTTATTCCGCAAACCGGCCAGTTGCCGGGCGAAACTTCAAACAAGGCCATTCGTGTTCCAGGCTAAAAAGGCCCGCCTTGCGGCGGGCAAGCCCCGTAAAACTCGTTAGTGCGCCGGACCGGCGCCGAATCAGAAGATCGCCAGGTTGTAGCTGATGATCAGCCGGTTCTCGTCGATGCTGGCGCGATAGTTGGAACGCGCGGTGACGTTGCGCACGCGCACGCTGACGTTCTTCAGCGGACCGCTCTGCACGGTGTAGCCGAGATCCAGGTCGCGCTCCCAGTCCTTGCCTTCCTCGGCGGTGCCGGTGTCGACGTTGTCGCCCTTCACGTAGCGCACGGTGCTGACCAGGCCCGGAATGCCCAGGGCGGCGAAGTCGTAGTCGTAGCGCGCCTGCCAGGAACGCTCGTCGGTGGAGGCGAAGTCGAAGGTCGGCAGCTCGTTGGCCAGCGGCGTCACGTTGCCGAAGATGCGCACCATGCCGTGGTCGCCGGACAGGTTCTGGTAGCCGACCTGGAAGGTGTGGCCGCCGCGCTTGGCCGACAGCATGGTGTAGAAGGTCTGGTTGTCGATGGCGCCGGCCAGCTCGTCGCCGTCCTCGCTGGAGTCGAAGTAGCCGAGGTTGGCGCCCAGGGTCCAGCTGCCCACCGGCTCGCTGTGCTTGAGGCTGAAGAAGCGCTGGTTGTAGACGTCCTCCAGCTGGGCGTACCAGGCGCCCACGCTGGTGCGGTTCTGGTTGAAGGCGTAGTCGGCGCCGGCGTAGTTGAAGCGGTCGCTGGTCACCGCCAGCACCGCGCGGCGGCCGATCCACGGCGACATCGGGCCGTCGCCGGCCTCGTCGCGCTGGCTCATCGAGCGCATCTGGCCGCCCTGCAGGGTCAGCCCGGCGAACTCCTGGGAGACGATGCTGGCGCCCTGGAAGGTCGGCGGCAGCAGGCGGATGTCGGAGAACACCAGCACCGGCAGGTTGGGCTGCAGCTCGCCGACCTTCAGCTCGGTCTTCGACAGCCGGACCTTGAGCGCCGCGCCGGCGCGGCTGTACTCGTCGGCCGGCTCGCCGTCCTGCTGGCGCGGCATCAGGCCGGTGCCCAGCGCGCCGGCGCGGTCCGCGCTGCCGTCGAGCTTGATGCCGAGCAGGCCGATGGCGTCGACGCCGAAGCCGACCGGGCCCGGGGTGTAGCCGGACTTGACGTTGAGGATGAAGCCCTGGGCCCACTCCTCCTGCTTGGACTGGGCGGCGGCCGGCACGTCGCGGAAGTCGCGGCTGAAGTAGTAGTTGCGCGCCGTCAGGGTCGCGGTGGAGTCCTCGACGAAGCCGCCGGCGACTGCCAGGGTCGGCAGGGCCAGGCCGCTGCAGGCCATCACCAGGAGGGGAAACTCTGCTTTCTTCTTCATGTGCTCACTCTTTTTATTATTGGGATTCTATTGCCGGTAAACACCGCCGCCACGCAACGACCGGACAGGCGATGCCACTTCGGCGCAATGCCGAAAAGACCTTGTTCAAGCCATTTCCGAATCGACAACTCGCGGACAATCAATGCCGCGCCACCCTGAAGATAACGCGCAACAACTTGCGATCAATCTTCTATCTTTTCCCGAATAACACAACATCGCTGCGACTTATCTGTGCGCTAATCGCACACTTGCCAACTACCGGGAAATAGCGAATTGAAAACTGACGCGCGGAATACGGGCAGCAGAAATCCTTTCCGGGCAATTGCCCGGAAAGCACTCCACGACAGGTATCCGCGGTTGCGCGTCGTCTCCCGTCCTGTCCGGCCAGCGGCCGGGCGGCGCGGATCGCGCCACCCGGCACTGCCGGTCAGACGGCCGGATCGGCCAGGCGCGCCGCCGCCGGCTCGCGGCCAGCGAGGGAGAAGACCACCATGGCGATCGCGGCGATGGCGCCGGGGATGGCGAAGGCCATGAAGTTGAGCTGCAGCGGCAGGTTGATGCCGAGCAGCGCGCCGCCCAGCAGCGGGCCGACGATGGCGCCGTTGCGGCCGATGCCCGAGGCCCAGCCGAGGCCGGTGGAGCGGATCGACAGGCCATAGAACTGCGCGGCCAGGGCGTAGAGCAGGATCTGCGTGCCGATGGTGGTGGCGCCGGCCACGGCGATCAGCCCGTAGAGCACCGGCGTCGGGCTCTTGAAGCCGAGCAGGCTGATCGACACCGCGGCGATCACGAAGAAGGCGATCAGCACGCGCGGCAGGTTCATGCGGTCGCCCAGCCAGCCGCCGAAGATGGCGCCGAACACCGAGCCGCAGTTGAGCGCGACCAGGAACGACAGGCTCGAGCCCAGGCTGTAGCCGGCGTTGGCCATCAGCTTGGGCAGCCAGGAGCTCAGCGCGTAGACCATCAGCAGGCAGCAGAAGAACGCCACCCAGATCGACAGGGTGCGCACCGCGCGGCCCTCGCGGAACAGCTCCAGCGCGGCGACGCCCTTGCCCTTGACGTCGGTCATTTCCAGCACGTCGTCGCCTTGCAGCTTGCGCGCCGGATCGACGCGCTCGAGCAGCGCGCGGGCTTCGGCGCTGCGGCCCTGGCGCACCAGGAAGCCGACCGACTCGGGCAGGAACAGCATGATCACCGGCAGCAGCAGCAGCGGCACGGCGGCGGCGAAGAACATCGCCTGCCAGCCGAAGGCCGGCAGCATGTAGATGCCGATGCCGGCGGAGAGCATGCCGCCCACCGCATAGCCGCTGAACATGATGGCGACCAGGGTGCTGCGCAGGCGCTTGGGCGCGTACTCGTTCATCAGCGCCACCGCGTTGGGCATCAGCCCGCCGCAGCCGAGGCCGGCGACGAAGCGCAGGATGCCGAACTCGGTCGGTCCGCTGGCGAAGCCGTTGAGCACGGTGGCGCCGCTGAACAGCACGAAGCAGATGGCGATGCCCTTCTTGCGGCCGATCTTGTCGGCCAGGGTGCCGAAGGCCAGGGCGCCGAACATCATGCCGAACAGCGCGTAGCTGCCCAGTGCGCCGGCCTGCAGCGGGGTCAGCCCCCACTCCTTCATCAGCACCGGCAGCACCACACCGTAGATGAACAGGTCGTAGCCGTCGAAGATGAGCAGCAGGGCGCACAGGCACATCACCATCCAGTGGAAGCGGGTGAAGGGCGCGTTGTCGATGATCTGGTGGACGTCGATCTTTTTCATGGCTTTTCTCTTGTTCTTATTTGCAGCACGGAAAAAACCCGCTGCGGGCGGCCGCAGCGGGTGGGGGGAGGATCGCGATCAGCCGAGGTCGCCACCACCGACCGGCAGGGTCACGCCGGTGATGTAGGAGGCCTCGTCGGAGGCGAGGAACAGGATCGCCGCGGCCTGCTCGTCGATGCTGCCGTAGCGCTTCATCAGGCTGCTGTCGATGGTCTGGTCGACGATCTGCTGGTACCAGACCTTCTCCTGCTCGCTCTGCTCGGCGGCGTTGCGCGGGATGCGCCGCGGCGGCGCCTCGGTGCCGCCCGGCGCGGTGGCGTTGACGCGGATGCCGCGCTCGGCGTTCTCGAAGGCCAGGCAGGCGGTCAGCGCGTTGACGCCGCCCTTGGCCGCGCCGTAGGGCACCCGGTTGACGCCACGGGTGGCCACCGAGGAGACGTTGACGATGGCGCCGCTGCCCTGCTCGAGCATCTGCGGCAGCGCCGCGTGGCAGCACCACAGGGTGGGGAACAGCGAGCGGCGCACTTCGGCCTCGATCTCGTGCTCCTGGTAGTGCTCGAACGGCTTGGCCCAGATGGTGCCGCCGACGTTGTTGATGAGGATGTCGAGGCGACCGAAGCGCTCCACCGCGGCGGCCATCACCCGCCGGCAGTCGGCGGCCTGCTCGAGGTCGGCGGTGAGGGTCAGCACCTCGGCGCTGCCCCCCAGTTCGTCGGCCAGTTCGTGGACCAGTTCGGAGCGGTCGACCAGCAGCAGGCGGCCGCCTTCGGCGGCCATCCGCTCGGCCACCCGGCGACCGATGCCCTGGGCGACGCCGGTGATCACCGCCACCTTCTGTTCAAATCGTTTCGTGTGCATGGCATGGCATCCGTGAAAAAAATAGCCCGTGCGGCTCGGCCGGACCACGGGCCCAAGGGACTGTCAGGCACTGGCCGCGAACTTCTCGTAGTAGAAGTTCGCCGGCTGGATTCCGCGCTGGCGCAGATCCTGGTTGACCGCCTCGACCATCGGCGGCGGACCGCAGAGGTAGATGTCGACGTCGCCGTCGTTCAGCTGGCCCGGCGCGATGTGCTGGGTCACGTAGCCCTTGTTGGGGTACGCGCTGTCCGGACTGGCCACGCAGGCGCCGTAGGTGAAGTTGGGCAGGCGTCGGGCGAAGGCCTCCAGCTTGTCCAGCTCGACCAGGTCGAAGTCGTTGGTGACGCCGTAGATCAGGTGCACCGGCTGCTCGCTGGCAGCGGCCTCGAGCTTCTCGAGCATGGCCAGGAACGGCGCCAGGCCGGTGCCGCCGGCCAGCAGCAGCAGCGGACGCTGTACCTCGCGCAGATAGAAGCTGCCCAGCGGACCGGTCATGGTCATCAGGTCGCCGGCCTTGGCCGCGCCGGTGAGGTAGCCGCTCATCAGCCCGCCCGGCACGTTGCGGATCAGGAACGACACCTTGCCGTCCTGCGGCATCGAGCTGAACGAGTAGGCGCGGGTCTGCTCGCTGCCCGGCACCTGCAGGTTGACGTACTGGCCGGGCAGGAACGCCAGCTTGCCCAGCTCGTCGCCCTCGACGGTCAGGCTGAGGGTGCTGTCGGACAGCGCACGCACCTCGCGGATCGCCGCGCGGAAGCTGCCCTGCTTGATGCGGCAGGCGCTGGAGGACATCGGCACGCGCACCACGCAGTCGCTCTGCGCGCGCATCTGGCAGGTCAGCGCCAGGCCCTGGGCGGCCTCCTCGGCGCTGAGGGCGTCGTCGATGAAGTCCTCGCCGAGTTCGTACTTGCCGGACTCGACCTGGCACTTGCAGGCGCCGCAGGCGCCGACCCGGCAGTCCAGCGGAATGTTGATGCCCTGGCGGTAGGCGGCGTCGGCCACGGTTTCGCTGGCGTTGGCGTCGATGAAGCGGGTGACCCCGTCTTCGAAATTCAGTGCGATCTTGTGCGACATGCTGCACCTCGCTTGGAGCGGTATTCCGCGCCGGCCTCGGCCGTGCGCGCACGCAGGTTGCTGCCGAGCGCTGCGGGCCGCGAGGGCGGCCCGCGCGCTTCTCCTTAGATGTGGTAGATGTCCATCACGTGGCGGACGTAGTCGTTCTTCAGCACCACCTTCTTCTCCTTGACCAGCGGGTTCGGGCCGCGGGTGTCGAGGGTGTAGAAACTGGTGCCGTAGTACTGGTCCACGGTCTTGTAGCGGAAGCTCAGGGTGTGCCAGTTGAAGCGCACCTTGCAGTAGCCCTCGCCCTGCTCGACGATCTCGATGTTGTTGATGTTGTGCGAGGTGCGGGTGTCCGGGATGCTCGCGCTGGAACGCTCGGTACGGATGCGGAAGATGCGGTCTTCCAGGCCGGCGCGGCGGCCGTACCAGATCAGCGAGATTTCCTTCTGCGGATCCTCGGTCAGCTGGTCGTTGTCGTCCCAGGCCGGCACCCAGAAGCTGGCGTCCTCGGCGTACAGCTCGAGCCAGCTGTCCCAGTCCTTGTCGTCGAGGAAGCGGGCTTCCTGGTAGAGGAAATCGCGTACGGCTTCGTAGGAGATGCTCATTGCCCGGCCTCCACGTGGATCAGGTTCTGTTGTTCTTGTTCGACGGCTTTCTGCATGGTGGCCAGCCAGTGACGGTGCTGGACCACGAACAGGCCTTCGTCCTCGGCGCGCGCACCGCTGAGCAGCGGCTTGAGCTGGATTTCCCTGGCGGCCTCGTCGGCGCCCTCGATCCAGTGCTTGGCCCCGCGGGACATGTCGTTCCACGGCGCGGCGCGGCCGTTGAAGCCTTCCTGGCAGGCGCGGAATTCCTCGAGGTCGTCCGGGGTGGCCATGCCGCTGACGTTGAAAAAGTCCTCGTACTGGCGGATGCGGTGGGCGCGGGCCTCGGCGCTCTCGCCCTTGGGCGCGATGCAGTAGATGGTGACTTCGGTCTTGTCGACGGCGATCGGCCGGGCGATGCGCAGCTGCGAGCTGAACTGGTCCATCAGGTACAGGTTCGGGTACAGGCACAGGTTGCGCGAGTTCTGGATCATCCAGTCGGCGCGGGCCTGGCCGACGTCCGCGGCCAGCTGCTCGCGGCGCTCGTACAGCGGACGGTCTTCCGGGTTGTCCCAGCGGGTCCACAGCAGCAGGTGGCCATTCTCGAAGGAGTAGAAGCCGCCGCCCTTCTTGGCCCAGCCGCCGGCGCTCATGGCGCGGATGTCGTCGCCGGCATCCTTTTCCTTGCGGTTGCCCTGGGTGGCCGCGTAGTTCCAGTGGGTGGCGGTGACGTGGTAGCCGTCGGCGCCGTTCTCGGCCTGCAGCTTCCAGTTGCCCTCGAACACGTAGGTGCTCGAGCCACGCAGCACTTCCAGGCCTTCCGGCGACTGGTCGACGATCATGTCGATGATCTTCGCCGACTCGCCGAGGTGCTCGACCAGCGGCACCACGTCGGCGTTCAGGCTGCCGAACAGGAAACCGCGGTACGACTCGAAGCGGGCGATCTTCTTCAGGTCGTGGGAGCCGCTGCAGTTGAAGCTGTCCGGGTAGCCGGCCTCGATCGGATCCTTGACCTTGAGCAGCTTGCCGTTGGTGTCGAAGGTCCAGCCGTGGAACGGGCAGGTGTAGGTGGCCTTGTTGCCGCTCTTGAAGCGGCACAGGGTGGCGCCGCGGTGGCTGCAGGCGTTGATGAAGGCGTTGAGTTCGCCGGCGCGGTTGCGGGCGATGAACACGGGCTGACGGCCCATGGTCACGGTGTAGTAGTCGTTCTTCTCGGGAATCTGGCTCTCGTGCGCCAGGTAGATCCAGTTGCCTTCGAAGATGTGCTTCATCTCCATCTCGAACAGCACCGGATCGGTGAACATCTCCCGCTTGCAGCGGTAGATGCCCTTTTCCTGGTCTTCTTCCAGCAGGGAATTCAGGTACTCGGGTCCCACGGACATGTCTGCGCTCTCCGTTGTTGTTTTTGTACTGTGGAGTGCAGGCTAAGCCCCGGCGGGTCGGGGCAATATCCGCTTTCTGCATGATCGCTATCCGCTTTCTGCACGGCGTGCGGGAAACGGACGGCGGCGGGCCGCGCAGGGCGGCGCAGCAGCAGGAGGACGGGAGGAGGACGCGGCGGGCAGGCACCCGCCGCGGGACGGGGACTCAGTTGCGGCGGCGCAGGGTGTCGGAGGGCAGCTCGCCGAAGGTGCTCTTGTAGCACTCGGAGAAGCGGCCGAGGTGCAGGAAGCCGTAGTCGAGGGCGATCTCGGTGACGTTGCGCACCGCGGCACGCGGGTCGCTCAGCCGCGCGTGGATCTGCTCCAGCTTGCGCTGGCGGATGAAGTGCTTGGGCGTGGTGCCGGCATGGCGGTCGAACAGCGCGTACAGCGAGCGCTGGCTCATGTGCGCCAGCTCGGCCAGTTGCTCGAGGGTGATGTCCTGCTTGAGGTTGCGCTCGATGAACTCGACCAGCCGCTCGAACGACGGGCAGCCGGCCGCGATCGGCTCGCGGCTGACGTTGCTGCCGGGCAGGCCGAGCAGCTTGCTGGCGATGATCTTGGCGTAGTGCTCCTGCACCTGGGGGATGCTCTGCTCGGCCTCGGCCTCCTGGCAGACCAGGCTCAGCAGGTTGATGAAGCCGTCGAGCTGCTCGAGGCGATGGCGCGGGGTGAAGCGCACGCCCGCGCCGCCGTGGTGCCACTGGTTCTCGCTGCAGGCCTTGTCGAGGAAGGTGGCCGGCAGCTTGACGATGAACTTCTCGCAGTCGTCCGAGTAGGTCAGGTCGACCGGATCGTCGGGATTGATCAGCAGCAGCTCGCCGGGGGTGAAGTAGTGCTCCTCGCCGCGCCCGCGCCACAGGCAGTGGCCGCGCAGGAGGATCTGCAGGTGATAGAGGGTCTCCAGCGCCGGCGAGGTGACCTGCACGCGGCTGCCGTAGCTGATCTGGCACAGGTCCAGACTGCCGAAGGCACGGTGGTTGAGACTCGCCTCGGGGTGACCGCTGCGCGGCAGGCAGATGCGGTGGGAACCGACATGCTGGTTGACGTAGTCCGACACCGCATGGGGATCGGCCTGGGCGAAAACCAGACTCTTCTCGTTCAGCAGACGACAGTCCATGGCTCACGGTGCTCTTGTAGTTTTTATGGTGACGCTGGGCGGTTGGGACCACGGGGCCGCCCTTGATTCTGCATTGATCCACAAGCCGGCCGCGGCGACAACCACCACGGAGGTCGCATGGCGTCGCGCGCGACGACCGGCAAAGACCGCGCGCACACTAAGGGATTGCCCGGGCGCCGGACAGAGCCGCGGGCGGTAATCGCCCACTTTTCAGCGCAGCAGCTGCGCGCCCAGCTCGCGGCTGGCCGCCTGCAGGGCTGGCAGGTAGCGGCCCTCCAGCTCGGCGCGGGACACCCGCGAGGCATGGCCGCTGACGCTCATCGCCGCCAGCACCCGGCCCTCGCCGTCGTGCACCGGCACGGCGATCGAGCGCAGCCCGGCCTCCAGCTCCTGGTCGATGAAGCACCAGCCCTGCGCGCGCACCTCGGCCAGCCGTTCGCGCAGCGCCTGCGGCTCGCACAGGGTGCGGCTGGTGCGCGCCGCCAGGGTGGCGCCGGCCAGGTACTCGTCCAGGCAGGCCTCGTCCAGCGCGGCGAGCAGCACCTGGCCCAGCGAGGTGCAGTAGGCCGGCAGGCGGGTGCCGACGCGGATCTCCACCGACAGGAAGCGCTGCGCGGTGGCGGTGCAGGCCAGGTAGAGCACCTCGCTGCCCTCCAGGGTGGCCAGGCTGCAGGCCTCGCGCAGCTGCTCGCTGAGGCGGTCAAGGAACGGCTGGGCGCTGACCGCCAGCGGCGTCGACGACAGGTAGGCGTGGCCGAGGGTGAGCACCTTGGGCAGCAGCGCGTAGGTGCGCCCGTCGTCGCTGCCGACGTAGCCGAGCCGGGCCAGGGTGAGCAGGCAGCGGCGCACCGCGGCGCGCGGGATGCCGGTGCGGTGGCTGATCTGCGCGATGGTCAGCTGGCGCTTGCGCTCGTGGAAGGCGTCGATCACCGCCAGGCCGCGCGCCAGCGAGGTCATGAAGGTCGGATCGCCGCCCAGCTCCTCGATGCGCTGCGCCGCGGACGGCGGCGGCGACGGGGCCGGCGCGCAAGGGCTGGCGGGGGGTGCAGGCTCGCTCATGGCAGGTTCTCGGTGTCGTTGTCCGGCCCCTCCCTGGGGCGTTGCGCGGAGTATCGACCGAGACTCCGCCCGCTCGCAATCGCCGCCGGCGCGACGGCGCCGCTCTGCAGCGCGCCCTGGCGGGCCTGCCGGGCGATCCGGGGGACAAAACCCGCCGGCGCCGCTAAGCTGTGGCGCCGACACATCCGGTTGCGATTCCTTCCCGTGAGCAGTTCCCCCGCCGCCGGCGCCATGCGCTGGCCCCATGCCGTGCGCGCCCTGCGCCACCGCAACTACCGCCTGTACTTCACCGGCCACCTGGTGTCGATCCTCGGCAACTGGATCCAGCAGGTGGCACTGGCCTGGCTGGTCTACCGGCTGACCGGCTCGGCCGCCCTGCTCGGCCTGACCAGCTTCCTCAGCCTGCTGCCGCAGCTGCTGCTCGGCCCGCTGATCGGCGCCTGGATCGACCGCCGCGACAAGCGCCGCCTGCTGATCGCCAGCCAGGCGGCGCTCGCCGTGCAGGCCGCTCTGCTCGCCGCGCTGACCGCACTGGAATGGATCGGCCCGGCGCTGCTGGTGGCGATGGCCGCGCTGCTCGGCGTGCTCGGCGCCTTCGACACGCCGCTGCGCCAGGCGCTGATGAGCAGCTTCGTCGGCGACCGCGACGACCTGCCCAACGCCCTGGCGCTCAACGCCATGCTGGTCAACGCCTCGCGCTTCCTCGGCCCGCCGCTGGCCGGCCTGCTGCTCGGCCTGACCGGCGAGGCGCTGTGCTTCGCCCTCAACGCGCTGTCCTTCCTCGCCCTGCTGATCGGCCTGCTGCGCATGCGCATCGACGCCCCGCCGCCGGCACGCGGCTCGATGGGTGCGGTGTTCCGCCAGGGCCTCGACTACGTGCTCGGCCAGGCCACGGTGCGCCAGCTGATGCTCGGCGTGATGGTGGTCAACTTCGCCGCCTCCTGCTACGCGGTGCTGCTGCCGGTGTTCGCCAAGGACGTGTTCGCCGGCGACGCCGCCACCCTCGGCTGGCTGTGGGGCGCCGCCGGCGGCGGCGCCCTGCTCGGCTCGCTGCTGCTCGCCAGCCGCCGTTCCACCGCCGGTCAGGTGCAGTTGATCCTCGCCGCCAGCGCGCTGAGCGCCTGCGCCCTGCTGGTGTTCGCCGCCAGCACCGTCCTGCCGCTGGCGCTGGCCGCCATGGCCGTGCTGGGCTTCGGCCTGACCTGCGCCAACGTCGGCACCAACATCCTCATCCAGGGCCTGGCCCCGGACGCGCTGCGCGGCCGCGTGGTGTCCTTCTACATCGCCTGCCGCTTCGGCTTCGAGGCGCTCGGCGGGCTGTGCGCCGGCCTGCTCGCCACCCGCCTCGGCGCCCCCGCCACCCTGGCCGGTGCCGGCGCCCTGCTGTTCGCCTGGTGCCTGTGGCTGCTGCCGCGGCATGCGGCGCTGGGCCGCGCGGTGGGCGCAGCGCAGAAGTCCGCCGAAGAGGAGCGCGCCGCTTCCTGACGGATGGCGCGGCACGCGCGCGCAGGCCCGCCCGCAGCGGCTATATTCGGTTGATCCCCTGCCGCCACGGGGCGAACATAGGCTCCTTCACGCTCCAGGATGCCCCGCCATGAAAGGTCACACCGCCGTCATCGACTACCTGAAGACCCTGCTCAAGGGCGAGCTGGCCGCCCGCGACCAGTACTTCGTGCACTCGCGCATGTACCAGGACTGGGGCTTCACCAGGCTCTACGAGCGGCTCGACCACGAGATGGTCGAGGAAACCGAGCACGCCGACGCCCTGCTGCAGCGCATCCTGTTCCTCGAGGGCGTGCCGGACATGACCCCCGACGCCGTGCGGGTCGGCAGGACCGTGCCGGAGATGCTCAAGACCGACCTGGCGCTGGAGTACGAGGTGCGCGCCGCGCTGGCCAAGGGCATCGCCCTGTGCGAGCAGCACCAGGACTACGTCACCCGCGAGATCCTCGAGAAGCAGCTGCACGACACCGAGGAAGACCACGCCTACTGGCTGGAGATCCAGCTCGGCCTGATCGACAAGCTCGGCCTGGAGAACTATCTGCAGTCGCAGATGTGACCCCCGGGCGCCGCCTGTGCGCGGCGCCTCCATCCTTTCCCCTCCCCTTGTCCGCCGCCCGCTTCTGCCAAGCATTCCCGGAGCGCGGCTGATCCCGGTCAATGCCCGGCCTCCGCGCGGTGTCAGGATGGATGCCAGACGCACCACCACCACCCACCGGGCAGCGCCCGCCCAGGAAGCCCGCCCGTCGCGCCCTCCGGCTGCGGCGCGCCCAGGAAAAGGACAACCGCCATGAGCTTCTTCGACTTCTTCAAGATGGACAGCCACTCCAAGGAAACCGAGAAGGCCAAGCAGGAGGCGCAGGCCGCGCTGATCAAGGCGGCGGAGACGCTCAACATCGACGTCGCCGTGATGGCCCACGACAACTGGAAGCTGCGTCTGGAAACCTACCTGACCGGCAAGTCGCAGGAGGACCTGCGCCCCGAGGTGGTGTGCTGCGACGAGCGCTGCGACCTCGGCAAGTGGATCTACGGCGACGGCGAGGCGCACCTCGGCCAGTACATGACCTTCCAGGACCTCAAGGCCACCCACAAGATGTTCCACTACACCGCCTCCAGCGTGGTGACCCTCAGCCAGGCCGGCAAGCAGGACGAGGCCCACGAACTGCTGCACGGCGAATTCAGCAAGCTGAGCACCACCGTCAAGCGCCGCCTGCACGACCTCAAGGCGCTGCTCTGAAGCACCGGCGCCGGCCCCTGCCGAACGGCGTGGCCGGCGCTGCCCCCCTCGCGGCTGGACAAGCCGCCCCCGGCTCCTAGACTGCCCAGTAGACCCGTCCGCCGCGGAGCAGCCCCCATGAGCCAGGTCATCGCCGAACTCCGGCACGAGCACGACGCCATCCTCGAAGCCCTGCCGGTCCTCGAGCGCATGGCCGAACGGGCCGCGCAGGGCCAGCTGCCGGCCGAGGATGCCGGCGAGTTCCTCGATTTCCTGCGCGCCTTCGTCGACCAGTGCCACCACGGCAAGGAGGAGGCCCTGCTGTTCCCCGCGCTGATCGCGGGCGGCCTCGCCGAGCACGGCGGCTTCATCGACGAACTGCACGCCGAGCACATCCAGGGCCGCGCCCTGGTCCAGGCCATGGCGCAGGCCTGCAGCCGGCGGCCGGGCGCAGACTTCGCCGCCGCCGCCACGGCCTACGCCGGCCACCTGCGCGCGCACATCGGCAAGGAGAATGCCGCACTGTTCTCCATGACCGAACGCCTGCTCGACGAGCCGGTCCTGGCGGCGCTGCAGCAGGCCTTCGCCGCGCACGAGGAAAAGGTCATGGGCACCGGCCGCCACCAGCAGCTGCATGCACGGCTGCAGCAGTGGCGGACGACCTATCTCGGCTGAGCGGCCCCGCCCGTCACAGGGCGAACGGCAGTCCCTGCCCCGGCTCGACCCGCTGGCGCGCCTGCAACAGACGGCGGAACTCCTCGGGATCCTTGACCAGCACGTCGGGCTGGCCGGCGAAGGCCTCGGCGGCGATCAGCCGCGACAGCCAGAAGCGCACGCAGGCCACGCGCAGCATGGCCGGCCACAGCTCGGCCTCGGCGGCGCCGAACGGGCGCAGCGCGGCGTAGCCGGCGAGCAGGGCATTGAGGCGATGGTGGTCGAACTCGCCGCACGGCTCCACGCACCAGTCGTTGGCGGCGATCGCCAGGTCGTAGAGCATCGGCCCGGAGCAGGCGTTGTGGAAGTCGATCACTCCGGACAGGTGGTTGCCGTCGAACAGCACGTTGTCGTGGAACAGGTCGCCGTGCAGGTTGGCCGCCGGCAGCGCCTCCAGGCGCTGCCGCAGACGGCCCAGCTCCTCCAGCGCGCCCTTGAGCAACTGGCGGGCGTCGTCGTCCAGGCGCAGGGCCTGCAGCGGCCCCTCGGCGAGCATCCAGTCGAGACCGCGGTCGCTCGGCCGCTCGATGATCGCGTCGCGGGTGGCCAGGTGCAGGCGCGCCAGCAGCTCGCCGACCGCCCGGCACTGGTGCGCATTGGGCAGGCCGACGTGGTGGCCGGGCAGGCGCGGCTGCAGCAGCGCCGGCAGGCCGGCCAGTTCGCCGATGGCGGTGCCGTCGGCGGTGCGCAGGGCGAAGGGCACCGGCAGGCCGGCGCCGTGCAGCACGTCGAGCAGGGCGACGCTGAAGCCCAGGCCCTCGCGCGGGCCGCGCTCGACCAGGGTCAGCACGTACTCGCCGCGCTCCAGGCTGACGAAGAAGTTGCTGTTCTCGGTGCCGGCGGCGATGCCCTGGAACGCCAGCAGGCGGCCCAGCCCGTAGGGAGCGAGGAAGGCTTCCAGCTCGTGACGCTCAAGCGGGGTGAAGACGGACATGGGGCCTCCTCGATCGGGACTCAGCGGCTTACCAGCGGAAGATCTCCCACTGCGGGATCAGCATGTCCGGGTTGTCCGAGCGGATGAAGTTGCTGTCGCCGTCGGCGCGCACCAGGAAGTACGGCTTGCCGACCTTGGGGGTGACCTTGATGGCGTAGAGGAAGCCGTTGATGCGGTATTCCTGGATGGTCTTGTCGCCTTCCTGGCGGATGGTCACGTCCGGTTCGCCGCTCGGCGCCTCGTCCTGGGCAACGGCGGCCAGCGGGGCGGCGGCCAGCAGGCCAACGAGCAGCAGACGGTTGATTGCGCGCATGGTGGTAACCTTGTCCCTTTGCAGTCATCGATACAGCCATCTTACCCGGTCGCATCGCCGAAGAGTCGATTTCCCCATGAGTCTAGCCCCTCTCGTCCTGGTGGACGGTTCCTCCTACCTGTACCGCGCCTTCCACGCCCTGCCGCCGCTGCACACCTCCGCCGGCCTGCCCACCGGGGCGGTCAAGGGCGTGCTGAACATGCTGCTGTCGCTGCGCCGCCAGTACCCGGACAGCCCGTTCGCCGTGGTGTTCGACGCCAAGGGTCCGACCTTCCGCGACGAGCTGTTCGAGCACTACAAGTCGCATCGCCCGCCGATGCCCGACGACCTGCGCGTGCAGATCGAGCCGCTGCACGCCTGCGTGCGCGCCCTCGGCCTGCCGCTGCTGTGCATCGAGGGCGTGGAGGCCGACGACGTGATCGGCACCCTGGCGCGCTCCAGCGCCGCCGCCGACCGCCCGGTGCTGATCTCCACCGGCGACAAGGACATGGCCCAACTGGTCGACGGCCACATCAGCCTGGTCAACACCATGACCAACCCGCCGACCTACCTGGACCGCGACGGCGTGGTGGCCAAGTTCGGCATCGGCCCGGAGCTGATCATCGACTACCTGGCGCTGATGGGCGACAAGGTCGACAACATCCCCGGCGTGCCCGGGGTCGGCGAGAAGACCGCGCTGGGCCTGCTGCAGGGCCTCGGCGGCGGCCTCGACCTGATCTATTCCAGCCTCGAGCAGGTGCCGGCGCTGCCGATCCGCGGCGCCAAGTCGCTGCCGGCCAAGCTCGAGGAGCACCGCGAGATGGCCTACCTGTCCTACCGGCTGGCGACCATCAAGACCGACGTGGCGCTGGACGTCGCCCTCGACGACCTGCACCCGGGCGAAGCCGACCGCCCGGCACTGATCGAGCTGTACCGCACCCTGGAGTTCAGGAGCTGGCTGGACGAGCTGCTGCGCGAGGCGAAGGCCGCCGGCGTACCGGTGGCCGGCACTCCGGTGGCCGGCACTCCGGTGGCCGGCACTCCGGCGTCCGGCGCTCCCGCCGAAGGCGGCGCGGCGACTGCCACTGCCACAGAAGCCGCGGCTGCGCCCGAGACCCGCTACGAGATCGTGCTGGAACAGGCGCAGTTCGACGCCTGGCTGGAAAAGCTCGAGGCGGCCGAGCTGTTCGCCTTCGACACCGAGACCACCGGCCTCGACGCCCAGCAGGCCGAGCTGGTCGGCATTTCCTTCGCGGTCAGCGCCTTTGAGGCGGCCTACGTGCCGCTGACCCACAGCTACATGGGCGTACCCGCGCAGCTGGACCGCGACACGGTGCTGGCCGCGCTCAAGCCGCTGCTGGAAGACCCGGCCAGGGCCAAGGTCGGCCAGCACGCCAAGTACGACATCAACATCCTCGCCCGCTGCGGCATCGAGGTGCGCGGCGTGGCCTTCGACACCATGCTGGAGTCCTACGTGCTGGACTCCACCGCCACCCGCCACGACATGGACAGCCTGGCGCTCAAGTACCTCGGCCAGAGCACGGTGAAGTTCGAGGACATCGCCGGCAAGGGCGCCAAGCAGCTGACCTTCGACCAGATCGCCCTCGAGCAGGCCGGCCCCTACGCCGCCGAGGACGCCGACGTCACCCTGCGCCTGCACCAGACCCTGTGGCAGAAGCTGGAAGCCGTGCCGGCGCTGGCGAAGGTGCTGACCGAGATCGAGATGCCGCTGGTGCCGGTGCTGGCGCGCATCGAGCGCCACGGCGCGCTGGTCGACGCCAAGCTGCTCGGCCAGCAGAGCGTCGAGCTGGGCGAGAAGATGCAGCAGCTGCAGCGTCAGGCCTTCGAGCTGGCCGGCGAGGAATTCAACCTCGCCTCGCCCAAGCAGCTCGGCGCCATCCTCTACGACAAGCTCGGCCTGCCGGTGCTGTCGAAGACCGCCAAGGGCCAGGCCTCCACCGCCGAGAGCGTGCTCGCCGAGCTGGCCGAGCAGGGTTTCGAACTGCCGCAGGTGCTGATGGACTACCGCAGCGTCAGCAAGCTGAAGAGCACCTACACCGACAAGCTGCCCGAGCAGATCAACCCGCGCACCGGGCGCATCCACACCAGCTACCACCAGGCGGTGACCGCCACCGGCCGGCTGTCCTCCAGCGACCCGAACCTGCAGAACATCCCGATCCGCACCGCCGAAGGGCGGCGCATCCGCCAGGCCTTCGTCGCCGCGCCGGGCTACCGGCTGGTGGCCGCCGACTACTCGCAGATCGAGCTGCGCATCATGGCCCACCTGGCCCAGGACGCGGGCCTGCTGGACGCCTTCCGCCACGGCCGCGACGTGCACCGCGCCACCGCCGCCGAGGTGTTCGGCGTCGAGCTGGAGCAGGTCAGCTCCGAGCAGCGGCGCAGCGCCAAGGCGATCAACTTCGGCCTGATCTACGGCATGAGCGCCTTCGGCCTGGCCAAACAGATCGGCGTCGAGCGCAAGCAGGCGCAGGCCTACATCGACCGCTACTTCGCCCGCTATCCCGGCGTGCTGGCCTATATGGAACGCACCCGCGAGCAGGCCGCGGCGCAGGGCTACGTCGAGACCCTGTTCGGCCGCCGCCTGTACCTGCCGGAGATCCACTCGAAGAACGGCGCCATGCGCAAGGCCGCCGAGCGCACGGCGATCAACGCGCCGATGCAGGGCACCGCGGCGGACATCATCAAGCGCGCCATGGTGGCGGTGGACGCCTGGCTGCAGGAGTCCGGGCTGGATGCGCGGATGATCCTCCAGGTGCACGACGAACTGGTGCTGGAAGTGCGCGAGGACCAGGTGGAGGAACTCGAGGCCGGCCTGCTGCCGCGCATGAGCGGCGCCGCGCAGCTGGATGTGCCGCTGCTGGTCGAGGCCGGGGTGGGCAGCAACTGGGACGAGGCCCACTGAGCCGAGCCGACCAACGGCTGAACTTTGTCGCGCAGGCCGCGGTCAATTGTTCTGAGTGGTTGGCAGACCCCTCATGGGTTTCCTTGCAGAACCCTGTGTTGGCAGAACGCCCGCCTGCCCCGCCCTGGCAGCCGGGCTCGATGACCGACCTTCCATCCCCCCAACGGAAGGTCGGTTTTTTTTGCCTGCGCGAAACCTCAGGCCTGCTCGGCGACCGCCTCGTCTTCCTCCAGCAGGCCCATCCAGCCGGCCAGCACGGCCTGCGCATCCTCGATGCCCTGGCGCTTGGGCGCGGAGAACAGCTGCACGCTGGCCACCTCGCCCCAGCCCTGGCGGATCTCCTTCTGCACCTTGAGCAGGGTGTTCTTCGCCGCGCCGAAGGTCAGCTTGTCGGCCTTGGTCAGCAGGATGTGCATGGGCAGGCAGCTGGCCTTGGCCCAGTCGAGCATCAGCAGGTCGAACTCGGTGAGCGGATGGCGGATGTCCATGAGCAGCACCACGCCGACCAGGCTGTGGCGGCTGCCCAGGTAGGCCTCGAGGTGGCGCTGCCAGTGCTGCTTGAGCGGGATCGGCACCTTGGCGTAGCCGTAGCCGGGCAGGTCGACCAGGCGGCGCTGGTCGTCGAGGCGGAAGAAGTTGATCAGCTGGGTACGCCCCGGGGTCTTCGAGGTGCGCGCCAGGCGGGCATGGGTCAGGGTGTTCAGCGCGCTGGACTTGCCGGCGTTGGAGCGCCCGGCGAAGGCCACCTCGAAGCCCTCGTCCGGCGGACACTGGTCGACCTGGGCGGCGCTCTTGATGAAGGCGGCCTGCTGACACAGACCGAGGATGGGATTCTTGACGGACATGGCGAGGGCCTGTTCTGCGCCTGCGCAACAACGCGTTGCAGGCTGGGGCTGGTAGGTGCTGCGACAAAGTGTCGCTGACGGCGGTTCCGTTTCCGTTTTGACGTCGCCTGTATATAATGCCACGGATTTTGTGTGCGCTTTATTCCCAAGTTCAGTGTCCACGCGGACGGACCCCGCCGGCAGAGCGACGGGCCGTTTTCCCCTGATGTAGAAGAGGTCGACCATGAAGAAACTGTTGCTTGCTGTGTCGCTCGTTGCTGCCGCCGCCTCCGCGCAGGCCGCCCAGGATCCGGAAGCGGTGTTCAATCGTGCCTGTGCCGCCTGCCACAACGGCGCACTGCCCATGGCACCGCTGAAGGGCGACAAGGCCGCCTGGGAACCGCGTCTGGCCAAGGGTATGGATGCACTGGTCGCAAGCGTCACCAACGGCTTCAATGCCATGCCGCCGCGCGGCATGTGCATGGACTGCACCGCCGAGGACTACAAGGCCGTCATCGAGTGGATGAGTGCCTCCAAGTAATCCCGATACCCCCCTTACCTTTAGCCGTAGCTGGATTAGCTGATGAACAAACTACTCGTGAGTCTGCTGTTGACCCTGGGCGTGACCGGTGTGGCCCATGCCGCCGGCGATGCCACCGCTGGACAGACCAAGGCAGCCGTCTGCGGCGCCTGCCACGGCCCGGACGGCAACAGCGCAGCGCCCAATTTCCCGAAACTGGCTGGCCAGGGCGAGCGCTATCTGCTCAAGCAGATGCAGGACATCAAGGGTGGTAAGCGTACCGTGATCGAGATGACCGGCCTGCTCAACAACCTGAGCGACCAGGATCTGGCCGACATCGCCGCCTACTTCTCCAGCCAGAAGGGCAGCATCGGCCAGGCCGATCCCAAGCTGGTGGCGCGCGGCGAAGCGCTGTTCCGCGGCGGCAACCTGGAACTGGGCATGCCGGCCTGCACCGGCTGCCACGCTCCGGACGGCCGCGGCAACGACCTGGCCGGCTTCCCGCAGCTCAACGGCCAGCACGCCCAGTACGTGACCAAGCAGCTGACCGACTTCCGCGAAGGCAACCGCACCAACGACGGCGACGCCATGATCATGCGCTCCATCGCCGCCAAGCTGAGCAACAAGGACATCGAAGCGGTGTCCAGCTACATCCAGGGTCTGCACTGAGCGATCCCGCAGTAGCCTGCAACATAAAAAGGGCGGCCATGGCCGCCCTTTTTTTTGCCCGTCTCGCCTACAATCGCGTGGAATTCGCCAGCGGCCGCCGGTGTCCAACCGCCAGCCGCCCCACGTCATCCTGTCCAGGAGTCAAGCATGCGTAACCTGATTCTCTCGGCCGTTCTGGCCGGCCTCAGCCTGTTCGGCGCCACCGTTTCAGCCGAGGAGATCCAGGCCGGCAAGCAGTACGTCCAGCTGAGCAGCCCGGTGCCGGTCGCCCAGCCCGGCAAGATCGAGGTGGTCGAGCTGTTCTGGTACGGCTGCCCGCACTGCTACCAGCTCGAGCCGACCATCCAGCCGTGGGCCGAGAAGCTGCCGGAAGACGTCAACTTCGTGCGCATCCCGGCGCTGTTCGGCGGCCTGTGGAACGTCCACGGCCAGATGTTCCTGACCCTCGAGGCCATGGGCGTCGAGGCCAAGGTGCACGACGCGGTGTTCGCCGCCATCCACCGCGAAGGCAAGAAGCTCGCCACCCCGGAGGAGATGGCCGAGTTCCTCGCCGGCCAGGGCGTGGACAAGGACGCCTTCCTCAAGACCTTCAACTCCTTCGCCGTGAAGGGCCAGATGGAGAAGGCCAAGAAGCTGGCCATGGCCTACCAGATCACCGGCGTGCCGGTGCTGGTGGTCAACGGCAAGTACCGCTTCGACCTCGGCACCGCCGGCGGCCCGAACGGCGCCCTCCAGGTCGCCGACCACCTGATCGCCAAGGAACGCGCGACCCAGCAAGCCCCCGCCCAGTAACGGCGGCGGCCATGCTCAGGCGCTGGACCACCCCGCGCGCGCCCGGCATCCGGGCCGCGCGACACAACCCGCAGGCCGGCGAAGTCGCCGTCGGCGAAACCCTGCGCCTGCTCAGCTTCAACATCCAGGTCGGCATCAGCACCCGCCGCTACCACCACTACCTGACCCGCAGCTGGCAGCACCTGCTGCCGCACCGCGAGCGGGCGGTCAACCTGCAGCAGATCGGTGCGCTGCTCGGCGACTTCGACCTGGTCGCCCTGCAGGAGGTCGACGGCGGCAGCCTGCGCTCCGACTACGTCAACCAGGTCGAGCACCTCGCCCAGCTCGGCAACTTCCCCTACTGGTACCAGCAGCTCAACCGCAACCTCGGCGCGCTGGCCCAGCACAGCAACGGCCTGCTCAGCCGCCTGTGCCCGCAGCAGCTGGAGGACCACCCGCTGCCCGGCCCGCCCGGCCGCGGCGCCATCCTGCTGCGCTTCGGCGAAGGCCCGGAGGCGCTGGCGGTGGTGATGATGCACCTGGCCCTCGGCGCGCGCGTGCGCACCCGCCAGCTGGCCTACATCCGCGAACTGATCCACGGCTACCGCCACTGCGTGCTGATGGGCGACATGAACACCCACGCCGCCGAACTGCTCGAGCACTCGCCGCTGCGCGGCCTCGGTCTGGTCGCCCCGCAGACCTGCGCCACCTACCCCAGCTGGCAGCCGCAGCGCTGCATCGACCACATCCTGCTCAGCCCGCAGCTGACCCTGGAGCGCATGGCCGTGCTGGATGCGCCGATCTCCGACCACCTGCCGGTGGCGGTGGACATCCGCCTGCCCGCCGGCCTGCGCCAGCAGCCGCTGGTGGTAGCGCCCGGATAAACCCGCTCACATCTCGAGCGTCCGCCCCGGCGCGCCGGCAGGCTATGCTGGGCATCCGCTCCACCGCACCCGGCACCGCGCCATGAAGATCCTGCTCCCCCTCGCCCTCACCCTGCTGCTCGCCGGCTGCGCCGGCGGCCTGCGCTTCGACGACAGCCAGCGCTCGGTCGACCACAGCAGCCGGGTCGAATTCATCGTCATCCACTACACCTCCAGCGATCTGCCGCGCTCGCTGCAGACCCTCAGCCACGGCGGCGTCAGCGCCCACTACCTGCTGCCGGCCGACGGCAGGAGGATCTACCGCATGGTCGACGAGAACCGCCGCGCCTGGCACGCCGGCGACAGCCAGTGGCGCGGCCGCACCTGGCTCAACGCCAGCTCGATCGGCATCGAGATCGTCAACCCCGGCTATACCGATGGCCCGGACGGACGCACCTGGCATCCCTACCCGCAGGCGCAGATCGACCGCCTGATCGCCCTGCTCAGGGACATCCAGGCCCGCCACGGCGTGGCGCCGGTCAACATCGTCGGCCACAGCGACATCGCTCCGCAGCGCAAGGTCGACCCCGGCCCGCTGTTCCCCTGGCGCCAGCTCGCCGCCGCCGGACTGATCCCCTGGCCCGAGGCCGCCGCGGTGCAGGAGAAGCTGCGCCAGCTGGACGGCCGGGTGCCCGACGTCGCCTGGTTCCAGCACCAGCTCGAACGCATCGGCTACGCGGTGCCGCAGCACGGCCAGCTGGACGAGGCCACCCGCAACGTGCTGGCCGCCTTCCAGATGAAGTACCGCCCCGAGCGCCACGACGGCCAGCCCGACCTGCACAGCGCCGCGCTGCTGCTGGCGCTGTAGCCTCCCGGAGCGCCGCGACCTTCTACACTCTGCGCAGGGTTTTCCGCCGCGTTCGGCGGAAGCGCTCGCGTTTGCAGGTAAACTTGCCGGTCTGCCGCCGATCCACAAGCACGCCGGCAGATCCAACAAACAGAAGAAGGAAGCACCTCCATGAAAGGCAAAACCTTGGCATGGGCCCTGTCCGCAACCCTGGCAGGCCTCTCTCTGGGCGGGACCGTTCAGGCACAGGACAAGTTCGTCACCATCGGCACCGGCGGCCAGACCGGCGTCTACTACGTGGCCGGCCAGTCGATCTGCCGGTTCCTCAACCGCGGCGCGGCCGAGCACCAGATCAAGTGCAACGCCCCGGCCAGCGGCGGCGGCGTGGCCAACGTCAACGGCATCCGCAGCGGCGAATTCAACTTCGGCATCATGCAGTCCGATCACCAGTACAAGGCGATGAAGGGCGAGGCGCCGTTCCAGGCCGAAGGCCCGATGGAGGACATCCGCGCGGTGTTCTCCCTGCAGAGCGAGGTGTTCACCATCCTCGCCCGCCGCGACGCCAGGATCGCCGGCTTCGACGACCTCAAGGGCAAGCGCGTCAACATCGGCAACCCCGGCTCCGGCCAGCGCGACACCCTCGACGAGATCCTGCGCGTGAAGGGCTGGGACAAGTCGGCCTTCGCCCTCGCCGCCGAGCTCAAGCCGGCCGAGCAGGCCGCCGCGCTGAGCGACAACAACATCGACGCCATGACCTACTTCGTCGGCCACCCCAACGGCGCGATCCAGGAAGCCACCACCACGGTCGATGCGGTGCTGGTGCCGGTCACCGGCCCGGACATCGACAAGCTGCTGGCCGAGAAGAGCTACTACACCAAGGCCGAGATCCCCGGTGGCCTGTACAAGGGCAACGACGCCGCGACCCCGTCGATCGGCGGCAAGGCGGTGCTGTCCACCAGCGCCAAGACCGATCCCGAGGTGGTCTACCAGCTGGTCAAGTCGGTGTTCGACAACCTCGAGCGCTTCCAGCGCCTGCACCCGGCGTTCCAGAACCTCAAGGCCGAGGACATGATCAAGGTCGGCCTGTCCGCCCCGCTGCACGAGGGCGCCGCGCGGTACTACAAGGAGCGCGGCTGGCTGTAAGGAACCGTCCACGATCTGCTGCGCGTCGGCCATGCTGCGTTGAAATCGGCTTCGGACTGCTCATTTACAGTTCGTAAACTCCGCGTCCTCAGCCGATTTCGCCTTGCCTGGCGCTAGCTCGCGAGATCGTGAACCGGCTCCTCGCCACCATTCCCTTTGCCGGGCGCTGCTACTCTGCTAGTAGCGCCCGCCATGCCGCTTCCACCCGGAACCCGCGTGCCGCGAGGCCGCGGGTTCCGGCGTTATCCGTTTTCCGCTGCAGGTTCATCCCATGCATGACAAGCAACTCTCCACCGAGGAGCTGATCGCCCAGGACGTCGGTGCGCGCACCCCGCCGGGCGCGATGGCCGCGGTGATCACCGGCCTGGCCCTGGCCTGGTCGCTGTTCCAGCTGTGGATCGCCTCGCCGCTGCCGTTCGTGTTCGGCATCGGCGTGTTCAACGACACCGAGACCCGCTCCATCCACCTGGCCTTCGCCCTGCTGCTGGCCTTCCTCGTCTACCCGGCGTTCCGCCGCTCGCCGCGCGACCGCGTGCCGCTCACCGACCTGGCCATGGGCCTGGCGGCGGCGGCCAGCGCCGCCTACCTGTTCATCGCCTACGAGCAGCTGGCGCAGCGCCCGGGCAACCTGACCACCCTCGACCTGGTCACCGCCTGCGTCGGCATCCCGCTGCTGCTGGAGGCCACCCGCCGCGCCCTCGGCCCGGCGCTGGCGGTGATCGCCCTGCTGTTCCTGGTCTACAGCGTCGCCGGCCCGTGGATGCCCGACCTGCTGGCGCACCGCGGGGTGAGCTTCACCGCGCTGGCCAACCACCAGTGGATCACCACCGAAGGCGTGTTCGGCATCGCCCTCGGCGTGTCGACCAGCTTCGTGTTCCTCTTCGTGCTGTTCGGCGCCCTGCTCGAGCGCGCCGGCGCCGGCCACTACTTCATCCAGCTGGCCTTCAGCCTGCTCGGCCACCTGCGCGGCGGCCCGGCC
Source organism: Pseudomonas sp. A-1 (assembly GCF_004801855.1). Lineage (GTDB taxonomy): Bacteria > Pseudomonadota > Gammaproteobacteria > Pseudomonadales > Pseudomonadaceae > Geopseudomonas. The sequence continues at coordinate 5,026 of NZ_SSTC01000047.1, read as the reverse complement.
AAGGCGGCGGTGGTGTCCTCAGCGCTGACCGGGGTGATCTCCGGCTCGTCGATCGCCAACGTGGTCACCACCGGCACCTTCACCATCCCGATGATGAAGAAGGTCGGCTTCTCCAAGGAGAAGGCCGGCGCGGTGGAGGTGGCCTCCTCGGTCAACGGCCAGATCATGCCGCCGGTGATGGGCGCCGCCGCCTTCCTGATGGTCGAGTACGTCGGCATGCCCTACGTGGAGATCATCAAGCACGCCTTCCTGCCGGCGGCGATCTCCTACATCGCGCTGTTCTACATCGTCCACCTCGAGGCGCTGAAGCTCGGCATGCAGCCGATCGGCAGCCGCCAGCCGAAGCCCTGGCTGCGTCGCCTGACCGGCTTCGCCTTCGGCGTCGCACTGATCTCCGGCCTGTCGCTGGCGGTCTACTACGGCCTCGGCTGGCTCAAGCCGGCGCTCGGCGCCTACGCCCTGCCGGGCGTTTCCGTGCTGCTCGCGGCGGCCTACCTGGGCCTCTTGAAGATCGCCGCCAGCAACCCGCCGCTGCCCGCCGAGGACCCGGACAAGCCGCTGGAAGTGCTGCCCGAGACCCGCGCCGTGCTGCTCTCCGGCCTGCACTTCCTGCTGCCGGTGGTGGTGCTGGTCTGGTGCCTGATGATCGAGCGCCTGTCGCCCGGCCTGTCGGCGTTCTGGGGCAGCGTGATGCTGATGGTCATCCTGCTCACCCAGCGCCCGCTGCTCGGCTGGCTGCGCGGCGACGGCGGCAAGACCCACGGCAGCTTCATGGACGGCTGCGTCGACCTGCGCGAGGGCCTGATCGCCGGCGCGCGCAACATGATCGGCATCGGCATCGCCACCGCCGCCGCCGGCATCATCGTCGGCGCGGTGTCGCAGACCGGCGTCGGCCTGGTGCTCGCCGACCTGGTCGAGCTGCTGTCGATGGGCAACCTGCTGTTGATGCTGCTGCTCACCGGGGTATTCAGCCTGATCCTCGGCATGGGCCTGCCGACCACCGCCAACTACATCGTGGTGTCCAGCCTGCTGGCGCCGGTGATCGTCACCCTCGGCCAGCAGAACGGCCTGATCGTGCCGCTGATCGCCGTGCACCTGTTCGTCTTCTACTTCGGCATCATGGCCGACGTCACCCCGCCGGTGGGCCTCGCCTCGTTCGCCGCCGCCGCGGTGTCCAAGGGCGATCCGATCAAGACCGGCCTGGTGGCGTTCTTCTACAGCCTGCGCACCGCGGCGCTGCCGTTCCTGTTCATCTTCAACACCGACCTGCTGCTGATCGACGTGAGCTTCTGGCACGGCGTGCTGATCTTCATAGTCGCCACCGTGGCCATGCTGGTCTTCGCCGCCGCCACCATGGGCTTCTTCCTGGTGAAGAGCCGCTGGTACGAGAGCCTGCTGCTCCTCTTGGTCGCCTTCAGCCTGTTCCGCCCGGGCTTCTGGATGGACATGCTGCACGACCCCTACCGCGAGGTGCCGCCGGCCCAGTTGGCCAGCGCGCTCGGCGAGGTCGAGGCGGACAGCAGCCTGCGCCTGCGCATCCAGGGCGAGGACGCGATCGGCGACCCGCGCGTCTTCACCGTGCTGCTGCCGGTGCCGGACGGCGCCAGTGGCGAGGAGCGCCTCGGCAAGCTGGGCATCCAGCTCTACGAGCAGGACGGCAAGACCCTGATCGACAACGTCGCCTTCGGCAGCCCGGCCGCCGACCTCGGCCTGGAGTTCGACCAGCAGATCCTCGACGTGCGCGCGCCCACCCAGCGCTGGCCCAAGGAGCTGATCTGGCTGCCGGGCTTCGCCCTGTTCGGTCTGGTCTGGCTGCTGCAGAGCCGTCGGCGCCGCGCCGCGACCTGAACCCGTGCAGTCTGAGGTAGTCTGAAGCAGCATCCGGCGGCGCCCAGCGGGCGCCGCTTTCTTTCACCAGCAAGGAACCGCTGATGACCCTGCATATCCGCATCTGGGACCTGCCCACCCGCGTCTTCCACTGGAGTCTGGCGCTGTCCGTCGCCGCCGCCCTCGCCACCGGCTGGGTCGGCGGCAACTGGATGGTCTGGCACGGCCGCCTGGGCCTGCTCATCGCCGGCCTGCTGGCCTTCCGCCTGGCCTGGGGCGTGCTCGGCTCCACCTACGTGCGCTTCGGCCAGGTGCTGCACCTGCCGCAGAGCCTGCCGGCCTACCTGCGCGGCGAGTGGCACGGCGGCGGCCACAACCCGCTGGGCTGGCTGTCGGTGCTGGCCATGCTCGCCGCCCTCGGCTTCCAGGTCGGCAGCGGCCTGGTGGCCAACGACGACATCGCCTTCACCGGCCCGCTGTACCGCCTGGTCGACAGCGCCACCAGCAGCAGGCTGACCGGCCTGCACCGCCAGGGCCTGTGGCTGGTGGTCGCGCTGATCGTCCTGCATCTGGCGGCGCTGCTGTTCTACCGCCTGGTGCGCGGCGAGAACCTGGTCGAGGCCATGCTCCACGGCAAGCGCCGGGTGCCGGCCGCGCGGCCGGTCAAGCCGGCCAGCGGCGGCAGCCTGCCGGCGCTGGTGGTCGCCCTGGCCTTCGCCGGCGGCGCGATCTGGGCTGCCAACGGCAGCTGGATTCCGACGCCTCCGCCGCCACCGGCGCAGAGCACTCCGGCTTGGTAACGAAAAGGGCGACCCGCGGGTCGCCCTTTTCATGTCAGCCGTGCGTCGGTCATTCGTCCATGCGGAACTTGTCGTGGCAGCCCTTGCAGCTCTTGCCCACCTCGCCGAAAGCCTGGGCGATGGCAGCCTTGTCGCCGCCGGCGGCGACCTTGGCCAGGTTGTTGGCGGCCTGGTTGAAGGCGATGGCCACCTTGGCGACCTCCTCCTTCTGGGTGAAGAACTCCGGCTTGACGCGGGTCTTCTGCGCGCCCACCGACTGCTCGGTGCCCGGACCGTACAGCGCACCCATGCCCGAGTTGGCGATGCCGGCGATGGCGTTGGCGGCGGCGGCGACCTGCGCCTGGTCGTAGGGCACCGAGCCCTCGACGACCTGCGCCTTGATCTTGCCCATGTTCCACGACATGAAGCTGTAGCCGGCCTTGCGGAACTCGATCTGGTCTTCCGGGCTGACCTGGGCCACGGCCAGGCTGGCGGTCCCCGCCAGCAGCAGACCGGCGGTGCAGGCCATCAGTTTGTTCATCATCGGTGTTCTCCCTTTCCTTGCAGCATGATCACGAAGAGCCGGCCCCGGGCCGGCAGAGGCTCTAGAGTAGCCGCTGCGGGGGCAACAGGCAGCCCCGCCGGGTTCACACCCGGCGACTTTCGTACCAGCGATACAGGCCCATGCCCGCCAGCATGGCGATGACGAACGGCAGGATGGCGGCGTTGCCGCTGCCCAGCACCACCACCGCCGGCCCCGGGCAGATGCCGGCGATGCCCCAGCCGATGCCGAAGATCAGGCTGCCGATCACCAGCTGGCGGTCCGGCTCGCGCTTGCTCGGCAGCTGCATCGGGCAGCCGGTCAGCGACTGCTGGCGACGCTTGGCCAGGGTGAACGGCAGCAGCGCGGCAGCGATGCCGCCGCCCATGACGAAGGCCAGCGACGGATCCCAGCTGCCGGCCAGATCGAGGAAGGCCAGCACCTTGGCCGGGTCGGCCATGCCGGCCAGCAGCAGGCCGAGGCCGAACAGCAGGCCGGCGAGGAAGGCGGTCAGACGGTTCATGCTCAGGCTCCGATCAGGTGGCGGACGACGAAGACGGTGGCGAAGCCGGTGCCCATGAAGCACAGGGTGGCGATCAGCGAGCGCGGCGACAGCCGCGACAGCCCGCAGATGCCGTGGCCACTGGTGCAGCCGGAGCCCAGCCGCGCGCCGAAGCCGACCAGCAGGCCGGCCAGCAGCAGACCCGGCACGTCGGCCTGCATCTCGATGGCCGGCAGCGCGGCGAACGCCTGCCACAGCCAGGGGGCGAGCAGCAGGCCGCCGACGAACAGCAGGCTGTCCAGCCGGCCGCTGGCCTTCGGGTTGAGCAGGCTGCCGAGCAGCCCGCTGATCCCGGCGATGCGGCCGTTGGCCAGCACGAACAGGCCGGTCGCCAGGCCGAGCAGGATGCCGCCGGCGAGGGCGCTCCAGGGGGTGAAGTGGGCCCAGTCGATGGTCATGGTCGTTCCTCCGAGCAGAACTGCAGGTACAGGGTGTGGATCAGCGCCAGGGCGGCGGGACTGGCGATGCGGTAGTGGATCTGCTTGCCGTCGCGGCGGGTGGCCACCAGCCCCTCGCGGCGCAGCACGCCGAGCTGCTGCGACAGGGTCGGCTGGACGATGCCCAGCGCCTCCTGCAGCTCGCCGACATTGCGCTCGCCTTCGGCCAGCTGGCACAGCAGCAGCAGGCGATCCGGGTTGGCCAGCACCTTGAGCAGCTGGCTGGCGGCATCGGCATTGGCGCGCAGGCGGGCGAAATCGGTCGCGGCGAGGGGCATGGCGACTCCATACAGTTAGCCGAAAAACAATATATATCAATATAAACTGTAAAGCAAACCGTCCGCCCGCCTACTACCTTCGGCTGAAAAACCCATCATTTCGGCCAAAGTCGACTTGCAATTTTCGTCTCAACTCACTCCAAAACAGTTGAACGACAACCGCCACCCCGGCACAATCCGGCGCCATATAGCCCCGCCAGAGGTCCGCGCAGCGCGCGTCGACCCCTCTAGCCAGCGGATCTGGCGTCCTGCGGGAGCAACGAACAACAACAATTTCGCTTGCCAATGGAGAGATTTGCTCATGCAAATCGGTATACCGCTCGAAACCCACGCCGGGGAAACCCGTGTGGCCGCCACGCCGGAAACGGTCAAGAAACTCGTCGCCCAGGGCCACCAGGTGCTCGTCCAGGCCGGTGCCGGCGTCGCCGCCAGCATCCCGGATGACGCCTATGTCGCCGCCGGCGCACGCATCGGCTCGGCCGCCGAGGCCCTCGGCGCCGGCCTGGTGCTCAAGGTCGCCGCGCCCGACGCCGACGAGCTGCAGCTGATGCAGCCCGGCGCCGTGCTGGTCGGCATGCTCAACCCGTTCGACAACGCCAACC
>NZ_SSTC01000046.1 GCF_004801855.1 Pseudomonas sp. A-1 | reverse complement strand
CGTGCAGCGGCGCAGGTCGCTGCAGGCCAGCACGCCGACGGCAGCCGCCTGCGCCCGGATCGCCGCCGGCACCGCGCCCGGCGCCAGGCCGGCCGCGTCGTAGAGGCGCAGCCATTCCTGCAGCGCCATCGGCCTGAACCAGGAGTCGAGGCGCAGCTCCGGCTGGCCGTGGCGGGCGAGGATGATCTGCATGGCGCCTTCCGTGCGGCGGTTTCCTCCAGCCACTATAGCCGGCGTGCTCGCCGTTCGGCCGGCGAGCCGAGGGCGGCCCCGGGAGGAGGCCCGACCGGCTCCGGCCGCTGCTGGACAAATCGCCGGCGGCTGCGCATAACGCTGGTGCGGCTGTGGCAGTCGCGCGGCGCCACGAGGGCGCCGCTTCCCCCTGAATGGAGATTCGTGAATGGCAACTTCCCCCACCTTCGCCCGCTCGGCACTGCTGGCCATGGCGCTGGGCTGCTCCGCCATGCTCGCCGGCCTGCCGCTGGCGGCCAGCGCCGAGCCGGTGGCCCAGCAGCGCACCCAGGTGCCGGGCTTCTTCCGCATGGCGCTGGGCGAGTTCGAGGTGACCGCGCTGTACGACGGCTATGTCGACCTCGATCCCAAGCTGCTCAAGGGCGCCAGCGCCGAGGATATCCAGCGCCTGCTGGCGCGGATGTTCGTCGAGGCGGACAAGGGCGTGCAGACCGCGGTCAACGCCTATCTGGTCAACACCGGCAGCCAGCTGCTGCTGGTGGATGCCGGCGCGGCGCAGTGCTTCGGGCCGACGCTCGGCGCGATCCAGGCCAACATCGCGGCGGCGGGCTACCAGGCGGCGCAGGTCGACCACGTGCTGCTCACCCACCTGCATCCGGACCATGCCTGCGGCCTGCTCGACGGCGCGGGCGGCATGGCCTTCCCCAACGCCAGCGTGCACGTGCCCAAGGCCGAGGCGGACTACTGGCTGAGCGCCGAGCTGGCGGCCAAGGCGCCGGAGGACCGCCAGGGCATGTTCAGGATGGCCCAGGCGGCCCTGGCGCCCTACGTCGCCGCCGGCCGCCTGCAGCCCCACGGTGAGGAAGGTCCGGGCATCGCCGGGGTGAGCGCCGCGCCCAGCCCCGGCCACACCCCGGGGCACAGCGGCTACCTGTTCGGCTCCGGCACCCGCCGCCTGCTGGTGTGGGGCGACATCGTGCACAGCCACGCGGTGCAGTTCGCCCGCCCGGACGTGGCCATCGAGTTCGATGTCGACAGCACCCGAGCCGTCGCCACCCGGCAGCGCGTGCTCGCCGATGCGGCGCTCGACCGGCTGTGGGTGGCCGGAGCGCACCTGCCGTTCCCCGGCATCGGCCACGTGCGCACCGAAGGCGAGGGCTACGCCTGGGTGCCGGTGGAGTACGGCCCGCTGCGCAGCGACCGCTGATTTCGGCCGCCGGCAAGGCGCCCGGCGGGCGCCCTTGCTAGCCTTGTCCGAGGCGGTGTGCGCGGAGATCGAGGATGGCCGGACGACTTTCCCTGCTGGCCCTGACGCTGGCCCTGCTGGGCGGCTGCGTCCAGCACGTTTCCCCCGAGCATCCCGAGGCGCTGCTGCCGGATAGCTCGGCGCAGATCGAGCCCGGGCTGACGCGGCGCTCCCAGGTGCACGAGCGGCTGGGGCCGCCGCTGCTGGCCAGCGACTACTGGGGCTTCGAGCTGTTCCGCGCCGACACCGAGCAGTCCGCCACGATGTTGGTGATCGCCCCCTGGCCGGTGCCCTTCGCCCATATCAAGGATCGCCTGCTGCGCTACAGCCTGGTGGCTTATGACGACGAGGCGCGCGTCGTCGCGGTGGACAGCGGGCTGGTCCGGCGGCCGACTGACTGGCGCAGCATGTCGCCCATCGAGACCGACTTTCTGGCGCTGCACCTGCGCAGCGGCGACCTGTTGTTCTTCGTCGTTCCGGACGGCGAGCGGCGCGAGAACCTGCTGGCCGCCCCCGCGCTGCGCGACGCCTGGCTCGAACGCGCGCACGGCGCGGCCGACTGCACCCTGGTGCTTGGTTGCGGCGCCCAGGGCTGCCCCGACCGGCTGGCGCTCGACGGCCAGCCCGCGCAACCCCTGCCGCTGCGCCTGAGCGATGCCTACTGGTATCGCGAGGGCGAGCAGCAGGCCTGGCTGCGCGGCATGCTGCCGGCGGCGGGCGAGGCCGCGCCGTCCTGGCTGGATACCCTGGTGGCGCTGCGGCTCCCGCCGGGTGAGCACAGGCTGCAGTTTTCCGCCAGCCATCTGGATGGCCGGCAGTTCCATGGCCTGAGCTGCCGGGCGGGAGAGGTGAGCTATCTGCAGATCGACGCCACCGCCGACCAGGGATTCTGGCGCCAGGAACTGGTCGACTGGCGGTTCGAGTCCAGCCGGACGATGCCGGCTGCCTTCCGCCGGCGGCCGCTGGTGCTGATGGGCGACGGGCATTGGTTCGTCGAGGATCGGTGATCCACCTGTAAAACCCTTACAGACGTTTTACAGGTGTAAGGCCGGGCATTTACAGCCGGCCTGTCCGGTGGGCAGCCGTTCAAACCCACTGTTCCGCTGAGAAAATCAGTAAAAACAACAGCTTATGCGTATCTCTCGGGCTTGGCACGCAAGCTGCTCTGCTCCGTTCGGGGAGTCGCAACAGGCTCTCCCGACAACAGAACAATGAACGCCGGCCCTGTCTGACCCCCACCCTGCGGGCGCGCCGGCAACAGTCTGGAGCGCTGCCATGCACGACTCTTCCGCCCCGGGTGCCGGCCTCAGCCGCCGGCGCTTCATGTCCCTGTCCGCCCAGTCGCTGGCGCTGCTCGGCGCCACCGCGGTCAGCAGCCAGCTGATCCCGGTCACCCTGCTCGCCGACGAGGCGCGGCCCGTTGCGCTGCCCGAGCTGCCCGCCGGCCTGCTGCAGATGGGCCGCGACATCTTTCCCCACGACCGCCTCGCCGATCAGCACTACGCCAAGCCGCTGGCTGCGCTGCTGGACAAGCAGGGCGTGCTGGTCCGCCAGGGGCTGCAGACGCTGCAGGCCAGCGCCCGCGAACGCCACGGCAAGGCCTTCGAGGCGCTCGCCGAGAACGACCGCGTCGCCCTGCTGCGCGCCATCGAGACCGGGCCGTTCTTCCGCGAGGTGCGCACTGCGCTGATGTTCGGCATCTACGACAACAAGGCGCTGTTCCCGCTGTTCGGCTACGAAGGCTCCTCGGTGGAGAAGGGCGGCTACGTCAACCGCGGCTTCAACGACATCGACTGGCTCTGAGCCTCCTCATCACAACTCCAACAACGAGGGCTGACTCCATGGCAGCGAAATTCTCCCAGGACGACGGCGACGTCGTCGTCATCATCGGTTCGGGCGCCGGCGGCGGCACCCTGGCCAACGCCTTGGCCAAGCAGGGCATCCGCGTCGTCGTGCTGGAGGCCGGCAAGCGCTTCGAGATGTCCGACATCGAGAACGACGAGTGGGCGATGTTCAACAAGATCTCCTGGCTGGACAAGCGCATCGCCACCGGCAGCTGGGACGTGGCGCGCAACCACCCGAACCTGCCGGCCTGGATCGTCAAGGCGGTCGGCGGCAGCTCGATGCACTGGGCCGGCGTGGCCCTGCGTTTCCGCGACTTCGAATTCCGCATGCGCAGCGAGAACGGCGCCATCAAGGGCGCCAACCTGCTCGACTGGCCGCTCGACTACGCCGAGCTGGAGCCCTGGTACGTCAAGGCCGAGCAGCACATGGGGGTGACCGGCCCGAGCACCGGCATGCCGTACCACCAGTGGCACAACTCGTTCAAGGTACTGGCCGCCGGCGCCCAGCGCATCGGCTACAAGGAGATCCTCTCCGGGCCGATGGCGATCAACACCCAGCCCTACGACAACCGTCCCGGCTGCATGCAGGTCGGCTTCTGCATGCAGGGCTGCCGCATCGGCGCCAAGTGGTCGACCCTGTACACCGACATCCCGCGCGCCGAGGCCACTGGCAACTGCGAGGTGCGCCCGCAGTCCATGGCGCTGCGCATCGAGCACGACGCCCGCGGCCGGGTGAATGCGGTGGTCTACGCCGACGCCGAGGGCCGCCAGCAGCGGCAGAAGGCGCGGGTGGTGTGCGTGGCCGGCAACTCCATCGAGTCGCCGCGCCTGCTGCTCAACTCCGAGTCGTCGACCTTCAGGGACGGCCTGGCCAACTCCTCAGGCCAGGTCGGGCGCAACTACATGTGCCATACCACCGCCGGCATCTACGCGATCATGCCCAAGCCGGTGCACATGTACCGCGGCACCACGGTCGCCGGGATCATCTCCGACGAGTCCTACAACAACCCCGAGCGCGGCTTCGTCGGCGGCTACCGGCTGGAGATCCTCTCCCTCGGCCTGCCGTTCATGTCCGCCTTCCTCGACCCGACCCCGCAGGGCTGGGGACGCACCTACGCCTCGCGCATGGAGCGCTACGACCACATGTCCGGCGTGTGGCTGTGCGGCGAGGACCTGCCGGTGGAGAGCAACCGCATCACCCTGCACGCCAGCGAGAAGGACCAATACGGCCTGCCGGTGCCGGTGGTGCACAAGGACGACCACCCGTTCGACAACGCCATGCGCGACCACGGCGTCGAGCAGACCCGCAAGTGCTACGAGGCGGTCGGCGCCACCGAGGTGATCCGCCTGCCGTCCTACCCGGCCAGCCACAACATGGGCACCAACCGCATGAGCGCCAAGGCCGCCGACGGGGTGGTCAACAAGTGGGGGCAGAGCCACGACATCCCCAACCTGTTCGTCTCCGACGGCAGCCAGTTCACCACCAGCGGCGGACAGAACCCGACCCTGACCATAGTCGCGCTGGCCCTGCGCCAGGCCGACCACATCGGCAAGCTGTTCAGCCAGCGCGCCCTCTGAATCCCGATACGGAGCCGATCACATGACCGCACCGAACCATGCGCAGCGTCTGTGGATGTTCGAGCAGATGCTCGTCAGCCGCTACCTGGAAGAGTCCATCGAGCGCATCTACATGGAAGGCAAGACCCCGGTCTTCAACATGGCCAAGGGCCCGATTCCCGGCGAGATGCACCTGTCCAACGGCCAGGAGCCCTGCGCCGTCGGCGTCTGTGCGCACCTGAATGCCGAGGACGTGGTCACCGCCACCCACCGCCCCCACCACATCGCCGTGGCCAAGGGCGTCCACCTCGACGCGATGGTCGCCGAGATCTTCGGCAAGAAGACCGGCCTGTCCGGCGGCCGCGGCGGGCACATGCACCTGTTCGACCCGCGGGTGAACTTCTGCTGCTCGGGGATCATCGCCCAGGGCATGGGCCCGGCGGTGGGCGCGGCGCTGTCGCGCCAGCTGCAGGGCAAGCCGGGTGTCGCGGTGGCCTACATCGGCGAGGGTGCCGCCAACCAGGGCGCCTTCCACGAGACGCTGAACCTGGCCGCGCTGTGGAAGCTGCCGGTGGTGTTCGTCATCGAGGACAACGCCTGGGGAATCTCGGTGGCCAAGCAGGCCTCCACCCCGATCGAGCGCAACTACGTGCGCGCCGCCGCCTACGGCATGCCCGGGGTGTTCGTCCCCGGCAACGACGCCGACGCCATCTTCGCCGCCGCCGGTGAGGCCATCGAGCGGGCGCGCGCCGGGCAGGGGCCCACCCTGATCGAGATCGAGACCTCGCGCCTGGCCGGCCATTTCATGGGCGACGGCGAGCAGTACCGGCCGGCCGGCGAGAAGGAGGCGCTGCTGGCGCGCGACCCGATCCCGGCCTACCGCCAGCGCCTGCTCGACGCCGGCGTGCTGAGCGAGGCGGCGGCCGAGGAAATCGCCGCGCGCGCCCGCGGCCGGGTCGACGAGGCGGTGCTGTTCGCCCGCGACAGCGCCTATCCGGCGCCGGAAGAGGCCATGGACTGCGTGTTCGTCTGATTTCCCCCACCGAATTGCCAGGAGTTGCAGCATGAGCAGCCCAGTGAAAGAAAGAAAACTCACCGTCGCCCGCGCCATGGCCGAGGCGGTGGCCCAGGAAATGCGCCTCGACCCGCGCGTGTTCGTGATGGGCGAGGACATCGGCCAGCTCGGCGGGGTGTTCGGCAACACCCGCGGCCTGTTCGAGGAGTTCGGCGGCGCGCGGGTGCGCGATACCCCCATCTCGGAGACCGCCTTCATCGGCGCGGCGGTGGGCGCCGCCTCCGACGGCATGCGGCCGATCGTCGAACTGATGTTCGTCGACTTCTTCGGCGTGTGCATGGACGCCATCTACAACCTGATGGCGAAGAACACCTACTTCTCCGGCGGCAACGTGCGCGTGCCGATGGTGCTGATGGCCTCCACCGGCGCCGGCTACTCGGACGCCGGCCAGCACTCGCAGTGCCTGTACGGCACCTTCGCCCACCTGCCGGGGATGAAGGTGGTGGTGCCGAGCAACGCCTACGACGCCAAGGGCCTGATGACCGCGGCGATCCGCGACGACAACCCGGTGATCTTCCTGTTCCACAAGGCCCTGCAGGGCATGGGCTGGCTGGGCACCGAGAAGGGCGCCACCGTGGCGGTGCCTGAAGAGAGCTACGTCGTCGAGATCGGCAAGGCCAGGACCGTGCGCGAGGGCACGGACGTGACCATCGTCAGCCTCGGCGCCGGTGTGCACCACGCCCTGCGCGCCGCCCAGCAGCTGGAGCAGGACGGCGTCAGCGCCGAGGTGGTCGACCTGCGCAGCCTGGTGCCGCTGGACCGCGAACACGTGATCGCCTCGGTACGCAAGACCGGTCGGCTGATCGTGGTCGACGAGGACTACCACAGCTATGGCGTCAGCGGCGAGATCATCGCCAGCGTGGTCGAGCACGACCTCGGCATGCTCAAGGCGTCCCCGCAGCGGGTGGCCTTCCCCGACATCCCGATTCCCTTCACCCCGGTCATGGAGCAGTGGGCGCTGCCCAGTGCCGAGAAGATCGTGGCCGCCTACCAGAACCTGAAGAGCGAGGAATGACCCATGACGACCCCAATCGTGATTGCCGATGACCTGTGGGACGGTGACGCCGAAGCGGTGATCACCTCATGGCTGGTCAGCGACGGCGCCGAGGTGGCGCCGGGCGACCTGGTCGCCGAGATCATGTCGGAGAAGGCCCAGTTCGAGATCGAGGCGCCGGTGGCCGGCGTGCTGAAGATCGTCGAAGGCGAAGACGCGGTGATCGCCAAGGGCGCCACCATCGGCGTGGTGGAGTAGCCCATGGGCCAGATGCACACCCTGCCGCTCAAGGGCATGCGCAAGATGATCGCGGCGAAGATGAGCGAAAGCCTGCGCAGCGCCGCGCAGCTCACCCTGCACGCCGAGTGCGAGCTGACCGCCCTGCAGGCGCGCCGTGCGCGCCTCAAGGCGGCCGGCAGCCAGGCCTCGCTGCAGGACCTGCTGCTGCACGCCATCGTGCAGACCCTGCGCGAGCATCCGGCGCTCAACGCCACCCTGGAGGACGAGGTGATCACCCGCCACGCGGCGGTGCACCTGGGGCTGGCCATACCGCTGCCGGACGACCTGCTGGTCGCCCCGGCGCTGTTCGACGCCGGAGCGCTCGACGTCGACGGCCTGGCCGAGGCGCGCCGCGTGCTCACCGGCAAGGCGCTGGCCGGCAAGCTGTCGGTGCGCGAGCTGACCGGGGCGACCGTCACGGTATCCAACCTGGGGCTGTCGCGGGTACGCTTCTTCACGCCGATCCTCAACGTGCCGCAGGTGGCCATCGTCGGCATCGGCTGCAGCCAGCGCCGCCTGCAGCGCGCCGCCGACGGCAGCCTGGTCGAGGCCGACTTCCTCGGCCTGTCGCTGACCTTCGACCACCGCGCGGTCAACGGCGCGCCGGCCGCCGAATTCCTCGATGCGCTGTGCCGGCGCATCGAGGGTGGCGAGGGCGCCGGTAACTGAGCTGCGCACCGCCATGGATGGCGGCTGCCCACCACGCTCCCGAGGCCGGCTCCCATGCCGGCCTCGGCATTTGCGGCGAACGCCGGCACCGCGCAGGGGCGCGGTGCGGGGCTTGGGATGGGGCGATGAGCTGCGCGGCTACCCTTGCAGGCAGCCACGCCGCCGGGGATGGCTCAGGGGCGGTCCTCGGGGGAGGGCAGCTGCCGATCCTTGTCGTCCGCCACCGAACTGCGGAAGCCCTTGATCGCCTCGCCCACATCGCTGCCGAGACTGCGCAGGCGCTTGCTGCCGAAGACCACCAGGACGACCAGCAGGATCACTACCCAGTGTTTCCAGTCGAAAATACCCATGGTTGCTGCTCCTCTGTGGAGTGGGTGCCGTTCACAGGCCGTGCGCCTGCCGGTCGGCGTGGTAGGACGAGCGCACCAGCGGGCCGGCGGCGACGTTCCTGAAGCCCATCCTGGCGCCTTCCTCGGCGAACCAGGCGAAGGTGTCCGGATGGACGAAGCGCTGCACCGGCAGGTGGCTGCGCGACGGCTGCAGGTACTGGCCGAGGGTCAGCATGTCGATGTCGTGCTCGCGCATGCGCTGCATGGTCTCGATGACTTCCTCGTCGGTCTCGCCGAGGCCGAGCATCAGGCCCGACTTGGTCGGCACGCCGGGCACGCGCTGCTTGAACTCCTGCAGCAGGTCCAGCGACCACTCGAAGTCCGAGCCCGGACGCGACGACCTGTACAGGCGCGGCACGGTTTCCAGGTTGTGGTTGAACACGTCCGGCGGCTCGGTCGCGGTGATGTCGAGGGCGATCTCCATGCGCCCGCGGTAGTCCGGCACCAGGGTCTCCAGCTGCACGCTGGGCGACAGCGCGCGGATCTCGCGCAGGCAGTCGGCGAAGTGCCGGGCGCCGCCGTCGCGCAGATCGTCGCGGTCCACCGAGGTGATCACCACGTACTTGAAGCGCAGGTCGGCGATGGCCAGCGCCAGGTTGTTCGGCTCGTCGGGATCCAGCGCATTGGGCCGGCCGTGGCCGACGTCGCAGAACGGGCAGCGGCGGGTGCAGATGTCGCCCATGATCATGAAGGTGGCGGTGCCGCCGGAGAAGCACTCGCCGAGGTTCGGGCAGGAGGCTTCCTCGCACACGCTGTGCAGCTTGTGCTGGCGCAGCAGCTGCTTGATCCGCTCGACTTCGGGGGTGACCGGGTTGCGCACGCGGATCCACTCCGGTTTCTTCAACGGCTCCCCGGTCGGAATGATCTTCACCGGAATGCGCGCCACCTTGTCGGCGCCGCGCAGCTTGGTGCCGCTTGCCATTGCGGCCGGTTGGCCGGCAGTGTGCTGGAACTCCACGTCGATCTCCGCTGGTTGGGAAGGGATGAGGTCTGCTCACAAGGCCGGAGCAAGACGCGGGCCAGCGGCCAAGTGCCCGGAATACGGGGCTTGCAGGCGATGGTGCTGCGCCGGTAATGCGTTACACCTGTAAGCGCCTTTACAGGTACGTTGTCAGGTGCAGTGGACGGGTTCCGGGCGGTTGCGTCGGATCGACCAGCGCTGACGCGGCTGCAGCGCACTTTCGGTCCATGGCACGCATCCTGCTCCTTGGCATCCGGGCTGCCCGGGGCTGCTTCCCGCCCGCGGTGGCGGTCAATCGACAACAGTGAGGTGACATGAGTCTGATACGACGCCTGCCGGTCGAGGCCGGCCTGGATGCCGAGCGTGCGCTGCTGGAGCGGGTGCACGCCGGCGACATCGACTGCACGCTGCTGCTGTGGCGCCCGCAGGACGCCGCGCTGGTGATGCCACGGCGCCTCGAGCGGCTGGCTGGTTTCGCCGCCGCGGCGGCGAGCTGCGCCGAACTGGGCTGGCCGGTGGCCCTGCGCGACACCGGCGGCGAGCCGGTACCGCAGTCGCCGGCGGTGCTCAATGTCGCCCTCGCCTGGGCCGTGCCGGCCGGCGAGGCCGAGCAGAAGCGCATCGAGAACGCCTACCGGCACCTGTGCGATCCGCTCTGCGAGTGGCTGCTCGAACAGGGCCTGGCGCCGGATCTCGGTGCGGTGGAGGGAGCGTTCTGCGATGGTCGCTTCAACGTCACCCTGGCCGGGTGCAAGCTGGTCGGCACCGCCCAGCGCTGGCGCAAGCGCGGCAGCGACGGCCGCCACGTGGCCCTGGCGCACGGCGCCATCCTCATGGAAAACCTGCGTGAGGAAATGGTGGACGTGGTCAACGCCTTCTATCGCGACTGCGCACTGGACACCCGCTGCCGTGCGGCCAGTCATGTGGCGCTGGACGAGTGCGTGGAGGACGCCTGGGCGGCGGCGGAGGTACTGGAGGGCTGCTACCGGCGCAGCCTATTGGCGGCAGGCTTGCCGGAGCCGGTCCGGTAGGGTGCGCCGCGCGCACCTGATGCCCGCACCCGATGGGCGGGTGCGCACGGCGCATCCTACGAAAAAACGGTACCGCCCGCCTCAACCCTGGGCGTTGGGCGGCACGATGTCGTAGACCTTCATCCAGCGATACACGGTTGGCCGTGACAGGCCCAGTTCGCGGGCGGCCGCGCTGACGTTCCAGCGATGGCGGCGCAGGGTTTCCGCCAGCTGCGCGGCCGGATCGCCGGCGGCCACCTCGAGCACCGGCGCCGGCGCTGCGGGCTGGCGCGCGCCGACGCCCAGCAGGCACTCCTCGGGCAGGTCGGCGGCGGTGATCTCGCCATCCTCGCAGGTGGCCAGCGCGTACTGCAGCACGTTGCGCAGTTCGCGGATGTTGCCCGGCCAGGCGTAGCCGAGCAGGGCGCTCATGGCGTCGCCGCGGATGCGTGCCGGACGCTGACGCTGCTGGCTCAGTTCGGCGAACACCTTCTCGATCAGGTAGCCCTTGTCGGCCCGCTCGCGCAGCGGCGGCAGGCGCAGCACGGCGCCGTTGAGGCGGTAGAACAGGTCCTCGCGGAATTGCCCGGCGTCGATCATCTGGCGCAGGTCGCGGTGGCTGGCGGCGATCACCCGGATGTCGACCTTGACCGGCTTTTCCGCGCCCAGCGGCATCACTTCCTGTTCGGCCAGCACGCGCAGCAGGCGGGTCTGCAGGTGCAACGGCATGTCGCCGATCTCGTCGAGGAACAGGGTGCCGCCGTCGGCCTGCTGGATCAGCCCGCGCATGCCTTTGCTGCGCGCGCCGGTGAAGGTGCCCGGCTGGTAGCCGAACAGTTCGCTTTCGATCAGCGACTCGGGTACGGCGGCGCAGTTGATCGCCACGAACGGTGCCCTGGCGCGCCGGCTGCTGTCGTGCAGGGCGCGGGCCAGGCGCTCCTTGCCGGTGCCGGTCTCGCCGTTGAGCAGCACGTTGAGCGGCTCGTCGCACAGGCGCCTGGCGCGGGCGAGCATCTTGCGCATCAGCGGGTCGTCGTCGGCCAGTTCGTCGAGGGCGCAGCGTGGCGTCTCGGTGCTGGGGGCCGTCGCGGTAGGCGCAGCCCGTCGCGGCTCCATCAGCGCGGCGAAGTACAGCGCGTTCTGCCGGTGGGTGCGGAAGGCGCGCACGTGGTCGGCGCTGGCGTAGGGGATGCCGAGGATGTCTTCCAGCTCGCAGTCGAACAGCTGCTGCACGCCGACCCTGGGCGCCATTGCCGAGGGCCTGACGGGCAGCTCCAGGCCGCACTGGGCGAGCAACTGGCGGCCGGCGGTGTTGGCGGCCAGCAGGGTGCCGTCCTCGGCCATCGCCAGCAGGTAGTGACGGTTGATCAGCACGAACTCGCGCGAGCTGTCCAGGCAGAGGATGTACTGCTCGCGGTAGCGGCGCAGGAAGTAGGCGTCCTCGATCATCCGCGCGTACTGGCGCACCAGCTGCAGGGCGAAGGTCTGCGAGTCCTTGGACGGCGGCGAGTGCAGCGCTGAGATGTCCAGCACGGCGAGCAGTTGGCCCTGCGGGTTGAAGATCGGTACCGCGGTGCAGGTCAGGCTGATGTGGTGGGCGCTGAAGTGGTCGCGATGGTGGCAGGTGAGCGCCTGCTGCTCCTTGATGCAGGTGCCCACCGCGCAGGTGCCGGCGTGGTCCTCGCTCCAGTCGGCGCCGAGGTACAGGCCGGTCTTGCGGTGCGCCGCCTCGTCGTCGGGGTTGCCGAGGAACTGCACGGTGATGCCGCGGCTGTCGGTGAGCAGCACCACGTAGCCCAGTTCGGCGATGTGCCGGTACAGCTGCTCGACGCCGGCGCGCGCCACGTTGAGCAACTCGTCGGCCTGGTCCTGATGGTCGAGCAGCACCTGGCGCGGCACGAAGCGCGGCGGCGCAGGCTTGGCCGGGTCGAGGCCGTAGTCCTCGATGCAGCGTTTCCACGAGCGGGAGATCAGCGGGTCGAAGCCGGGACCAGCGAGGGCCGGGGCGGCGTCGGCGGCAAGGGAGAGGACGGTGTCGACGTGGGCACTGCCGGGCAGGGTGATACGCATGCGGCCTCCTCGGATCACCGGTGCTGCACTGGCCTGGCCGCAGGCCGTCGGTATCCGCAGTGACGATCTTGTTCTTGTGGCGGCACGCCCTGTGGCGTGCCGTGCGAGTGAGCTCTGAAGGGCCAGTGTACCCCTGCCGCGACGCCGCTGCGAAGTCTGTAAAGCCTGTAACGGCGGGCATTACAGCTGTAAGCCGGTTTGACGGTCGACTGTCTCGGCACGGGCTGCGCCGGTCGCCGCGCGCTGGCGAAAACTCCCGGGAAATCAGTGCCCTGAACGAATCCGCCGGGCCTGGCACGGCTCCTGCGAAAGAGCCGGTAGCCCGCCGCCAGACCGGTGGGCACGCCCACAACAAGAACACTGACTCAGGAGCATTCCCATGACTTTCGCGACCCCAGCGCGCGGCCTGCCCGGCATGCGCGGCCTGCAGCACATCGGCATCACCGTCCCCAACCTGGCCGAGGCGGTGGCCTTCTTCGTCGAGGTGCTCGGTTGCGAGCCGTACTTCACCTTCGGCGAGTTCCGGTTCGACGACGACTGGATGGAACGCCACCTCAACGTGCACCCGCGCGCCGCCATCCGCGACTTCCAGATGGTCCGCTGCGGCAACGGCACCAACCTGGAGATCTTCGAGTACAGCGCGCCGGACCAGAATCGCCGTCTGCCGCGCAACAGCGATGTCGGCGGCCACCACCTGGCCTTCTACGTCGACGACATGGACCAGGCGGTCGCCTACCTCAAGGACAAGGGCGTCACCGTGCTCGACACGCCGAGCACCTTCACCGACGGTCCGGCCGCTGGGCTGACCTGGGTGTATTTCCTCGCGCCCTGGGGTCTGCAGCTGGAGCTGGTCAGTTTCCCCGAGGGCATGCAGTACGAGGAGGCGCACACCCGTCTGCTGTGGGACCCGCGCTTTCCGGCGCAATAGCCGCGCCGGGCCGCGACCTGCCAGGGCGCAGGTCGCGGCGTCCGCCCCACCCACCATTTTCCGAATCCATCTCCGGACGCGAGCGACAGGCCTGCGCGGCCAGCCGTGCGCCGGTGAGAAAACAACAAGAGAGAGGAGCCACCATGTTGCCCATCTGCCTGCTGTCCCTTCGTCGCGCCCCCGAACTCGATGCGCGGCTGTGGATCATCCTGTGGGGCCTGGTCCTGCTCGGCGCCGGCCTGTCCTGCAGCCGGCCGGCCAGCGCGCTGGACCTCGACGCCGGCGACTACGTGCCTGCCGCCGCCGGCACCACCCTCGGTCTGCTCTACCTGCAGCAGGCCGAACGCGACCATCTGTACCGCGACGGCCACCGCCTGGCCGGCTCGCCGGGGCTGGATTCGCAGATCGGCATCCTGCGCCTGGTGCACTATGCCGACCTCGGCGGCTACCGCGTCGCGCCACAGATCCTCCTGCCGTTCGGCCGCCTCGACGGTCGCCACGACGGCAACGCGCTGGGCGACAGCAGCGGCCTGGCCGACCCGATCCTGGCCATGCCGGTGTGGCTGCTCGAGCAGCCGCAGCGGCGGCGTTTCTTCGCCATCACCCCTTACCTGTTCGTCCCCGTCGGCCGTTATGACCACGACCAGCCGCTCAACCTCGGCGAGAACCGCTGGAAGCTGACCCTGCAGGCCGGCTACGTCACCGGCCTCGGCGACAGGCTGGCGCTGGACCTGGCGGCGGACGTGACCTTCTACGGCGACAACGACAGCTATGGACCGCTGAGGTTGAACCACGAGCAGAAGCCCAGCTACCAGTACCAGGGCTTCCTGCGTTACCCACTCGGCGACACCCTCGACCTGCGCGCCGGGCTGTCCTGGCAGCACGGCGGCGAGAACTGCCTGGACAGTTCCTGGCTGGACGACAGCCAGCGCACCGGCAAGTGGTCGGCGGGCTTCGCCTGGTTCTTCCGCCCGGATGCCCAACTGGCCGCCACCTTCGGCCGCGACCTGGCGGTGGACAACGGCTTCCGCGAGGACAGCCGGGTCAACCTGCGCCTGCTGTACGCATTCTGAGCGCCGGCTCGGCTGCGGCGGCGGCTGATGTCCTCCCGGGCGCAGGCCTGCCGCCAGGCCCGCTTGATGCCGCCGGCCAGCAATGCCCCGAGTAGCGGCTCGACCCCCATCGATTTCCCCTCATCCCGGTTTGCGCAAGGCGCCTGGGCGGCAGCCAGGCGGCTGGCCGTGGAATTGACCACAACCGAGGGGCTGCCGGCGCTACTCGATGCTCAGTGATTCGATCCAGCGCAGGCCGGGAACGATGTCGTCGCGCAGGCCGGGGAGAAGGGGGAGGGCGCGTGGCAGACCACCTTGCCCCGCCCTTCGAGACACTTGAACTCCTTCATGGACACCGGGTCCAGGGCGCTGGCGAAGGCCGACGAGGTTGGTTTTTGTCCGCGTTTTCTCCAGTTTTCCTCTGATTTTGCGAGCGTCGCCGGGCTCAGAATGGCTGCGGGCTGATTCGGCATGGCGTGGTTTTGCATTCGAAAATTAGTTGACGATTCAAGTGAATGATGTAATTTTTGTTCCAGCTCTTGAGCGGTCTCCAGTCGAGCGGAGGCCCCGCTAACAAAAACAATTTCTGCAAGAGACTCGCTATGACAACGCTGATCTCCCGGTGCGAGCTGGGCGCCCCCGCAGGGCTGAAGGTCGTCATCAAGGACTCCATCGATATCGCCGGCATGCCGACCCGTCTGGGTAGCCGAGCATGTGACGAGGTCCGTCCCGCCGAGCAGCACGCGGAGGTGGTCGAGCGTCTGCTGTCGGCCGGCCACCGGATCGTCGGCAAGGCCGCGATGCATGAGCTGGCCTTCGGCGTCACCGGCATCAACCTGCATGCAGGTACCCCCATCAATGCACGCTATCCGGAGCTGATCCCGGGTGGCTCCTCCAGTGGCTCTGCCGCTGCCGTGGCTTCCGGACTGGCCGATTACGCGCTGGGCACGGATACCGGCGGCTCGGTTCGCGTGCCGGCTGCCTGCTGCGGCGTATTCGGCTTCAAGCCGACCTTCGGCCGCGTCAGCCGCGCCGGTGTCTGGCCGCAGAACTCGTCGCTGGACTGCGTTGGTCCCTTCGCTGCGGACCTGCAGACCCTGCAACTCGCCGAGCAGGCGATCGATCCCTCGTTCAAGCCCGGTGCAGTCAACGCGCCGATGCGCTTCGCGCTGGTCACCAATACCTGCGCCCAGCCGTCTGTGGCCGCGGCGCTGGATCGGTACCTGGCGCCACTGGCCCTGGACCTGAGTCGGGTCGAACTGCCGCTGCTGGCCGAGGCCTTCGCTGCCGGGCTGGCAGTGATCAACGCGGAAACCGCGCTGGCGGGCGCCGACTTGCTGGCCAGCGGCAAGCTGGGGGCGGATGTGGCTGCGCGCCTCAGGGGGGCCGGTGAAACCTCGGCTGCAGAGGTGCATGCAGCGGAGCAGGTGCGCACGGCTTTCGGCGCCGAAGTGGATCGGCTGCTGGAGAACTGCGAGGTGCTGGTCATGCCGGCTTTGCCAAAGGGGCCGATGGCCCTGCAGGACGCACTGGCCGGGCAGACGGACCTGAACATGACCGCGCTGGCGCGGCCTTTCAACCTGTCCGGTCATCCGGCGCTGGTCATCCCCTTCGAGGTCGACGGCCGTCCGGTCGGAATTCAACTGGTGGGTCGCAAGCATGCCGATGAGGTGGTCTTTGCGGCGGCACAGCAGTTGCTCAGAGCGGCTGATGCCGCCCGTAACAATAAAGACAACAACTAGGGAGGCGGGCGAATGCCTGGTTATCAGATCGACAAATCCCTCTGGGGCGGGGAGACCGTGTTCGATGCCCTGCTTGCCGAAGTACGCAAGCGCCGTCAGGAGTTCGAGGATCAGCAGTTCATCTCGCCGGACATCATCGACTCCTTCAAGCGGGTGGGGGTCTACCGCGCCATGGTCCCCAGGACGATGGGAGGGGACGAGCGATCACCGCTCGAGTTCCTGCAGATGGTCGAGGCGATGGCCGCGGCCGACGGTTCGGCCGGCTGGGTCGCCAGCTTCGGCATGAACCCGGCCTACCTGGCGGCACTGCCGCCGCAGACCATCGACCAGGTCTGGTCCGGGACGCCGGATGTGGTGTTCGCCGGGGGGATCTTTCCGACCCAGCCGGCGAAGAAGGTCGACGGTGGCTACATCGTCAGCGGCCGCTGGAAGTTCGGCAGCGGCTGCATGGGAGCTTCGCTGATCGGCGTTGGCATCCAGCCGGACAACGGCGAGCCGCTGCCGCGCATGGCGGTAATGTCCGCCGACAAGGTGAAGATCGAGCCCAACTGGGACGTGATCGGCATGGTCGGTACCGGCAGTCATGACCTGGTCGTGGAGGAGGTATTCGTACCGGAAGAGTGGACCTTCGTCCGTGGCGGCAAGCCCAATGTCGATGCGCCCTTCTTCCGCTACCCGACGCTGGCCTTTGCCGCCCAGGTGCTGTCGGTGACCACCGCTGGCCTGGCGCGCGAGGCGCTGGATGTGGTGCAGGCGATGGCGGCGGGTCGCCAGTCGGTGACCGGGGCGCCGAACCTGGGCGATCGCGAATACGTGCAGATCGAGATCGCCAGGGCCGAAGCCAAGGTGCGCGCCTCCCGCGCCTTCTTCTACGGCGCGACCGAGGAGGCCTGGAACAGCATCCTGGCCGGCGGCGAGCCCACTCGCGAGCAGGTCAACCTGATCCGCCTGGCGACCACCAATCTGGCGCACGAGTGCGCCGAGGCGATCCGCTCCACCTACCAGGTGACCGGCATGACCGGGACCTACAACGACCATCCGCTGTCGCGCATCGTCCGCGACTCGATGATGTGTACCCAGCACGCCTTCATGGGGGCGATCACCCTGAAGAACGCCGGTGCCATGTTCTTCGGCCACGACCCGCTGCCGGGCTACCTGTAACCGAACAATAAGAAGGAGAAACGCCATGAGTGACAAGAAACCCCTGCGCGTCCTGTTCTGCATGGGCATCAACCAGAACTTCATGGATGCCCCGCGCGACGAGCAGCTCGACGTCTGGGCGGCTTTCGGCGAGATGTGGAACGGCATCCATGACATGGGCGGTGTCGAGGTGATCGGCAACATGGATGACGACCAGAGCATGGTCGGCCCGTCCAGCGGCTATCCCTGGACCACCTACCTGCTGGCCGACGTGGCGGATTACGACACCGTCGTGGCCTGCTGCAACCTGTTCCGCAGCACCGCGGTGGGCAAGGGCCCCTACAAGCTGTGGCGCTACGCCAAGGTCGAGGCGCGCATCGGTCGTGAACTGATCGTGCAGCGTGCCTGAGAGCGGTCCGATGAATGAGCTGGAGCAATTGCGGCAGCGGGTGAGCGCCCTGGAGGCGGCTCGGCAGGTCAGTGGCTGCATGCACGAGTACATGCAGCTGTGCGACTACCTCGACGAGGGCTTCGATCTCGACCCACTGCTGGCGCTGTTCACCGAGGACGCCGTCTGGGAGGGCAAGGGCAAGCGCTATGCGGCCACCTTCGGGCGCCGCGAGGGGCGCGCAGCGATCCGCGCCATGTTCGCGAAGTACACCCTGCCGCCGGCACATTTCGCCCTCAACGTGCACTTCCTGACCTCGGAGAAGGTGGAGGTACACAGCGAGACCGAGGCTGCAGGTACCTGGGTGCTTCTGCAGACCGCGACCTTTGCCGATGGTCGCTCCCAGCTCAGCTCTGCGTTGCTGAGCGTGGCTTTCCGTCGGGAAAAGGGGCGCTGGAAGATCGCCCGCTTCTGCACCACCAGCCGTTTCAACCGCCCGGTACAGAGCCCCTGGGATTGCCCGCAACCACTGCCGGTCCCCAAGGAATGACTGCCCGACGGATGCGTCCGTTTGCCAAGAATGAATAAAGAGAACAAAGCCATGAGTGAACTGATCGACATGCAGAACGTCAGCCTGAAAGCGGCCGAGCTTGTAGAAGAGGGTCGCGTGCACAAGTCCCTCTACTCCGATCCGGCGATTTTCGAGGAAGAGCTGGACAAGGTGTTCAACAGCACCTGGGTGTTCGTCGGCCACGAGAGCGAAGTGCCGGAAGCCGGCAGCTTCAAGACGGCGTACATCGGCCGCCAGCCGGTGATCCTCAGCCGTGACCGTCAGATGAATCTGCATGTACTGCAGAATCGTTGCCGCCACCGTGGTGCCACCGTCTGCGAGGCCCGCAAGGGCAAGACCAAGGCCTTCACCTGCCCGTACCACGGCTGGGGTTACGGCCTGGACGGCAGTCTGCGCGCGTTGCCGAAGCCGGAAGAATATGACGGCGTGTTCGACAAGAGCGAAATGCCGCTGGAAAGCCTGCGTGTGGAAACCTATCGGGGCATGGTGTTCGCCACCCTCAAGGACGACATCGAGCCGCTGGAAGACTTCCTCGGTGCTGCCAGGAAGTGGATCGACCTGTTCATGAAGCAGGGCGGTGGCTATCCGGTGAAGGTGCTGGGCGAGCACCGCTTCAACTTCCCTGGCAACTGGAAGATCCAGCTGGAGAACACCACCGACGCCTACCACTTCCCGATCGTGCACAAGTCCTTCGTGACCTCTCTGGACGAGGCGACGGCCGATATCTTCGATTTCCTCGACGGCGAAGGCTTCGTGGAGGACCTGGGCAACGGCCACAGCGTGATGGTGATGATTCCGCAGCTGGTGGATCTGGAGACGGATCTGGATCAGCCGATTCCGCCGCGCTTCGAGCAGCTGGCGATGGAGTTGCGAGACGAAGGCAAGTCCGAAGAGGAAGTCAGGAAGCTGGTGCGTGCCGCCCATGGTACCGGCTTCAACCTGAACCTGTTCCCGAACGTGTCCTGCTCCATGGCGTTCTTCCGCGTGCTGCGCCCCGTCAGTGTCGGCGTAACCGAGATCCAGCATGTGGCGCTGGGCGGCGAGGGGGCTCCGGCGGCATTCAATCGCAAGCGCATGCGTCTGCACGAGCACTTCCAGGGGCCGATGGGCTTCGGCACCCCGGACGACGGTGAGGCCTGGGAGCGGGTCCAGAAAGGCTCCATGGCCGGCCCCGACGGCTGGATCCTGGTCAACCGGGGCTTGAACAACCTGCACACCTCCCCCGATGGCAACGTCGCCGGCGCCGTGTGTTCGGAAACCGGCATGCGCGGTGCCTACCGCCAGTACAAGAAGATGATGGCCGCTGGAGAGGAGATCTAAGCGATGAAATCCAACACTCAACTGCTCGCGCAGGTCACCGAATTCATCGGCTATGAAGCGGACCTGCTGGACCACAAGGGCTATCAGGAATGGCTCACCCTGTGGACCGAAACCGGCCTGTACATAGTGCCGACCGATCTGAAGGAAACCGACTACCTCAATACCCTGAACCTGGCACTGGACGATGCCGCAATGCGTCGCCTGCGTGTGGCACGGCTGGAGAACGGCGAGTCGGTATCGGCCCTGTCCGTGGGCGATACGGTACGCATGATGTCGCGGGTGCGCATTCTGGAAGCCAGTGAGGAGGTGGTCATCGCCCGCTGCGCCATGACCCTCAACGAGCTGCGCCACGGTCAGCTGGTGACCTATCCGGCCAACGTGGAGTACATCCTGAAACCGAGCGCCGATGGCTTCAGGATAGAGCAGAAAGTGGTGAAGCTGCTGCACGCCGACGGCTTCCTGCGCACCGTCAGCTTCATCTTCTGAGGAGTGGCCGCATGGGTAACCCAATGCAGTCTCATATCGCGCTGGTCACCGGTGCTGCCCAGGGCCTGGGTAACCATATCGCCGCCCGCCTGCTGGCGGCGGGCTATCGGGTCGTGCTGACCGATCGCTCGCTGTCGGCGGCGCAGGCGGCCGCCCAGGCCATGGACGCCAGCGGCGAGCGGGTAATGCCGCTGGCGCTGGACGTGGCCAGCAAGGCCGCTTTCGAGGCCGCCCTGGCTGCCGTGCTGGAGCGCTGGGGCGAGCTGCAGGTGCTGGTGAACAACGCGGCGGTCACCCGGGCGACGCCGCTGATGGAGATCTCGCCGGAGGAGTTCGCCGAGGTGGTGAACATCAACCTGGGCGGCACCTTCGCCGGCTGCCAGGTGATCGGACGGCACATGGCCGACAGGGGGTACGGTCGCATCGTCAACATGGCCTCCCTTGCCGGGCAGAACGGCGGCACCTCGACCGGTGCCCACTATGCCGCCTCCAAGGGCGCCATCGTCACCCTGACCAAGGTGTTCGCCAAGGAGCTGGCCGGGCGGGGCGTGACCGTCAACGCGATAGCTCCGGGGCCGATCGAGTCGCCGATGGTCAAGGCGCTGGTTCCCGAGGAGCGCCTGCCGGGCCTGCTCGGCGCCATTCCGGTCGGGCGGCTGGGCGATGCCGATTTCATCGGCGACATGGTCGTGCAACTGGCCCGCCCGGAAGCCTACTTCACCACTGGCACGACCCTGGACATCAACGGCGGCCTATTCATGCGCTGAGGCACTTCCCATGACAAGCAGTTCTAGCAATAGCGTTATCGACGCCATCGTGACCCGGCGCGAAGACCAAACCGACGAGATCGCAGTGTTCGATCTGGCCGCGGCCGATGGCAGCCCGCTGCCGGCATTCGAGGCCGGTGCCCACATCGACGTGATCGTGGGGCCGGAGCTGATCCGCCAGTACTCTCTCAGCAATGCGCCGGGCAGTGCGGGCTACCGGCTGGGGATCCTCAATGATCCCGCCTCCCGCGGCTGTTCAAGGGAGATTCATGCCCGTCTGGAGGAGGGCAGTCGGGTGCAGATCGGTGCCCCGCGCAACCACTTTCCCCTGGACATGAGTGCCGAACACAGCCTGCTGATCGGCGGCGGCATCGGCATCACGCCGATGATCGCCATGGCGTATGCGCTCAAGGCCGCTGGCAAGTCGTTCGAGCTGCACTACTGCAGTCGCAGCAAGGACAAGGCGGCGTTCCTCGGCGAACTCCAGCGCGAATTCGGCGAATGCCTGGTGCTGCACTTCGACGATGCCGGCGAGGCCTCCCGTATCGACCCGCGCGGGCTGTGCAGCGCGGCGCGCGCGGGCAGCCACCTGTACGTCTGTGGCCCGGGCGGCTTTATGGACTGGGTGATTGAGCAGGCCAGGGCTGCCGGCCTGCCTGAGCGGCAGATCCACTTCGAGTACTTCAGTGCCGAGGTGGATGTCAGTGGCGAGGCGTTCGAGGTGTACGCCCGGACCAGTGACGTGACCGTGCAGGTAGGGCCGGACGAAAGCATCGCCATGGCACTGAAGGCCGTGGGGGTGAAGGTGCGGATGTCCTGTGAGGAGGGGGTCTGCGGAACCTGCATCTGCGATGTGCTCGAAGGCACTCCCGACCATCGCGATCGCTTCCTCACTGACGATGAAAAGGCGGACAACGACCAGATCGCGCTGTGCTGCTCGCGGGCGAGGAGTGCGCGTCTGGTGGTGGATATCTGAAAGGCAGTTGGCGTTGGTGGTTGGAGTGGTTCATTGCCCTGCCCGATCTCCTCGTTCGGGCAGAACTCAAAACAAGAAGCGAGACAATAACAATGAAAAAGATCTGGCGCGTGGCGGTAATGACGACGATGGCTGTCCTGGCTTCGGGCGTGCAGGCGGAGACCCGGCTGACAATGTCTTCGTGGTTGCCCTCGGGGCATCCGCTGGTACGGGACGTGATGGAGCCTTGGGCCAGGAGCGTGGAACAGGCAACCGAAGGCCGGGTGAAGGTGGTGATGCTGCCGTCGGCCCTGGGTCATCCGCGCGTTCACTACGATATTGCCGCCGAAGGGCAGGCCGATATCACCTACGGCGCGCATGGCTACACGCCGGGGCGCTTCGGTCTGTACAAGATGGTCGAGTTCCCCTTCGGCGGGCACAGCGCCGAAGCCACCTCGGTCGCCTACTGGCAGGTCTACAACAAGTACCTGGCCAAGGCCGGAGAGCACGACGACACCAAGCTGCTGGGCCTGTTCACCCATGGTCCGGGCCATATCCACAACAGTCGCCGCAGTGTCGGTAGCGCAGCCGACCTGAAGGGCCTGAAGCTGCGCGTCGGCGGCGGAGTGATGAACGACCTGTCCAAGGGCCTGGGCTACGTCCCGCTGCAGCAGCCTTCCTCCAGCACCTACGAGCTGCTTTCCAGTGGCGTGGCCGATGGCACCCTGTTCCCGCTGGAGTCGGTCCCCGCCTTCAACATCGTGCAGAAGGCCACCCATACCACCCTCGTGCCGGACGGGCTCTACAACTTCAGCTTCTTCGTGGTGATGAACAAGGAGCGCTTCGCAGGTCTGCCGGAACAGGATCGGGCCGCCATCGAGCAGGTTTCCGGCGAAGCCCTGGCGCGCCTGGCCGGCCATATGTGGGATGTCCAGGATGCCAAGGGACTTGAGGCGATCAAGGCCAACGGCAACGAGGTGCTGACCGCCAGCGATGCCTTCGTGGGCGAAATCCGCGCCGCCAGCCTGCCGATGGAGCAGGAGTGGCTGAAGCAGGCCGAAGCGGCTGGCGTGGATGGTGCGGCGGCCCTGGCGGAGTTCCGCCAGCTGAGCCGTGAGCTGGTCAAAAACTGACGGGGAAGCCGATGAAAGCATCTCTCAGAGCTTCAGTCGGCAGCCGGGGGGTGGTGGTACTGCTGTACCGCCACCTGCTCGGTGGAACTGCCGCAGTTGTCATGTTCCTGATGATGGCCATGACCTTGATCGATGTACTGGGCCGCTATCTGTTCTCCGCCCCGTTGAATGGCGCCTTCGAACTGACGGAGCTGATGCTGGCAGCGGTGATCTTTCTCGGCCTGGCGCTGGTCACGGCGGAGGATGGGCATATCGTGGTGGATCTGCTGGACTCCTCCATCGGCCCTCGGCTCCGGCGCATCCAGTCCCGGCTGATCGAGCTGATCAATGTCCTGGCCTTCGGCACCTTCACCTGGGTGCTGTGGCAGCACGCGCTGAAGGTGCAGCGTTTTGCCGATACCACGGCGGTGCTGCAGATCCCCATGGCCTGGCTGGCCTTCCTGATGGCGTTGACCACCGGTCTTGCGACCCTCGCCCTGATCATCCGCGCGCTGTTCGGCAGCAGCGCTCCCGTTGCCCAAGGAGAATAACCAGATG
The DNA here is from genome assembly GCF_004801855.1 of Pseudomonas sp. A-1. Taxonomy (GTDB): domain Bacteria; phylum Pseudomonadota; class Gammaproteobacteria; order Pseudomonadales; family Pseudomonadaceae; genus Geopseudomonas. The sequence goes on along the minus strand of NZ_SSTC01000046.1, from coordinate 12,208 downwards.
GAAGCTAGTCTGATCGGCTTTGCAGCCCTGATGGTGTTGATCCTCGCCCGGGTTCCGCTGGGAGTGGCCATGGGGATCGTCGGCGTGGTCGGTTTTGCCCTGATGCAGCAGATCGGTTACGGCAATCCGCGTGGCTGGAGCACTGCCCTGAACATGGTGGCCTCGACCGCCTTCGATACCGGTCTGGCCTACGGGCTGTCGGTGGTGCCGCTGTTCCTGCTGATGGGCAACCTGATCACCGAGTCGGGCATGTCCAGGCAGCTTTACCGCGCGGCCAATGCGTTTCTCGGGCACTTCCAGGGCGGGCTGGCGCTGGCCACCGTGGTCTCCTGCGGTGCCTTCTCCGCCGTGTGCGGCAGCTCCATGGCCACTGCGGCCACCATGTCCAAGGTGGCCATGCCGTCCATGCGCGAGTACAAGTACTCCGACAGCCTGGCGACCGGCGCCATCGCCGCCGGCGGCACACTGGGCATCCTGATTCCGCCGAGCGTGATCCTGGTGGTGTACGGCCTGATCACCGAGACGGATATCGGCAAGCTGTTCATCGCCGGGCTATTGCCGGGGGCGGTCGGCATCCTGCTCTACATGGCGGCGGTGATGGTCACGGTCCGGCTGAATCCGGGCAGCGGTCCTGCCGGTGCCCGCTCCAGCTGGAAGGAGCGGCTGATCTCCCTCAAGGGGGTCTGGGGCATCAACCTGATCTTCATCATCGTGATGGGCGGCATCTATGCCGGCATCTTCACCCCCACCGAAGCGGCCGGCATCGGAGCCGCCGGCGCCTTTCTGATCGCGCTGTTCAGCGGCAAGCTCGGCCCCGCCATGTTGTACCGCTCGCTCAGCAACGCCGTGCGGACCACCGCGATGCTGTTCTTCCTGGTGATCGGTGCGCTGGTCTTTTCCAACTTCATCAACATGACCGGCCTGCCCATGCTCCTGCGCGACTGGGTGATGGGGCAAGGCTTCAGCCTGTTCGGGGTGATCCTGGTCCTGATCGCCATCTATCTGCTGCTCGGCTGCGTGCTGGAGAGCATGTCGATGATCCTGCTGACCGTGCCGGTGTTCTATCCGATGGTGCAGGCCATGGGCATGGATCTGATCTGGTTCGGCATCCTGGTGGTGGTGGTGACCGAGATCAGCCTGATCACGCCGCCGGTCGGCATGAACGTGTTCGTGCTGCGCGGGGTGGTTCCCGACGTGAAGCTGTCGACCATCTTCCGGGGGGTGGCCCCGTTCGTGGTGGCCGATGTGGTGCGCCTGGGACTGATCGTCGGCATTCCCGCGCTGTCGCTGCTGCTGCCCCATTCGCTGGGCTGATGGGCAGGCGAAAGTTTCCTGCCGTCTTGAATTGAACCGGAGCCACCCATGAAATTCGATCCCAAGGACTTCCGCCGGGCATTGGGCAAGTTCCCCACCGGCGTCACCGTAATCACTACCCGCGATGCCGAGGGCAAGCCGATCGGCATGACCGCCAGCAGCTTCAACACCCTGTCGATCGAGCCGGCTCTGGTGCTCTGGAGCATCGACAAGGGGGCCTGGAGTCTCGAAGCCTTCACCCGGGGCAAGGCGTTCGCCATCAACGTGCTGCGCAACGACCAGGTGGACATTTCCAACCGCTTCGCCCGCCGCGGCGAGGACAAGTTCGCCGGATTGCACACGCGGGACGATGCCAATGGCTGCCCGCTGCTGCCCGGCACTTCGGCCTCGTTCGCGTGCAGGACCTGGAGTGTCTACGAGGGCGGCGACCACCTCATCATCGTGGGTGAGGTCATTGACTACGCCTACGAGGATAACGTCAGCTCGCTGGTGTTCCACAATGGCCGCTATGCGGTGCCGGAAACCCATCCGGCCGTGCAGGCGCCGACCGAGGCGCTCGAAGCCCGTGGTCTTCTCGGCGACTACCTGCTGTACCAGTTGCGCCAGACACTCAACGCCTACGCCAGCGATTTCTATCCGCGGCTGAGTCACTTCGGCGTCAGCGCCGAGGAGTGGCGGGTGCTCACCCTGCTGGCCGATGGCGAACCGATGGAGCAGGAGCAGATCTGCCGTATCGTGTCCCAGCCCCTGAAGGAGCTGGCCTCGACTGGCGAGTGGTTGCAGGAAAGAGGCCTGCTGCAGGTGGAGGGAAGTTGTTTCTTGCTCACCGAAAATGGCCAGCGGCTGGCAACTCAGCTTCTGGATACCGCGATCGAGCATGAGCAGAAGATGCTGTCGCTGCTTGAGCCCGATGAACAGGCCGGCTTGAAGGCGATGCTGAGGAAAATCTACAGCTCGATCTAGGCAGGTTTTGAAATCAGCCACTTACCGCCGCTCCCGCACAGGCAGGAGCGGCGGTAAGTGAGTTTTCGGGGTGTCCCTTGTCATTGGACAATTCGTGCGGTTATTAACCCACCAAGAGCGGATCCAGTTGCTTTTCCCAAGGTCTGAAAATGCTCGCACCTCCCCGGGAATCACTCTAGAATTTCAGCTCGATTCTTACCCGGCCCGAATGGTCGGATGCGGCCGGAGACCTAGGTGCCTGATGACCAATAAACGCAAAGCCGACATGTACGACCCGCTGAGCGAAAACTTCAAGCGCCGCGAGTTTCCCTTCTACTGGATTGCCCAGATAAATGCACTTTACAGCCAGGAGATGGAACGGCTGCTGAAGCGGATTGGCATGGATGTGCCGCGCTGGCGCATCATCATGATCCTGAAGGAGCATTCCGAGCTGAGCATATCCGACATAGCCAGCCAGGCCGTGGCGAAGTTGCCGACGACCACCAAGATCGTCTACCGCATGCGGGATGAGGGGTTGGTGAATCTGGTGACCTCCAGCGAGGATGGCCGGGTTACCCTGGTTTCGTTGACCGACAAGGGACTGGAAAGCCTGGAGCTGATTCGCGGCTCGGTCAGCAAGCTGTTCCGCCGCAGCTTCGAGGGGGTGAGTTCGGCCGAGATCCAGCGCACCAATGTGCTGCTGTCGAAGCTGTTCGATAACCTCAAGGCGCTTTCCGACTGACGACCGCTGTCCCGCCCTCCGCCTGAGGCCGCGCCCGCCGCAGGTACGGCGCTCCGTCGCTGCCTCGCCGGGCGAGCCGGCGGGGCGCCCTCGCATCCCGGCCGATCCTCCTCCCGATACTTCGTTCGCGTGCCACGTCATCTGTGCGCCGGCATCCGCCCGGCTCGCGCAAGTCCACCTGATCATCCGTCAACCCTAGATGCCCGCAGCTTCCGGCCACGCCCGGTCGATCGACATGCCAGGCGTGGGGATCAGCAAGCCGGGCAGGGCAGCGTTGCCCTCCTGATGGGCCTCGTCGAACGCCTGGCACGAACCCGCAATCGTTTGGCAGGAATCGGCAGTGCCTCCGGGGAGAATGCCGAATACATTCTTGGACCAGAGGAAGGGATCTTCGACTTGGCTTAATAACAATAGGTATAAAAAATGCGGATAGTCCGAAATCTTGCGCGGAGCGTAACGCTTCTTGGCGTATCTCTGATGGGGCTTAGTCATGCATTCGCTGACCTGCCTGCGGATAACATTGGTCAGGCTGAACTTGCTTTTCCGCCTGAGCCACATCGCGCCTACATTGTCGACGTCGAATTCGAGAGCATGGTCGCCGGGCGTGTAGTGGTGGTCGATCCGGATCAGAAGTGCATGCTTGGCATGGTCAGCACCGGTTTCACGGCACCGTCCACATTGAGTCGCGACGGCAAGCTGTTGTACACCGCCGACCTTTTCTACTCTCGTGGCACCCGTGGAACTCGCACTGATGTGCTGACTGCCTGGGATACCAGCACTCTGTCGCCGTCCTGGGAAGTTGTTATTCCTTCCAAGCGTTCCATGTCGCTGACGCAGCGCTACAGCATCGGGACCAGCGCAGACGATCTCTTCGTTTATATCTACAACTTCACGCCCTCGACTTCGATCACCGTGGTCAACGCCGAGAGCAGGTCGGTGGTCGGTGAGCTGGCGATTCCTGGCTGTGTTCTCAGTCAGCCTGTTGGCAAGCGCCGCCTTGCGTCGTTGTGCGGGAATGGGAGCATTCAGCTGATCACGCTGGATGACGCCGGCAAGGAGGTGGCGCGCAGTCAGACCAGGTTCTTCGATCCGGATGCCGAAAAGTTGGTTGAACGTGCGGTAAACGTTGGTGACACGTATTACTACACGACTACTACCGGCACCATTTACCGGCACCATTCGTGCGGTCGACCTGTCTGGCAAGGAGCCGAGGATTCTCCCGGCCTGGGAGCTGGTGCAGCGGGAAGCCGACAAGAAGGCCGGCTGGGCGCCTGGTGGCTGGCAACTGATGGCAGTCGCTCCGAAGCTGAATCGCCTCTACGTGTTGATGCATGACGCCCACGAGCCGATGAAGTGGGAAGACCCGAGCCCGATCATCTGGGCTTATGACCTCAAGACCCACAAGCAGATCGGCACTCTGGAAGCGCCCATCCCCGTGTGGAGTCTGCGCGCCACCACCGACGACCGGCCGCTGTTGCTGGGCACCAACGTCGAGGGTGGTCTGGAGATCTTCGACCTGCTCAGTGGCAAGCACACCGGGACCATGGACAAGATCACCAAGACACCGAGCCAGGTTCTCAGCCACTGACGAGGTGTGCCATGCAGCCTGATCCGATCTTCGTCATAGCTGCCGCCCTCGCGGTGGCGGTGATCCTGGCCAGCGCCGCGAGCCACAAGCTGCGCGCCCCCGCCCGCTTCGCCAACCAGGTGGATGACTATCAGTTGCTGCCCCGGGGCCTGGTGCGCCCGGTGTCGCGACTGCTGCCAGTCATCGAAGCGGCAGTGGCCATCGCCCTGCTGGTGCCCGCCAGTCGCCAGCTGGCCGCCCTGGCCGCCGCCGCGCTGTTGGCCGGCTACGGGCTGGCGATCGCCATCAACCTGCGGCGCGGCCGTCACGACATCGACTGCGGATGCGCCGGGCCGAACCAGGCCCAGCCGATCCGCCCGGTACTGCTGTTGCGCAACGCGGCGCTGGTGGGCCTGGCGCTGCTCGCCAGCCTCGTCCCGCACGGCCGTGAGCTTGGGGGCTTCGACGGCTTCGTCGCGATCGCCGCCAGTGCCGCAGCCCTGCTCCTCCATGCCACTGCCGAGGGCCTGCTGGCCAACGGTCCCCGTCTGCTCAAACTCATTGGAAGGTGAATCATGGAAGCTCTGTTCGTTTCCAACATTCTGCTCTGGTTTCTTCTGATCGCGCTGGCTTTCGCCGTCATGGGGCTCGTTCGCCAGATTGGCGTACTCCACGGCCGCTTGGCTCCCGCCGTGGCCTTGATGGTCGACAAGGGCGTAGCGGTCAACGAGCCCGCCCCCCGGGTGACCGCAGCCGACCGCCAGGGTCGCCCGGTCAACTTCGGCTATGCCGGCGAGAAAGCCCGGCTGCTGTTCTTCCTCTCGCCCACCTGCCCGATCTGCAAGTCCCTGCTGCCGGCCATCAAGTCCATCGCCAGGAACCAGGCCGACCGCCTCGAGGTGATCTACGTCAGCGACGGCGACATGGAGGCCCAGCAGACGCTGATTGCCGAACATCAGCTGGAGAACGCCACCTACGTGGTGGGCCCGGAAGTGGGCATGACCTACCAGATCGGCAAGCTGCCCTATGCCGCCCTGATCGACAAGGCTGGCGTGTTGCGCGCCAAGGGGCTGGTGAATTCCCGCGAGCACCTGGACAGCCTGTTCGAGGCCGAGCATCTGGGCAGCGCAACCCTGCAGCAATACCTGAACGACCACTCGCACGCCAACGGCGCGCACAGCCACTGAAAACGGAGCATTCAATGAAACTGCTTGATCGTCTGTTCGAACGCTCCGCGCGTCACGTCGCCGACACCACTTCGCGCCGCAACTTCCTCGGCCGAATCGGATCGCTGATGGTGGTCGGTGCGGCTCTGCCTGTCCTGCTGCCCATCGACCGCACCTCCAAGGCTCTCGCCGCCGAGGCGCCCAGGGCCGGCGACCCGGGTGATCCCAACAGCTGCGACTACTGGCGCTACTGCTCCGTCGATGGCTTCCTGTGCAGCTGCTGCGGCGGCTCCGCCACCTCCTGCCCGCCCGGTACCGAGGTGTCCCAGGTGAGCTGGATCGGCACCTGTCGCAACCCGGCTGACGGCAAGGACTACATCATTTCCTACAACGACTGTTGCGGTAAGCAAAGCTGCGGCCAGTGCGCCTGTACCCGTAACGACAGCGAGGAGCCCGCTTACCGTCCGTTCAACAACAACGACGTGAACTGGTGCCTGGGTTCCGCTTCGAAGATCTATCACTGCACGGTCGCGGCGATTCGCGGCGTTGCTGCCTGATGCGGAGGGGCAACCATGCGTTACCTGGCATTAGGGCTCGTTTTCATCATGGCCGCCCCCTTGGCTCTCGCCCGTGCGATTCCCGATCCTGCGCAAAAGCCTGCTCCCGGCAACGAGGCGCCACAAACGCCCATTGCCGTAGCCGGCTACAGTTCCGCGGTCAATTACCAACTGCAGTGCGAGGGATGTCACCTCGGCGATGGGACGGGCTCGGCGGCCAATGACACGCCGAAGATGAAGGGCTTCGTCGGCAATTTCCTCAAGGTGGACGGCGGGCGCGAGTTCCTGGTGCGGGTGCCGGGCGTGTCCCAGTCGGCGCTGAACAATGCCCAGGTGGCTGATCTGTTGAACTGGATGATGCGCGCCGACGGCATTGCGGGCGGCAGCGCTCCGCAGGACTACCGGCCCTACAGCGAGGCTGAAGTGGCAGAAATCCGGGGCAAGCCGATCCTCGATCTGCCTCAGGCCAGAGCCGGCATGATCGAGCAGATGCGCGTGCAGGGAATTGCCATCGACGATGGGGTCACCAATTGAGTTCGGTCGGGCTCCTGGCTGCCGAAGGCAAAGCCTGGTCGGCCTCTGCGGGGCTGACAGGAGCCTTCGGCGGGCTCGAGGGTGAGTTGAATCTGGTTGTAGGGAAAATGCGAGTTTATTTATGAGTCAGGTCACTCTCTTGCCTGTGGTCAAGGCATTCATCGCCAAAGGCCACGGCAGTTTCATCGATGGACAGACGCAGTTTTCGGCGGCTGCTGCTTGCCTTCCGGTAATCGACCCGTCAACCGGGCAGACCATGGCTTCGGTCCACTCTGCTTCGGCAGAGGACGTCGATGCGGCCGTGGCAAGTGCCCGAAAGGCATTCCACGGCGTCTGGGCGGATACCCCTCCCAGCCAGAAAGGCTATCTCCTGAGCAGGCTCGCCGATTTGCTGGAGGCGCATGGAGAGGAGCTGGCCCAGCTCGAGAGCCTGTGCTCGGGCAAGTCGATCCATGTCTCGCGAGCGATCGAGGTAGGGCAGAGCGCGGCCTTCCTGCGCTATTACGCCGGATGGGCGAGCAAGATCAATGGCGAAACGATCAGCCCGTCGTTCCCGTCCATGGCCGGCGAGCGCTATAGCGCCTTCACCCTGCGCGAGCCGGTCGGCGTCGTGGCCGGGATCGTGCCTTGGAATTTCGCGGTGATGATCGGCATCTGGAAGATTGCCTCGGCCCTGGTCACCGGCTGCACCGTGGTGCTCAAGCCCAGCGAATATACGCCGCTGACGCTGCTGAGAATTGCCGAGCTGGCAATCGAGGCGGGGATACCGGCGGGTGTCATCAATGTGCTGACTGGCGATGGCGCCGTCGGACAGCGTCTGACGACACATGCCGGGATTTCGAAGGTCTCTCTGACGGGCTCAGTGGCCACGGGAAAGGCGGTTGGAAAAAGCGCCATGGATGCGAACCTCAAGCGCGTCACCCTGGAGTTGGGCGGGAAGAATCCCGCTGGCCTGCTGCAGGACGTGGATGCGGATCTGGCTGTTGCCGGGTTGATCCTTGGTGCCTATACCCATCAGGGGCAGATCTGTGCGTCCCCGGAAAGAATCTTCGTGCACCGGTCGCGTATCGACGAAGTGATCGACAAGATGGCGAAAGGTCTTCAGCAGATGAAGATCGGCTCGCCGCTCGATGAGAGCGTCAATTTCGGTCCGCTGGCCAACCGGGCGCATTATGAAAAGGTCCTGGGGTTCTTCAACTGTGCGCACGCTGAAAGCAGCGTGATTTGCGGTGGGAGGGCAATCGAGCGCCCCGGCTACTTTGTCGAGCCGACGATTGTTCTGGCCGGGAATCGTGACGACAGACTGCTGCATGAGGAGACATTCGGGCCGGTGACCTGTTTCCTGCCGTTTGATGATGATGAAGAGCTCGTGGACTTGATGAATGACAGCCCGTTTGGCCTGACGGCAAGCATCTGGACCAATAACCTGTCCAAGGCCTTCCGGATGGTTCCGCGAATCGAGGCGGGTACGGTCTGGATCAACATGCACACCTTCCTGGATCCGGCGGTTCCCTTCGGTGGGGTCAAGGGTTCTGGAATCGGTCGTGAGTTCGGCGGGGCGTTCATTGATGACTATACCGAGCTGAAGTCCGTGATATTGAGGTATTGATGATTGCTCACGGCGTTCCGGCTTGAGCTGTAGCGCTCCTGCATGAGTGGCGCCCTGGGGGGGGGAAGGCTAAAAGCTTGACATTTCATGTGATTGGTCTAGCTTCTGTTGGGCGGTGTGGTGCGCAGGGCTCTCTGGAGAGCCTTGTTCACGCACATGCGCTCGAGGACCGGGACTCCTTGGCAGGACGTGGCTGGCCAGACAGAAAGGGTGATGCCGCTACTGGAGCGATGCAGACTTGCAGACGGCGGTTAGCACTTGGACGAAGATTCTGCCCGCGAGCATGCCCCGTCAGGATGCGCAAGTTTTCCCGGTGTGACGACCCGGCAGGCAGTCCTCACGGCCAACCAGGGACTGGTCGTAGTGGGAGCCATTGTCTGGGGAGGCAAACAAGGTTCGCGAGTCTTTTATGGGCACTACAAGAAAAACAAATATTGCCGGCTTTGAAGAGTGGTGCGGTCGCATCAATCAGGCATGCGGCTGCTTTGCCGCAAAGCCCCTGGGAGTGGGTTTTCAGGGGGCCGTGCGTACGCACAGGAACGGCGCGCTCAACCTGAGCATTGTCGACGCCGCACAAGCCCAGTTGTATCGCGGCGAGCATGAGGTGATGCGCGGAGGTACCGATATCTATTACGCGGGTTTCCAGTTGCAGGGCTCTGCCCGCATGCAGCAGGCCGGCAGAATCGTCACGCTCATGCCGGGAGACATCATCCTGATCGACTCCACTCGGCCAAGCAGCTTTATCTATGGGGACCACTCCCGGCAGCTTTCCCTGGTCCTTCCCAGGCATTGTGTCGAGCAGGGCCTGGGGCCCGCAGATGCTCTCGGTGGCCTGCACATCTCCGCGGACTCTCCACTAGCTGTGTTGGCTGCGCGCCTGGTGCTTGAGTCGAGTCGCCAGGAGAGCATGGACGAGAAGGAGAGCGAAGCTGCTCTGGGCGCACTGGTGAATCTGCTGCGTCCGGTCATAAGGAGCTCCGAGCTGGATACCGATGTGCATGAGCGGATGTATCAGAAAGCCATTCGGTATATCGAGCAGAACATCCGCTCCGAGACACTGTGCCCGGAGTCGCTTGCACGGGAGGTGGGGGTTTCCGTTCGGGGCTTGTATCGAATATTCGCCGGGAAGGGTATGGGCGTTGGGGCGTATATCAGGAGTCGCCGCCTGGATCTCTGTGCGGAAAGCATTCGTAGCGCGGGTAATGGGCAGAAAATTTCGTCTCATGCCTATGCTTGGGGCTTTTCGGACGTCAGTCACTTCATCAATGCTTTCAAGGGGCGTTTCGGGATTACTCCAGGAGAGTATCGCCGGCGTCATATCTGAGCTTTTCTGAATGGGCTCCGGTGTTTTTGGCCATGCCGCCTAAATCCGCCGGCCGGAGGCGAACCAGCCGGTCCGGCCGCCACCTTCGGCCGCGACCTGACGGTGGACAACGGTTTCCGCGAGGACAGCCGGGTCAACCTGCGTCTGCTCTACGCGTTCTGAGTGCGGATTAGGGGCTGTCGGGCGGTGGCCATGGCGCGTCTAGTCGGTATCGCCCGGCGGATAACCGCTAGAATGCCGGGCCTGGGCAATGGTGCTCGCCGCCGTTGCCTGTCCCCCTTCGGGTCGAGCCGATCGACCCTCTTGCGAGGCTGCCCATGAAACGTTTTGTCCTGCTCGACACCGCCGCGATTCCCGACAACGGCGGCGCCCTGTGCCTGTTCGAGCACGGCGACGACTTCGTGATCAAGATCCAGGGCGGCCACGGTGGCCAGTTGATGAACACGCGCATGCACGGCTCGGAAGACGCCCTGGCCGAGATCCCCTGCAAGAAGGTCGCCGCGCGGCCCAGCCCGCGGGTGCTGATCGGCGGCCTGGGCATGGGCTTCACCCTGGCCTCCGCGCTCAGGCACCTGGGCGACAACGGCGAGGTGGTGGTGGCCGAGCTGGTGCCCGGGGTGATCGAGTGGAACCGCGGCCCGCTGGGCGAGAAGTCCGGCTACCCGCTGCGCGACCCGCGCGCCCGGGTGGTCAACGAGGATGTCGCCAGAGTGCTGCAGGCCGAGCCGCAGGGCTTCGATGCGATCATGCTGGACGTCGACAACGGCCCCGAGGGGCTGACCCAGCAGGCCAACAACTGGCTGTATTCCCTCGACGGCCTGAACGCCTGCGCCCGCGCCCTGCGTCCGCGCGGCATCCTTGCCGTGTGGTCGGCCAGCGCCGACCGTGCCTTCTCCGCCCGCCTGGGCAAGGCCGGCTTCAAGGCCGAGGAGGTCAAGGTCTACGCCCACGGCAACAAGGGCACCCGCCACACCATCTGGATCGCGGAAAAGCGCCAGGGCTGAGCGGGCGCGGCGCCGCTGGTCCTGTCGGCTTTCGTGTCGGGCGATCCGCGACTTTACTTCCCGGGGCGTGGCCTGCGACCGGCCATGCCGTCTGGCCGCGGTATCCGGACGCCAGGCGAACCGGGGCCGTGCACGGCCCGGAGGTGTGACGATGAATGTCCGCAAAGACAGCCTCGGCAACCCGCTGAGCGGGGCGCAGCCATCCAGCGTGCAGCACTACGAGCAGGCGCTGCACCAGTTCCAGTGCTACTGCGGCGATCCGCTGGCGACGATCGACGCCGCCATCGCCGAGCGTCCCGATTTCGTCATGGGCCGGGTACTGCACGCCTGGCTCCATCTGCTGGGCACCGAGCCACTCGGGCTGCCGGTGGCGCGCGACGACCTGGAGCAGGCGCGCCAGTGGCCGGCCAACCCGCGCGAGCAGGCGCATCTGGCCGCCATCGGCCGGCTGGTCGACGGGCACTGGCATGCGGCGCGGCGCATCCTCGAGGACCTGACCCTCGACCATCCCCTCGACGGCCTCGGCCTGCTGGCCGGCCATGTCCTCGACTTCTACGTCGGCGATGCGCGCATGCTGCGCGACCGCATCACCCGCGCCTTTCCCGCCTGGTCGCCGGCGATGCCGGGCTACCACGCGCTGCTTGGCATGCACGCCTTCGGCCTGGAGGAGTGCGGTGCCTACGCCCGTGCCTCGGCCAGCGGCCACGCCGCCCTGCTGCTGGAGCCGCGCGATGCCTGGGCGCACCACGCCGTGACCCACGTGCTGGAGATGCAGGGCCGCCAGCACGAAGGCATCGCCTGGATGCGCGACCGCCAGCGGCAGTGGGCCGAGGACAACTTCTTCGCCATCCACAACTGGTGGCACCTGGCGCTGTTCCATCTCGACCTCGGCGATACCGCCAGCGTGCTGGAGCTGTTCGACAGTGCCATAGCCGCCAGCCAGTCGCCGCTGGCGCTCGACCTGGTGGACGCCTCGGCGCTGCTCTGGCGCCTGCATCTGCTCGGCGCCGATGTCGGCGAGCGCTGGCAGGGGGTGGCGGAGCGTTGGCAGGCCTTCGCCGACAGCGGCCACTACGCCTTCAACGACGCCCACGCGATGATGGCCTTCGCCTGCGCCGGGTGCAGCGAGGCGGTCCGGACCCTGCAGGCCGCCCAGCAACGGGCGATGCAGGGCGATGGCGACAACGCGCGGTTCACCCGCGACGTCGGCGCACCGCTGTGCCAGGCGCTGCTCGCCTTCGTCGAGGGGCAACCGGCCCGCACCGTGGAACTGCTGCGCCCGTTGCGCGGCATCGCCCACCGTTTCGGCGGCAGCCACGCGCAGCGCGACCTCATCGACCTGACGCTGCTCGAGGCCGCCCTGCGTGACGGCCAGCTGGCGCTGGCCCGCGGCCTGGCCGCCGAGCGCGTCGACGCCAAGCCGGGCAGCCCGGCCGCGCGGGTGCTGCT